>NZ_JBIAFE010000005.1:0-330647 GCF_042869115.1 Micromonospora sp. NPDC007230 | reverse complement strand
TGCGGACCCGGTGCGGGTGACCCGGTGTTGACGCCTTGAGCGGCTGCCGGTACCGGGTTGGACTCCCGGACCGGCACCGGCTCAAACCGCTGCGAAGACCCCGGATTGAACCGTGACGGCGCCGGTGGCGGACCGGCCGGGCCTGACCCGCCAGCGGCGGGAGTGCGTCTCAGGTGTGACGCGTCGACTCCATTCGGCAGGAGCGTGATCGGCACGAGCTGCCCCGTGCGGGACAGCTTGAACCGAGCACACGTCTGCCAACCCTCCGCACTGTCGCAGTAGTAGTTCCGCCAGTCGCGCAAGCTTGCGTTGAGCAGCGGGAAGAGGGGGCATTCCCGCACGTGTGAGCAGGCCATGTCGCTCCGATCTGGCCAGCGTCACCCGGGACGAATGGGCGGGTTGGCATGAGTTGGAGGGGTAGGTCTCGGTCAGCGAGCATACATACCGTATGGACAAACGGCGATCCGGGGGTGATCATGGCAAAACGCACCAACCCCCTGGACGTGGCCTTCCTCGGCCTCCGCCTTCGACACGTCGTCGCACCCGGAACATCCAATATCGACGGTCCTGCCGGGTGTGCGATCATGTGCCGTCCCCTCTACCACTTTCGGAGGATTCCTCATGCGACAGCGTCGGCGCGTGGCGCGCGCGGCCCTCACCGCAGCCGCCGCCACGGCCCTGCTCGGGATTGCCGCCCCGGCCTGGGCCACCGGCAACCCGCACAACCCGCCGGGCGACAACGGCACCGTGAAGATCGACGGGATGCCCTTCTCGGACAAGGTCGACAACGAGCCGCACGTCACCTGCGGGTTCGAGCTCGAGTTCTTCAACTTCGACGAGAACCAGAAGGCGAACCTCACCCTCTGGGCGCAGCCGCCGTCGAGCACGCCGAAGGACAAGATCGTCTGGTCTCGGCAGAACGTTCTGATCAGCAACGATCCGGCCTCCGGCGCGGAGAACGACCACGACGAGGTCATCCGGCTCTCCGCCAACGACCTCGACCTGTCCGGTCTCACGCAGAAGCAGCAGGGCTACCACATCAAGCTCGACGTGGAGCTGATCGGCGGCAAGTCGGCCGACGGCAAGCACAAGGTGTTCTGGCTGAAGCCATGCGCCTCCTCGGAGTCGCCGTCGCGGAACCCGTCGACCCCGGGCGGTTCGGAGAACCCCTCCGAGAATCCTTCCGGCACCCCGGGTGCCTCGGGTTCATCCGTGGCTGGCGGCACCGGTGGCGGCGGTAGCGAGGGCGGCCTGCCGATAACCGGTGTGGCTGCCACGAGCATCTCGCTCACCGGCCTTGCGCTGATCGGCGGCGGTGTCCTGCTGATGGCGCTGCGCCGTCGCCGGGACAAGATCCGCTTCACCAGCTGACTCCCCGCGCCACTCAGGAACCGGCCGTCGGACCTCGCGTCCGGCGGCCGGTTCCGTTCTCGGCCCGGCCGTTGCCGCGTGGGCGACGAAGAACGGGTGTGACGGAGAACGTGGCTATACAGCCGATGGAACATTCCACGTTGATCCTTGAACAGTCAACGAAGACTCGTAACTCAAGGGTTACCTCGTGCTACCGGAGCGACCTACTCTCCGCACCATGTCTGACATCTCCCGCCGCCGGCTTCTCGGCGCCGTCGCCGGTGGCGCCGCCCTTTCTTTTCTGCCCCCGTCACTGCTGAAGGCGATGGCCGCGCCGCTGCCACCCGGCGGTATGGATGCGATTGAACACGTCATCATCCTGATGCAGGAGAACCGTTCCTTCGACAACTACTACGGCACCCTCAAGGGTGTGCGCGGCTTCGGCGACCGTACGCCGCTGCGTCTGCCCACCGGGGCCACCGCCTTCGAGCAGCCGCGGTCCGGTGGCGGCAAGGTCCTGCCGTTCTCGGCCCGGCAGGCGGCGGTCGAGGCCGGCCGCCGCGAGAGCGACATCCAGTACCTCGGTGCGCTCCCGCACGGCTTCTCCGACGCCAACCAGGCCCGGGCGAACGGCTGGTGGAACGACTGGATCGCGGCCAAGGGCCAGAGCACCATGGCCTTCTACGACCGCCGCGACATCCCTCTCCAGTACGAACTGGCCGACCGTTTCACCATCTGCGACGCCTACTTCTGCTCGGTCTACGGCTCGACCAACCCCAACCGCAACTACCTGTGGACCGGCACGACCGGCTACGAGCCGGACGGCGTCAACCGGGCGGTCACCAACGCCGCCTACTCCTACACCCACGCGGGCTATGACTGGACGACGTACCCCGAGCGCCTGGAGGCCGCCGGCGTCTCCTGGCAGATCTACCAGGAGTGGGACAACTTCACCGACAACGCGGTGGAGTACTTCCGGCCCTGGAAGGAGATCGGCCGGAAGATCCTCGCCAAGGTCAGCGGCCAGTACTCGACCACCGAGCAGTTTTACGACGGCCTGTGGGGCAAGACCGCGGACCAGCGGAAGGCCGCACTGGCCCAGTTCCAGCAGGGTGTCGACGCGCTGACCAAGGCGGAACGCCGGCTGTTCATGCGGGGTGCCTACCGCTCCGAGCCGAACACCCTCGTCCAGCGGATCAGGACCGACATCAAGAACGGCACGCTGCCGAAGGTGAGTTGGCTGGTTCCGACGGCGGCGCTCTCCGAGCACCCCAGCTCCTCCACCCCGGTCGGCAGCGCCAACCTCATCTACGACGTTCTCGACGCCATCGCCAGCGACCCGAAGACCTGGTCGAAGACGGCCTTGTTCATCAACTTCGACGAGAACGACGGCTACTTCGACCACGTGCCGGCCCCGGTCGAGCCCCGGCCGGACTCCGGCAACAGCGACGACTGGTTCAACGGCCTCCCCGTCGGCCCCGGCCCACGGGTGCCGATGACGGTCGTCTCGCCGTGGACGGTGGGCGGTTTCGTCTGCTCGGAGGCGTTCGACCACACCTCGGTCATCCGGTTCCTGGAGAAGTGGACCGGTGTCCAGGAGCCCAACATCAGCGCCTGGCGCCGCGGCGTGTTCGGCGACCTGACCTCCGCCTTCGACTTCAACCGCGGATACGCGCAGCCCAAGTTGGAGCAGCCCGGCCCGGTGCCGTCGGCGGTCGGCCGCTGGAACCCCGTACCGCCGAAGAACCAGTCGCTCCCGGAGCAGGAGGCCGGCACCCGCCCGACGCGCCCCTCGCCGTACCGGCTGTCCCTGCGGGCCGACGTCACCGGCTCCGGCGTCCGCCTCCGGCTCGGCAACGCGGGCACCACCGCCGCAACGTTCACCGCCTACCCGGGTGACGGCACCGCCCCGCGCGGGTGGACCGTCGCCGCGGGCGGGACCGCCGACAACACCGTCGGGTACGACGCCGACGGCTACGACCTGCAGGTCACTGGCCCCGGCTGGTCCGTCTGGGAGCTGCGCGGCACCGGTGTTGGCGCCGAGGCGTACCTGATCGAGCAGGCCGTCCCCGGCCAGGTGAAGGTCCGGTGCGCCAACCCCTCCACCGCCACCCGCACGCTCCTCGTCGGCGAGTCGGTCTACCCGCGCAACCCCGGCGACCATGTCCAGAGCGTCACCCTCGCGCCCGGCGAGACCCAGACCGTGCCGATCCACCTCCCCGATCACGGCTGGTACGACGTCGTGGTCGTCGACCAGGGGGACCCGGCGTTCCTGCGCCGGATGACCGGCCGCCTGGCCGACGGCAGGCCCGGCGTCACCGACCCGGCGACCGGTACCGCCCCGGCGCTGGCCGCGGCGATCACCCTGCCGGAGCCGCTGCCCTCCCTGGACACGCCGTTCGCGCAGGGTAGCCCGGCCGATGTCGTCGTCACCGTGCGGAACCAGGCCGACGCCAAGCTCGACCGGCTCTCGGTCGCCCTGCTCGCCCCCTCCGGCTGGACGGTCGAACGGGCCGCCGCGGCGCCGACGGTGGTTGCCGCCGGGGACTCGGCCGATGTGCGCTTCACCGTCACGCCCGCCCCGAACGCCACCGCGGGCAGCCTGGTGGTCGCCGCCCACGGCGATGGCAACGGCCTGCTGAGGCTCGCCGACGCACGTGTCCGCTCCCGGGTCGCCCCGGCGATGAGCGTCTCGCTGACCGGTCCGGCGAGTTCGCCCGGCACCGACGGCACCGTGATCTCGCCGGGCAGGCCGGTCACTCTGACCGCCACCGTCACCAATGCCGGCGCCACCCCGCTTACCAACCTGGCCGCCACGCTGGCCCTCCCGACGGGCTGGACCGCCACCCCCAGGGGCGACGCGCCGACGGCCGTTCCGGCCCGCTCCTCCGCCCGGCTGGAGTGGGACGTCGTCGCGCCCGCCTCGGCGGCGCGCGTCTCCGGCAGCCTCAAGGCGACTGTCGCGGCGAACCTGAGCGGCAATGCCCAGCAGGCGACGGCGTCCCTGTCCGCCAAGACCGGGCCGGTCATGACCGGCTACCTGCTCGCGGAGGACTTCGAGTCCGTCGTCCCCGCGCTCGCCCCGGCGGCCGACCTCAGCCGGCCCGGCCTGCTCGGCTGGACCCGGACCACCCCCGAGGGCTGGATGGTCACCAACGCGCCGGCCATGCCGCAGGGCACCCGGGAGCTGCAGGGCTGGACCTTCCTGTCCAAGCAGTTCTGGTTCCCCGGCGGGCAGAACCGCCCCAACTTCAGCCGCTCTCTCGGCGTCGTCGCGGTCGCCGACCCCGACGACTGGGACGACACCGGCAGCCCGTCCGGCCGGGGCCGGTTCGACTCGACCCTGACCACCCCGGCGGTGGCCATCCCATCGGGCACCTCCACCCTCCACCTGGGCTTCGACTCCCACTACCGGCAGGAGAGCCCGCAGGAGGCCGAGGTCACCGTCCAGTTCGACACCGGCGACAAGGTCCAGCTGCTGCACTACAGCAGCGCCACCTCCGGGAACACCAACCAGGGCCAGGACCAGGAGAACCGGCTCGTCCGGCTCTCCTGTCCCGTCCCGGCCGGGGCCACGTCGGCGAAGGTCAACTTCCGGATCTTCAATGCTGGCAACAACTGGTACTGGGCGATCGACAACGTCCGCCTGGGCACCAGCCCGATCGCGGACGCCTGACCGGCCGGCGGCCTGACCGCCCCCGCGCGGGGACGCATGATCGTCCCCGCGCGGAGCCGCGGTGCAGGCCAGGAGACGGGCCCGCCGTGCCGGCCGGACCGTCTCCTGGCCTGAGCGCCGGCGGCATCTGTACGCGCCCGACGGTGTCGCCCTCGACACCGCCCCGGTCCGGCAATACCGTGCCGTAGTGGATCTCTTCTCACGCTCTTGGGCAGCGTTGCGCACGGCGGTCGCCGAACTCCCGGACGGGGACTTCGCACAGCCGTCCGGATGTACCGGCTGGCTCGTGCGGGACCTGGTCTGCCACCTGATCATCGACGCTCAGGACGTCCTGATCACCCTCGTGACCCCCGCCGAAACGGAACCGACCCGGAACGCGGTGTCCTACTGGGACGTAGCCGAAACGCCGCCGACCGGCGAGGACCCGCTCGACGCGCTGATCGTCCGGCTGGCCGCCGCCTACGAGGATCCGTGGCTGCTGAAGTTCCACCTCGACGACGTCGGCTCCGCCGCCGGACGCGCCGCCGAACTCGCCGACCCGGCGGTCCGGGTCGGCACGCGTGGCGAGGTCCTCACCGTGGACGACTACCTGTCCGCTTACGTCCTGGAGTGGACGCTGCACCACCTCGACCTGATCGCGCATCTCCCCGGCGCGGCGGACCCGCCGGCCGAGGGGCTCGCCTGGTCACGCGAGCTGCTGGAAAAGATCGCCGGGGCCTCGTTCCCCGCGTCGTTCTCCGACCGGGACGCGCTGCTCGTCGGCACCGGACGCCGCGCGCTGACCGACGCGGAAAAGGTCGAACTGGGCGAGCTGGTCGCCAAGCTCCCGTTCATCCTCGGCTGAGCCGGCCCCGGATGATTCCTCCCGCCGTAACTCGATCCAGAGCGGCCCCGGCACGGGTCGTCGCGGCGTGCCGCGGCTTGGCGGTCGAGGCGGTCTGGACGGCCAGGGCGTTGGCCGACACGACGATGGCTATGCCGAGCCACTCGTGCGGTTCCAGAACCTGGCCGAGGAGGGCGAGGCCGGCCAGCGCGGCCAGCACCGGGTGGACGCTCATGAACACGCCGAAGAAGCGGGCCGGCACGGTACGCAGCGCGACCAGGTCGGCGGCGTAGGGCACCACCGAGCTGAGGATGCCCGCACCGACGGCGTAGAAGATCGCGGTACCGGCCAGTCGTCCCTGCGCGAGCAGGATCGCCGCGACCGGCAGGTAGAGCAGCGCAGACACCAGGGTCGCCGCCGCAGGTGCCTGCAAGCCCGGCAGGCGGGCCCCGACGAGCCGGTTGAGCAGGATGTACGCCGCCCAACACGCCGCCGCGAGCAGGCCGAGCCCCACTCCGAGGTAGTCGCTGGCCGGACCCGGTAGGACCAGGACGTACACGCCGACGCAGGCGCCCGCCGCGCAGAGCAGGTCGAGCCGGGTTCGGGAACCGGCCAGGGCGACGGCGAGCGGGCCGAGGAACTCCAGGGTGACGGCCAGGCCGAGCCCGACCCGGTCGATCGCGGTGTAGAGACTGAGGTTCATCGTGGCGAAGACCAGCCCGAGCAGCAGGGTCGGCCACCGTTGCGCCCAGGTGAAGCGGCGCAGGTTCGGGCGTACGGCCGGCAGTAGCACGGCCGCCGCGACGAACTGCCGCACGGCGACGACCCCGGCGGGCCCGAGGGTGGCGAACGCGTGCGCAGCCAGGGCCGCCCCGACCTGGCTGCTCGCCGCACTTCCGGTCATCGTGGCGATCCCGCCCAGCAGCGGTCCACGGTCGGCTCCAGCCGGTTGGCAGAGCCCCTGAGCAGCAACTTCACCTGCCGTCTTCACGGTCATGAGGGCAGTGTCGACCCGCACCGACTGATACGAGAAATGCACTAGCCGCCGAAGTTATACGCTTGGCGTACGGATGTGCAGCTGCGTCAGCTCCGTACCCTCGTCGCGGTGGTCGACGTCGGCACCTTCACCGACGCGGCGGCGGTCCTGGGCGTCTCCCAGGCGGCGGTCTCACGCTCCGTCAGCGCCTTGGAGGCGACGCTCGGCGCTCGCCTGCTCCAGCGAACGACCCGGCACGTCTCGCTCACCCCCACCGGCACCCGCGTCGTCGCCGCCGCCCGCCGGGTACTCGACGAGGTCGCCCACCTGCAACGGATCGTCGAGGAGTCCCGCACCGAGCTGCGCGTCGGCTATGCCTGGGCGGCGCTGGGCAAACACACCAGACGGCTGCAGAAGACGTGGGCCGCCGCCCACCCCCAGGTGCCGCTGGTGTTCGTCCAGTCCAACACCCCGACCGCCGGGCTCAGCGAAGGCACCGCCGACGTCGCCGTGATCCGCCGGCACCTGGCCGATCCCCGTTTCGACACGGCGCTCCTCGGCGTGGAGGCCCGCTACGCCGCCGTGGCCACCGACAACCCGCTGGCCCGGCGACGATCGGTACGCACCGCCGACCTGGCCAGGTACACCGTCGCCATCGACAGCCGCACCGGCACCACCACAACCGCCCTGTTCCCGCCAGGTGCCGAACCCACGACCACCCGCACCACGCACGGCGTCGACGAGTGGCTCACCCTCATCGCCGCCGGCCAGGCGGTCGGCATCACCTCCGAGGCCACCACCAACCAGAACCCCAGACCCGGGGTGGCGTACCGCGCCGTCCGCGACGCCCAGCCGATACCGGTCTGGCTGGCGTGGTGGAAGGACGACCCACCCGCCCACCTCACCGAACTCGTCAACCTGGCCTGCGAAACCTACCGGACGGGCCAACCCCGGCAGGACCGCCCCGCGTAGCGGAGCGCGCCGCCGCCTTTGCCGAACGGCCCAATTGGTGGAACCTGCCTGGCACTGCGAGGTCTCGACCGATGATCAAATAGGTTGGCGAGACCGCTCACGCCGGGTTACCTGTACGGCGCGTACTGGACGCTGCGGGACCAACGCCGCCAGAAGGGTAGCGGTAGGCAGCCGGCAGGCGCTTCGCCTCCGATCTCGGTCTCCACTGATCCATCGGCGAGTGTGACCGAGACGGCCGAGCGGCCCGGAGCGAACACCTCCCGGACCCTGCCGGCGATCACTGAGCGGGCGATGTCCTCGAGCAGGGCGACGTCTTCAGGGCCGGCTTCCAGTTCCCATCGGCCGCCGTAGTCACCGACCCCGAGGATGAGTTCATCGGAGAAGTCCGTCCATCCGAAGGCACGAGCATCGGGGTTACGCGGTGTGACGGCCACCGATATCCTGCCCTCGATGGTGTCGACCTCCACGGTCGCCACCCCTGCCAACTCCTGTGCCAACTGCCTCGCGATTTTCAGAGTTGGTGTCCGGGGCAGCTGATTGGGGTCGGGTTCGTCATGGCCGTGCTCGTCTGTCACGCGGTCACTCTGCCAAGTCTCGGGGGTGCGGCGGACGCTGCGGTCATGTATGCCCGTCTCCTGACGGTGAGCGGTCCGCATCTGGTCCAGGTCAGCCCGGCCGTGGCGACGACCTCACCGAGCCACAGGTGGCCCGCAGCGCGGTCCTTGGGGGAGAAGTCAACGGCGGCGAGGTCGAACATCAGGTTCGCCAGCACCGATCCGGCGATCGCGCCGAGAACCTGGGCCGCGACGTAGCCGCCCAGGTCCCGGATGGTGAGTCGCTAGACTTCCATCGCGATTGGACTGGCCCAGTCCACTGTCTCCCAACACCTGAAGATCCGCACCGAGGTGCGGTTCGTGTTCATCCAGCCCGTCGGCACCGCCCGTCGCTACCGCATCAATGACACCTGCGTCGGCTGCTTCCCGTCGGCCGCCGACGTGGTGATGGGTCGCCCGGCTCCGCAGCCGGAGGGAGGCTGCTGATGGCCGACGTCACCGTCCGCCCCATGACGGCGGACGACGCCGACCGGGTCCTCGCCATCTACCAGGCCGGCCTCGACAGCGGCAACGCCAGCTTCGAGACCACCGCGCCGACCTGGGCGGCGTTCGACGCCGGCAAGCTGGCCGAACACCGGTTCGTAGCCATCGACGCAGACGGTGCCGTCGTCGGCTGGGTCGCCGTCTCGCCCACCTCGGCCCGCGCCGTCTACGCGGGCGTGGTCGAGCATTCCGTCTACATCGACCCCGCCGCCCAGGGGCGTGGCGCCGGCCGACTTCTCCTGGGTGCCCTGATCACGTCGACCGAGGCCGCCGGCATCTGGACCATCCAGTCCGGCGTCTTCCCCGAGAACGCCGCCAGCCTCGCCCTGCATCAGCGCGCCGGGTTCCGGGTCATCGGCACCCGCGAACGCGTCGGACGCCACCACGGCCACTGGCGCGACGTCATCCTCCTCGAACGCCGCAGCCCCACCATCACCTGACACTCGGCCGCCGCCGTGGACCGAGCACTCCTGCGGCACCTTCCCCCCGCACGGGGTCGGCGAGCTCGCCCACCCCGAGCCCGGCTACCACGCCGTCGGCATGAAGAGCTACGGCCGGCCGCCCACCTTCCGCATGGCCACCGGCTACGAGCAGGTCCGCTCCGCCGTCGCCGGCGACTGGACCGCCGCCGCAACGTCCAGCTCGAATTGCCCGAGACCGGAGTCTGCAACAGCAACTCCGCCGACTCCTCCGGCACCGACAGCTGCTGCGGCACCAGCCCCGAGCCGGTCGGCAAGGCCCTCGCCACCGCAAGCTCCGGCGGCCTGCTGTCCGCACCGCTGAACCTGATCAGCGTCGACCCCCTGACCAGCGGTTGCTGCGCCAGCTGATGACCACCTCCAGGATGGCGCCCGCGGACCCCACGGTCGGCGGGCACCACCGGTGGCGTACGCGAAAGGACACTGCGAGGCGAGGGGGGATGCATCCCGAATCATCCTGCCCGTCCGCGACGACGCGCGTGGTGCTCGACAGCGGCCCTCAGCGAGTCCTCTTCGTCGCCCGCTTGCGCGGTGGGGTCAACAGGTCGGCTATCGCCGCGATCGCGGACGGCACCACCCGGTAGTACGCCCAAACGCCGCGTTTCTCGCGTTCGAGCAGGCCGGCCTCGGTGAGGATCCGAAGGTGATGACTCACGGTCGGCTGGGAGAGTTCCAGCGGCGCGGTGAGGTCACTCACGGACGCCTCGCCCTCCGGGGCGGACTGGATCAGGCTGAGCAGCCGCAGTCGGGCCGGGTCGGCGAATGCCTTCAGCACTCCCGCGAGCCGCTCGGCATCGGCACGCTTGATCGGCTCGCCAGCCAGTGGCGAGATAGCAGGCATAGTTGTTTTGGCAGTTCCCACGTCTTCCATCGTTCCACGAACACCATCGATCCGCCGGTGGAACCGGGACCAGTACCCGATGGCGATCGCCGATGAGTCGCTTACTCCTTGGGTCACGACCTTGCGGACGGCCTCAGGCGCTGGTGGGCTGCCCTGCCATGGCTGCGCCCTCGCCGACGAGCGGGAACCGGGCGGTGCCGGCCGTGTGCGGCGGCGTACGCGGTTTGTCGCGGGCGATGACGAGGGCCACGATCGCTGCCATGACCGGGTCGCAGAGGTTCGCCAGAGCGTGGGGTTGTCGGTGACGGTACCGGACCCGGACAAAGCGGAACCGTGCCGGCCTGGTGCTGGTTACGCTGTCGCAGGAGGTGAGCCATCATGTTGACAGACGCACCGGTGCAGGCGGCCATTCCGGCGGGCGACATGGAACGGGCCAAGCGCTTCTATCGCGACACGCTGGGCCTGACGATTTCGCGGGAAGCCGAGGACGCCGTTCATTTCGAGTCCGGTGGAACGCAGTTCTTCATCTATCCCACCTCCAATGCCGGGCAGGCGCCCCACACGTTGGCGGCCTGGCTGGTCGCTGACCTCGACGCCGAAGTGGCGGACCTGCGAGGGCGCGGCGTGACGTTCGAGGAGTACGACATCCCTGGGCTCAAGACCGTCAACGGCGTTGCAGAGTTGCCGACGATGCGTGGCGCCTGGTTCAAGGACAGCGAAGGCAACATTCTCGCCGTGAGCCAGCCCCGCTGAGGGCAATGAGTTCTGCCTGCTGAAGGCCCGCCTCAACCCGCTCGCTGACGGCTCTGTGTCCCCGGTGCGGGCCTAGACCTGGCGGCCGTAGGTGACGGTTTCCCGGACGAGCTGCGGCGCCCTCTCGGCAAGCTGCGGATCAGGCCGTGCTCCGAGCGCGTCGTTGATGGTGGAGAACGCCAGCCGGAACGCGATCCAGGTCGTCGCCTCGAAGATCTCCTGGTCGTTGAGGCCCGCGTCGCGTAAACGCTCCACGTGGGCCTCGGTTGTGGCATTCGGATCCTGGACGACCTGGCGGGACCAACCGGCGAGTGCGGCCTCCCGCTCGGACAGGTCACCGTCCACGCCTTGCAGCACCCTTGCGGCGGTCGCCTCGTCAATGAGTTCGGCCAGCCTGGATCCCCACGCCAGTGCACAGTAAGCGTCGCCGCGGGCAGCGGCGGTGGCAGCAACCATCACGGCTACTTCCCTCGGCGACAGGGCTGAGCCGGCCAGGAGATCGGCACGCAGGGCCTGGAAGGATGCCAGCACGTCAGGACGCCAGCACCAAACCCGAGTGAGGTTGTTGACGTAGCCGTCGGAGGTGACATCGGCCTCGTAGGCGGCGGTCACCGCCGAACTCTTCGGCGGGTCAGTGAGGAACGCAGCCGGGCGGTTCATAGCGTTAGCGTGCTGCACTCAGCGACCACGCGAGGACCGATCAACGACAGCTCGGAAGTCACCTTCTTGTCCCAATGTCGCCGCAGCTGTTGAGGTGGGCTCGTAGTCGGTCATCGGTGGGCTCGACCAGGAAGCTGCCGTAAATCGTTGGCGGTCAGGTCGGTCTCCTCGTCGCCGGGACGGATTGCAGGCCGCATCCCCAGGGCGCCAGACGGCTCCACGGGGATGCGGGCGTGCCTGCGGGTCAGTCCGCGAGCGGGTAGCCGGCCCGCTGCACGGCGGCGCGGACCTCGGCGGTGTCCAGCGGGTTTTCGCTGAGGACGGTGATGGTGCCCGCGGCCACGTCGGCCTGCACATCGGTCACGCCCGTGATCTCGGAGACGCGCCCGGTCACCTTCTTGGCGCAGCCGCCGCAGGTCATGCCCGACACCTGATAGGTGCTCCGCGGGCTGACCACCCGTACGGGAACCATGGCCGGCATGGAACGCCGGTGGGTCAGCCAGATCCTGGCTCGCCCACCGGCGTCGACCACGCGACCGGTCCCCGTATGTCCGAGGTCTTCGAGGTCCTCCGGCGACCCTGCTAACCCGATCCCTTGGCAAAGACAAGACTTGTTCACGGCGGTGAGGCCGGGATACGAAGGCGTCAAGTCACCAGCCACTGTGACTCGCCTCCAACCGATCGCAAGGAGCATCGATGCGTAGAAGCCTCGCCGCGCTCGCCACGGCCGGTCTGCTAGCCACCGTCCTGACCGGCGCCCCGCCGGCCTCCGCCAACCCGACACATCTGCCAGGCGGTCCATGCCTGCAGCCCAGCCAGAATGTGAGCCTGTCCAGCGTCGCCGGTTACGACGATGTCCGTCAGGTGCTCGATCGGATCGAGCGGACCAGCCGGGGACTGGTCAGGGTCGACTCGGCGGGGACCTCCGGCGAGGGGCGGGAGTTGCTGTACGCGACGGTCGGCAGCGGTCCGATGACCTTCTGGCTGCAGGCGCGGATCCACGGCAATGAGCTGCACAGCACCGAGGCGGTGCTCCAGATCCTCGATCACCTCGCCAGTGGGTCCCCGGAGGCACGCCTGATCCGCGAGAAGCTCACCGTCGTGGTGATCCCGATGTACAACCCCGACGGCTCCGAGGCGAACATCCGGCAGAGCACGACCCCCAACCGCGTCGACCTCAACCGCGACTGGGAGAACTTCGCCCAGCCGGAGTCCGCCGCCTTCTGGCGGCTGTGGCGCCAGAAGGCCCCGCAGTTGGCGCTCGATCTGCACCACATGGGCCAGGCTCCCGTGATCAACGGCACTGACCAGCTCAACCAGTTTCAGATCGGCGCCCGATCCATCGACCCGTCACGGATGACGGCCGAGCAGTGGCTCACGAACCGCCAGATGGCCATGGTGAGCGTCGACGCACTCAGCCGCTACGGACTCGCCAACGTCGCGCACTACCCGCTGATCGACATCACCAACGCCGTGCTCAGCCGCATGCTCATGGGCGGGACGGCTCCCGCGGGGGAGCAGCCCGTGGCGCAGGCACCCACCCTGGGTGCCATCTTCTACGAGGTCCGCTCGGTCGGCCAGAAGAGCAACGGTCAGCTCGAAAACCTGTTCCGGATTCCGACCATGGCGGTTCTGCGGGCCGCCGCTGACGGATCCTTGACGTCGCACGACGTCTCCCGGTACGCCAACCTGCCGTTCGCCAGCCAGGGGTCGTGCGGCCAGGTCTGACAACGCCGATGCCGCGGTGGGCCCAGGTCCGGCAGGGCCCACCGCAGGCGCGCCGGTCCGCTCCGCACCCGTCGATCCATTTGCTGGCGGGCTGCGGTTCCTTGCGCCGACCCATACCTAGAGCTACTATGCATCATAGTCCTAGGGTGTGAGCTCGGGGAGGTCTCGTGAGGGTCACCAAGGATCTCGTCGCTGCCTCGGCGACACCGATGGTGCTGGGCATCCTCGCCGAGGGGGAGAGCTACGGCTACGCCATCCTCAAGCGGATCAACCAGCTGTCCGGTGGAGAGCTGGACTGGACCGAGGGACTGCTCTACCCCCTGCTGCACCGGCTTGAGCGCCTCGGGCACGTGGAGTCGAACTGGCAGTCGGTCGCTGGGGATCGGCGGCGCAAGTATTACCGCATCACCGACAGCGGGCTGGCTGAGCTTGCTGAGCAACGCCGCCAGTGGGACACCGTCGTGGACGCGCTCAAGCAGGTCTGGCTCGGCCCCGGCGATTTCCGGCCGTTGACAGCGATCCCGCTGGAGGGCCAGGCATGACAGCGCCAGACGGCCACGACGAACTGGAGGCGCAGTTCGCTCAGTGGCGTCAACACGTACAGCGCCGCTCCGAGCTGAAGCAGTCCGACGCCGAAGAACTCGAAGACCATCTGCGGGGTTCCGTCGACGAGCTCATCGCCGTTGGCCTACGCGCCGACGAGGCGTTCCTCGTCGCGGTCAAACGCATGGGTGGCCTGGACGAGCTGTCCCGCGAGTTCGCCCGGGAGCATTCGGAACGGCTCTGGAAGCAACTGGTGCTGACCGGCGAGACCGGCGGTCCGGCGGCGGACTCCGGGTCACGGCGCGACCTGACCGCGATGGTCATCTGCGCGGCGGGCGCGGCAGCGTCGATCAAGGTGCCGGAACTGTTCGGGATGAGGTTCGAAGAGGATGCCGCGTTCTATGGGCCCAACTTCAGCGTGCTCGCGCTGCCCTGGCTCGCGGCCTTCCTGGCCTGGCGTGGCACGCCGGGAAGGCGCTGATCGGGGTACTGCTGGCGTTGTTCGCGCTCGGCGCCGTGGCGGCCAACGCCTATCCGCTCGCCGAGGATTCCCAGTCGGTGGTCCTGACCAGCATCCATCTCCCCATCGCCCTGTGGATCGTGGTCGGTCTGGCCTATGTGGCCGACGATCTGCGCTCGTCGCGCCGGCGGATGGACTTCATCCGCTTCACCGGCGAATGGTTTGTCTATTTCGTCCTCATCGCCCTCGGTGGCGGCGTGCTGATGGCATTCATGGTCGGGACCTTCAAGGCCATCGGGATCTCCCCGGAAAACTTCATCTCGCAGTGGCTTCTTCCCTGCGGCGTCGTGGCCGCGGTGGTGGTGGCCGGGTGGCTCGTCGAGGCCAAGCAGAGTGTTGTCGAGAACATCGCCCCGGTGCTCACGCGGCTGTTCACCCCGCTCTTCACCGCCGCGCTGCTGGCCTTCCTCGTTGCCCTCGGCTGGACCACTGCCGGCATCAACGTCGAGCGGGAAGCGCTGATTCTGTTCGACCTCCTGCTGGTCGTGGTGCTGGGGTTGCTGCTCTACTCGATCTCAGCCCGCGATCCGCTCGCCCCGCCCGGCCTGTTCGACAAGCTGCAGTTCGCCCTCGTGGTCAGCGCGCTGGTCATTGATGTGCTGGTGCTGGTGGCGATCACCGGGCGCATCACCGAGTACGGCACCACACCCAACAAGGCGGCGGCGCTGGGGGAGAACGTCATCCTGCTGGCCAATCTCGTCTGGTCGGCGTGGCTGCTGCTGGGTTTCGTCCGCCGGCACACCCCGTTCGCGGCGCTCGAGCGCTGGCAGACCAGCTACCTACCGGTGTACGCCGCCTGGGCCTGGATCGTTGTCCTGGCCATTCCCCCGTTGTTCAGCTACCTCTGACACCACCCCGGCTCTCGATCACCACCGCCATCCCACGGAGTTCAGGCATCGCCCTTCGGGCACCGGTCACGGCACCGGATCACGGGTCAGTCGGGGTTCGTGGTCAGTGGCCGCGGTAGAGGGCGTCGATGTCGGCGGCGCGGTGCCGCTGCACCACCTCGCGTCTGATCTTCAAGGTGGGGGTGAGCTCACCGTTGGCCTCGGTGAAGTCGTCGGGCAGGATCCGGAAGGTCTTGATCGCCTCCGCGTGGGAGACCGACCGGTTCGCCTGGTCGATCGCGGTCTGAATCTCGCCGCGCAGGGCGGGGTCTTCGCGCAACTCCGCCACCGAGGCGCGTGGGTGACCGTGCGCGTCGCGCCACCGGGACCACGCCTGCGGGTCGATGGTGACCAGGGCGGCGACGTACGGCTTGCCGTTGCCGGTCAGCATGGACTGGCTGACCAGCGGGTGTGCGCGGACCCGGTCCTCGATCGGGTCGGGAGCGATGTTCTTTCCCTCAGCGGTCACCAAGATCTCCTTTGTGCGTCCGGTGATCCGCAGATAGCCGTCGTCGTCGAGGCTGCCGAGGTCGCCGGTGCGGAACCAGCCGTCGGCGGTGAACGTCTCGCTGGTCGCGGCCGGGTTGTTCCAGTAGCCCCGGAACACGACGTCGCTGCGGACGAGGACCTCCCCGTCGTCGGCGATGGCCAGGTCCACGCCGGGCAGCGGCCGGCCGACGGTGCCGATCCGCATCCCCGAGGGCCGGTTCACCGCCAGCGCCGGGGACGTTTCCGTCAACCCGTACCCCTCCAGGGTGGTGAGGCCGGCGCCACGAAAGAAGTGCCCGAGTCGCTCACCGAGGGGAGCCCCCCCGACGACGGCGAGACGGCACCGGCCGCCGAACGCGGCCCGCAGCTTCCGGTAGACCAGCAGGTCGAAAAGACCGCGCCGCAGCCGGAGGCCGATCCCGGGGCCGGACGGCGTGTCGAGCGCCCGGCTGTACCCCACCGACACCCGGTCCGCGACGTCGAACAGCCACCCCCGGTGCTGGTCGGCGGCCTTCTGCCGTGCCCCGTTGTACGCCTTCTCGAACACCCTCGGCACCGCCAGGACGAACGTCGGTTGATATCGGCGAAGCTGCTTCAGCACGTCGTGCGCGTTGGGGCTGGGCACCATCGTCGCCCGGGCCTGCACCATCGCCACCTGGACCAACCTGGCGAAAGCGTGCGCCAGCGGGAGGAAGAGGACTGTCGACGCCGTCTGGTTGAACAACTCCGGCAGCGCGGCGACCGCGTTGCCGACGTCGAGGTGGATGTTCCGGTGCGTCAACACGCAGCCCTTGGGCCGGCCCGTGGTCCCGCTGGTGTAGACGATCGTGGCCGGGTCCGCGCCCGACACCGCGGCCCGCCTGCGTTCGACCGCCTCGTCGTCAACGGCCCGGCCCTGCTCGGCCAGCTTGATCAGGTCGCTGGAGTCGATCTGCCACACCTGGCGCAACTCCGGCAGCCCGTCACGTACGCCGGCCAGCAGCGCGGCGTGGTCGGCCGTCTCCACCACGCACCCCACTGCGCCCGAGTCGGCGAGGATCCAGGCCAGCTGCTCTGCGCTCGACGTGTCGTACACCGGAACGGTCACCGCGCCGACCGTCCACACCGCGTAGTCGACCAGGGTCCACTCGTACCGGGTACGGCTCATCAGGCCCACCCGGCTCCCGGGCGTCACGCCGGCCGCGATGAGCCCGCGAGCCACAGCCAGCACGTCGTCGCGGAACTGCCGGCAGGTCACCACCGATGGATCACCGGACGAGCGCGGCCACGACCGGGCGTCCGGGTCAGGGCGCCGGAACTGCACCGCGTCCGGCTCCTGCCGCGCGTTGTCCCACACCACGTCGGCCAGCCCGACCGACTCCCCGCCCGTGATCCTCGGCTCCACCCTGACGTTGCGCCGCATCACGCCCCTCAGCTCTCCACCGATGCGATGTCGCTGCCCGCGCCGACCATCTGCTTCGCCTGCCCTTCCCCGGGCGGCTAACGCGCGATTGCCCGAGGCGTCCGGCGGCAAACGGCCCACGACATGATCCGCACGGCCGCCGTCAGCCGCAGGGAGGATTCGCCTCGGGCTGGGCCAGGCTGGCCGGCCCCACGCGCGCCGACCAGCCACCGGGTGAACGACACCCGATACCGGCCGGGATTATCTCCAGCATCAGTGGGAAGCCCATGACATGGCCTCTCCGGACGATCATGGCCGGGGAACACCGGGCCGTCCCGCCGAGCCTCTCGGCCGGGCCCTTTGGCCGCCGGCCGTGCGCCACTTTCTCGCCACCCGCCAGTTGGCGGCCATCGCGCTGCTCTCCGTCCAGGCCGGGCTCGCCACGGCCGCCGCGTGGCTCATCGCCACACATTTCCTCGGCCGCGAGGCGCCGGTGTTCGCACCTGTGGCCGCTCTCGCCACGATCGCCGCTGCCACCGGGCAACGCACCAGGCAGGCGGTGGAACTGCTCATCGGGGTGGGGCTGGGCATCACGGTGGCCGACGCCCTGCTCTATCTCGTCGGTAGCGGAGCGTGGCAGATCTCCGTTGTTGTCTCCAGTTCCATCGCGCTGAGCATGCTGGTCGCCGGCCGCAGCGGTGCCATGGTCAGTCAGGCCGGCGCGACCGCCACCCTGTTCGCCACACTCGCCGGGAATCAACGCAGTCTCGAGCTACCCCGCATCATCGACGCCGCTGTGGGCGCCTCGGTCGGCTTCCTCGCCGTGGCACTGCTCCTGCCCCTGGACCCGTTGCGGGCCGTCGACCGCGCCGCCAGACCGTTCTTCACCGACCTCGCCGCCGCTATCCACACCACCGCCCAGGCCCTGGCCACCGGCGACCGGAACCTTGCCATGCGGGCCCTGAACAGCCTCAACACGATCGACACCGACAGCACGCGCCTCAACGAAGCCCTGCGAGCCGCTGACGAGGCCGTGACCATCGCCCCCTGGTGGCGCCATCGGCGCCACCGCTACCAGCAGTACCGGGCGGCCTCGGACCAACTCGACGCCTTCGCCATCGACATCCGAGTGCTGGCCCGCCGGGTCGCCACCCTGCTCGAATATCACGAACCCGTTCCGCCCCCACTGCACCAGGCCGTGGACACCCTCGCCGACGCGCTGACGCACCTTCATCGCGAGTGTGCCACCGCCAGGGCATCAGGACAGACCCGCCAGGCCGTCCTCGAAGCCGCACGCCTGGCCGGACACGCCAGCAGACACCCAACCTACGCATTCGGTGAGACTGTCGTCCTCCAGATCCGCAGCGCCGCCAGCGACCTGCTCCGTGCCACCGACCTCACCCCTGAAGAGGCCAACCACCTCGTCCGTAGCGCCGCCGCCGACAACGAGCGGTAGGCGGACAGAGCGGGCCAGCTGAAGCCCCGCGTCAGCGCTGGTCGATCATGACGTCGATGCTGTAGTCCTGCGCCCGGTAGCAGTGGTCGCCGTACTCCACCGGTGCGCCGACCGCGTCGAACGCGCTGCGCGTCATGGTGAGCACGGGCTCCGCGGGCCGTAGCTGGAGGTGGCGGCGTTCCGCCGCGTCCGGCATGCGCGCGCCTATCGACTGGTGGGCGACGACGGGACGCCCGCCGCGCTCCCGTAGCACGGCGTACAGGCCCGCTGCTTCAAGATCGTCCTTGTTGATGTCGGTGTACGGCGGTGGCAGCCAGTTGCGGAGGATGGCCAGTGGCCGACCGCCGGCCAACCGCAGGCGGACGATGGCGAGGAGTTCGGTGTCGGCGGGCAGGTCGAGCATGCCGGCTATCTGCTCGTCCCGCTTCAGCTCGTGTTGCAGGAGGATGGTCTCGGGCTGGACGCCCTCGCGCTTGAGGTCGTCGTAGAGGCTGGTGAGTTCGGCGCGTCGGTGCACCTTGCGGTTCGCGACCGTGGTGCCCAGCCCTCGCCGTCGTACGAGGAAGCCGCGGTTGACCAGCTCCAGGATGGCGCGCCGCACGGTCGGGCGGGACAGGCTGAGCCGCGTCGCGAGCGCGATCTCGTTCTCGAAGGGGTCGCCGGGTCGCAGCTGGCCCGTGGCGACGGCGTTGCTGAGCTGCTCCGCGAGCTGGTGGTAGAGCGGCACGGGGGAGGAGCGGTCGATCGTCACGCCAACTTGAATTGCCACGGCCGCACTCTACACCTGCCTTGATAGTAAGACAGCACGTAACTATGTCAGAACAAACTCTTGACAGAACTTTTACCCCCAGGCAGGCTCTCGGGCAACGTTGGCGGCCCGGCCAGGGCCGCGTAGCGGGCCGGGGCATACCTCCGTGCACGGGATGGGATACGGATGCGCATCGGGCGTGGCGTGACGGCGTACGACCTGGTGGCGATGGGCCGGACCGGGGTCGACATCTATCCGCTCGACCACGGCGTGGGGCTCGAGGACGTCAAGCGGTTCGAGAAGTTCCTCGGCGGCAGCGCGACCAACGTGGCGGTGGCCGCGGCCCGGCACGGGCGGCGGACCGCCCTCGTCACCCGTACCGGCCGCGACCCCTTCGGCCGGTACATCCACCGCGCGCTACGCGGGTTCGACGTGGATGACACCTTTGTCACCGAGGTCGACGGCCCGCCGACGCCGGTCACCTTCTGCGAGATCTTTCCCCCGGATGACTTCCCGCTGTACTTCTACCGCTATCCGGTCGCCCCCGACCTGCTGATCGAACCGCACGAGATCCCACTCGACGCGATCCGCGACGCGGCCGTCTACTGGAGCACGGTCACCGGCCTGTCGCAGGAGCCGTCCCGCTCGGCGCACTTCGCCGCCTGGCGGGCTCGCGGCCGGCGGGCGCACACCATCCTCGACCTCGACTACCGGCCGATGTTCTGGTCGAGCCCCGAGGAGGCCACCGCCCAGGTGGGCGAAGCCCTGCGGCACGTCACGGTCGCGGTGGGCAACCGCGAGGAGTGCGAGATCGCGGTCGGTGAGACCGACCCGCAGCGCGCCGCCGACGCCTTGCTGGGCATGGGGGTCGAGTTGGCCATCGTCAAGCAGGGCCCCAAGGGGGTCCTCGCCGCGACCACCACCGAGCGCGTCGAGGTGTCGCCCGTTCCCGTGGCGGTCGTCAACGGCCTCGGCGCCGGCGACGCCTTCGGCGGCGCCCTCGTCCACGGGCTGCTCAGCGGCTGGGACCTGCACCGCGTCCTGCGGTTCGCCAACGCGGCGGGGGCCATCGTCGCATCCCGGCTCGAATGCTCCAGCGCCATGCCGACAACAGCCGAGGTCGAGGTGCTCCTCGGCGACCGGGAAGAGGAGGTGGCACGATGATCACGACCTCGATACGACCGCGTATCCGTGAGCTGACCGAGGTCCGGGTGCGTGAGCCGGAGCGGATCGCCGCCGGGTGGGCCGCCCGCAGGCGCCGCGACCTGGTGGGCCCCGACGGCCAACTGCTCATCGTGGCCGCGGACCACCCCGCCCGCGGCGCCCTCGGCGTACGGGACAACCGCCAGGCCATGGCGTCCCGCAGCGAGTTGCTGGAACGCCTTGCCACCGCGCTGTCCCGCCCCGGTGCCGACGGGGTGCTCGGCACCCCCGACATCCTTGACGATCTGCTGCTGCTCGGCGCGCTCGACGACAAGATCGCCATCGGCTCGATGAATCGGGGCGGCCTGCAGGGCTCGGTCTTCGAGTTCGACGACCGCTTCACCGCCTACAACGTCGCGGAGATCGCCGCCCGAGGACTCGACGGGGGCAAGATGCTCACCCGGATCTGCCTCGATGATGCGGCGACACCGGCAACCCTGGAGGCGAGCGGCCGGGCGGTCACGGAACTGGCCGGGCGTGGCCTGATGGCGATGGTGGAGCCCTTCCTGTCCGTCCGCGTCGATGGCCGGGTCCGCAACCTGCTGGACCCCGAATCGGTCATCGCCTCGATCCACATCGGCTCAGCGCTCGGGGCGAGCAGCCAGCACACCTGGCTGAAGCTGCCGGTCGTCGACGACCTGGCCCGGGTCATGGACGCCACGACCCTGCCGACTCTCCTGCTCGGCGGCGATCCGAGCGGCCGCCCCGACGAGACGTACGCCGCGTGGGGCGCGGCGCTCGACCTGCCCGCGGTACGCGGACTGGTCGTCGGGCGCGCGCTGCTCTTCCCCCCGGACGGCGACGTGGCGGCGGCGGTCGACGTCGCTGCGGGCCTCGTCCACCGGCAGCCGGCGTGAGCACGACCAGCCGCTGGGTCCACCGCTACGGCACGGCCGAAGCGGGCGACTTCCAGGTGGCGATCACGGACACCCTGGACGGGTGGGAGCACACCAGCCTCCGAGTGGCCACGCTGCCGCCGGCCGGTCAGGTCGACCTCGCCACCGGCAACAGCGAGATCATCGTCGTCCCGCTACGCGGCGGCCCGGACGTCGAGGTCGTCGACCACCACGGCGCACGGCACCAGGTCCGGCTCACCGGCCGGGAGAGTGTCTTCACCGGCCCGACCGATGTGTGCTACGTGCCCCGGGAGGCGCGTCTCACGGTGCGCAACCCGGGCCGCGCGCCGGCCGTGGTCGCGCTGGCGGGGGCGAAGGCGACGAAGCTCGCCGCACCGCTGCCGGTGGGTCACCTGGCCGCCGCCGACGTGCCCGTTGAACTCCGCGGCGCCGGCATGGCCTCGCGCGAGGTGCGCAACTTCGGCATCCCACAGGTGCTGGACGCCGACTCGATCATCGCGTGCGAGGTCGTCACACCGGCCGGCAACTGGAGCTCGTACCCGCCGCACAAGCACGACGAGGAGCGCGACGGTGTGGAGACCGAACTCGAAGAGATCTACTACTTCGAGATCCGGACCGAGGCCGGCGGCACGCCGGTCGACGGCGCTGACCCGGTCGCCTACCAACGGGTCTACGGCATGCCGCAGCGTCCGATCGATGTCCTCGCCGAGGTCCGCTCCGGTGACGTGGTCCTCGTACCGCACGGCTGGCACGGCCCGGCGATGGCCCCGCCCGGCTACGACCTCTACTACCTCAACGTGATGGCCGGCGCCGGCGCCACCCGGGCCTGGCTGATCTGTGACGACCCGGCCCACGGGTGGGTGCGCCAGTCATGGGCTGGACAGGCCGTGGACCCGAGACTGCCGATGGGAGGGCCTCGATGACCGCGAGCGCCACGACGATTCGCCTGACCGTCGGCCAGGCGATCGTACGTTTCCTCGCCAACCAGTGGAGCGAGCGCGACGGCGTGCGCCAGAAGCTGTTCGCCGGCTGCCTCGGCATCTTCGGCCACGGCAACGTCGCGGGTCTGGGTCAGGCCCTGCTGCAGAACGAACTCGCCGGCGGTGCCGAACACCTGCCGTACGTGCTGGCCCGCAACGAGCAGGCGATGGTGCACCTGGCGGCCGCCTACGCCCGCCAGAAGGACCGCCTCCAGACCTGGGCCTGCACCGCGTCGATCGGCCCCGGCTCCACCAACATGCTCACCGGCACCGCACTGGCCACCGTCAACCGCCTGCCGGTGCTGTTGCTCCCGTCGGACACCTTCGCCACCCGGGTGTCCGAGCCGGTACTCCAGGAACTGGAGGTGCCCTACGGCGGCGACCTCACCGTCAACGACGCCTTCCGTCCGCTGTCCCGCTTCTTCGACCGGATCAACCGGCCGGAGCAGTTGCCCTCGGCCCTGCTGGGTGCCATGCGGGTGCTGACCGATCCGGTGGAAACCGGGGCGGTGACGATCGCGCTGCCGCAGGACGTGCAGGCCGAGGCGTACGACTGGCCGCTGGAACTGTTCGCCGAGCGGGTCTGGCGGGTGGCCCGGCCCCCGGCGGAGGCGGCCGACATCGCCGACGCCGCCGCGATCATCCGGTCGGCCCGCCAGCCGTTCATCGTCGCCGGCGGCGGGGTGCACTACTCCGGTGCCGAGGCGGCGCTGCGCGCGTTCTGCGAGACGACCGGCATTCCGGTCGGCGAAAGCCAGGCCGGCAAGGGCTCACTGCCACACGGTCACCCACAGGCGATGGGCGCCGTCGGATCGACCGGCACCACCGCCGCCAACGCGCTCGCCCGCGACGCGGACGTCGTCATCGGGATCGGCACCCGCTACAGCGACTTCACCACCGCCTCGCGCACGGCCTTCCAGGACCCGGCCGTCCGCTTCGTCAACATCAACGTCGCCCGCTTCGACACCGGCAAGCACGCCGGTCTGTCGATCGTGGCCGACGCCCGGGAGGCGCTGACCGCGCTCGGCGCGGCCCTCGACGGGTACGCGGTGGCCCCCGAGCACCGGCAGCGGCAGGCCCGCCTGTGGCGGGACTGGGACGCACGGGTGGAGGCCACCTACCACCCCGGTCCGGAGGTCGTGGACACGCTCCCCGCCGGCGTGCTCACCCAGGGCATGGTGCTGGGCCGCGTCAACGAGCTGTCCGACCCCCGGGACGTGGTGGTGTGCGCCGCCGGCTCCATGCCCGGCGACCTGCACAAGCTGTGGCGAGTCCGGGACCGCAAGGCGTACCACGTCGAGTACGGCTACTCGTGCATGGGCTACGAGATCCCCGGCGGCATCGGGGTACGGCTGGCCGACCCCGACCGGGACGTCTTCATCCTGGTGGGCGACGGCTCGTACCTGATGATGCCGACCGAGCTGGTCACCGCGGTCCAGGAACGTGTCAAGGTCATCGTCGTCCTGGTCCAGAACCACGGCTTCCACTCCATCGGTTCGCTGTCGGAATCGCTCGGCTCGCAGCGGTTCGGCACCCGGTACCGATACCGCGACGACGCCACCGGCCGCCTCGACGGCGCAAAGCTACCGATCGACCTCGCCGCCAACGCCCGCAGCCTCGGCGCCACCGTCATCGAGGTGCGCAGCCCGGACGAGCTCGACCGGGCGATCAAGGACGCCAAAGCCATCCCCGCCGACGGCGGGCCCGTCGTCATCCACGTCGAGACCGACCCCACGGTCCACGCCCCCGACAGCGACTCCTGGTGGGACGTACCGGTCAGCCAGGTCAGCGAACTCGACAGCACCCGGCAGGCGTACCAGAGCTACGCCACGCACAAGGCCAGCCAGCGCCTCCACCTGGCGCCGACGGAGCCGACACCCGATGACCAAGCCGGCGAGCCGCGATGACTCCTGAACCTGCCCGGGGCCCGGCGGTCCGGGCCCGGCGACCCGGCCGAGAGCGGAATCGGGCAATCAGGTCGGTCGGGCGGTGCGGGCCAAGCGTAGGCCGCGATAGAGCAGGCCGACGGCGAAGACGGCCACTCCGGCGAGCACGGCGGTGACCGGCAGCGCGGCGACCAGGATCACGCAGCCGAGCGCGCCGAGCAGCTGCAGCGGGCGCGGAAAGCGGCGCTGCCCCGGGGGCTGGGTGAAGGCCGAGATGTTGGCGATGAGGTAGTAGGTGAGCACGCCGAAGGACGAGAAGCCGATGACGTCGCGTAGGTCGGTCACGAGCACGAGAACTCCGACCGCGGCGGCAAGAGCGATCTCGGCGTGGTGCGGCACCCGGAACCGGGGATGTACGGCGGCCAGCCAACCTGGCAGATCGCGTTCGCGAGCCATGGCCAAGGTCGTACGCCCAACACCGGCGATCAGAGCCAACAGTGAACCCAGCGCCGCCGCGGCGGCACCGATGCGTACGATCGGCGAGGCCCAACTCCAGCCGGCGGCCTGCACCGCGGTAGCCAGGGGTGCGGCGGATTGGGCGAGCCGGTCGGGACCGAGCACCAGCAGCAGGCTGAGCGCCACCGTGAGGTAGACGGCCATGGTGATGGCCAGGGCGAGCACGATCGCACGGGGGATCGTGCGTCGTGGGTCACGGACCTCTTCACCCATGGTGGCGATGCGTGCGTAGCCGGCGAAGGCGAAGAACAGCAACCCGCCCGACTGCAGGATTCCGTACCATCCGCCGGACGGTCCCGCCCAGCTCGACAGGTGGGACCAGGTGTCCACTCCACCGGCTACGTTCAGCGCCACCGCCAAGGCCAGTACCGCCAGGACAACCGTGACCAGGACGCGGGCCAGTCGGGCGGTGCGGGTAACGCCCCGGTAGTTGACGGCCGCCAGACCGATCACCGCGGCGAGGGCAACCGGCCGGTGCCATCCGTCGGGCGCGGCGTATTCGGCGAAGGTCAGGGCAATGGCGGCGCAGGAGGCTGTCTTGCCTACCACGAATCCCCACCCGGCGAGGAAGCCCCACCAGTCGCCCAGCCGCTCGCGCCCGTAGATGTAGGTCCCACCGGAGGTCGGGTACACCGCTGCCAACTGCGCGGAAGAGGTCCCATTGCAGTAGGCCACGACGGCCGCCAACGCCAGGCCGATCAGGAGGCCGCTGCCGGCCGCCTCCGCGGCGGGTGCGAAGGCGGCGAACACTCCGGCACCGATCATCGACCCCAGGCCGATGACCACCGCGTCAGAGGTGCCCAACCGGCGGGCCAGCGTCGTGGGGTGGCCTGGGCTGTCCGCCACCTGCAGTGCCTACCTTCCCGCGCGCCTATTAGGTCAAACTGATTTGATGTATTCTGCTGACCATGGCGTCGTCGAGTCAAGCCACCCCGGCGTTCGTACGCCTGGCGGCCCATCCGCTGCGGTGGCGACTGCTGACCGAACTCGCCGACAGCGACTACCGGGTCCGGGAACTGGCGACGCGGGTCGGTGAACCGCAGAACCTGGTCTCCTACCATCTGCGGCTGCTGCGTGACGGCGGGCTGGTCACCGCCACCCGCAGCAGCTTCGACGGCCGCGACAGCTACTACCACCTGGACCTGGATCGCTGTACGGACGCGCTGGCCGAGACCGGCGCCGCGCTGCACCCTGCTCTGCACCGGGCGCCGGCACCCCGCACGTCCCCTGCCGACCTGCAGCGCTCGCCCCGCGTCGGGGTGCTGTTCGTGTGCACCGGCAACAGCGCTCGCTCGCCGATGGCCGAGGCCCTGCTACGCCACCGCACCGGCGGCCGGGCCGAGTCGGTCAGCGCCGGCAGTCACCCCAAGTCCCGCCTTCATCCCAACGCCGTACGGGTGCTGCACGACCAGTTCGGTATCGACATCACCGGCCGGCGCCCTCGGCACTGGGACACGGTGACCGGTCGCCGGTTCGACTACGTGATCAGCCTGTGCGACAAGGCCCGCGAGGTCTGCCCGGACTTCCCGGACCATCCCCGGCGGGCGCACTGGAGCATCCCCGACCCCGCCGCGGCCGGCGACACCGACCAGGCCGGCTACCCCGCCTTTCAGCACGCCGCAGCCGAGATCGACACCCGTATCAGGCACCTGCTGTCTGCCCTTGGCACCCACCGGTCTTGAAGGAGGATCAGCCGTGACCGCACCCGACCAGTACGCCAGCGTCCGCTACGTCGTTGATGACGTCCAGGCGGCCATCGACTTCTACACCACCCATCTCGGCTTCACCCTGAACACCAGTGCCGCGCCCGCCTTCGCCGACGTGGTACGCGGCCCGCTGCGACTGCTCCTGTCCGGGCCGGCCAGCTCCGGCGCCCGCGCCACCCCCGCCGACGCCACCGCCGCCGGACGTAACCGCATCCACCTGATCGTCGACGACCTGGACACCGAGATCAACCGACTGCGTGCCGCCGGCCTGCCATTCCGCAGCGACCTGGTCACCGGCCCCGGCGGACGTCAAATCCTGCTCACCGACCCCGCCGGCAACCTCATCGAACTGTTCCAACCCGCCCACCGCCCGGACGCACCCTGACCGCCTCATCGCCGTCGCGCAGTGGCCAGTGTTCAGGCCGTGGCGGGCATCCACCCCTCGAGCAGCGTGGGGTCGGCGACGGCGGACTCGACCCGATGACGCTCCTCCATGGTCAGGCTGAGTTGCCGAAGCCTGACGCCCCACTCCGGTACCCGTTCCGGCTCCTCGAGTGCCGTCGACAGCTCGATGAGCATGGCTAGCGCCACTCCCTGCTCGACGGCCGGTGCGCCGTCGCCGTGGCGGCGCAGTCCCGAGTTCAGGGCCCGGAAGGCGGCTCGGTCATCGTTCTTGAACTCACGCAGGATCCGCACATTGTCCAGAACCCGGGCAAGCCCCTGGAGCTGCTTGGAGCCGCCGTACTCCAGTTCCGTCGGCTCGTCCCGCTGGATGAAGATGATCGAGTTTCCCGACGGGTCCATGACGGTGAACCGTGAGGCACCGGGCCGGTATCGGGTTATCCGCGGTAGTCCCTTGGCAAGCACCTTCCCGTAGGTGCGGCGCATCGCCTCGGTGAACGCCGCGTGGTACGGCGCGACGCTATCGACCATTACCAGGCATCCGCCGGTGTTCTCCAGCGACGGGTCCACGTTGTCGGCGGCGCGCCCGTAGTGCAGCTCGAACCCCCGCCACCGGAACGCCAGGTACAGGTAGGGCTTCGACTGTTCGTAGGTCACGGCGAAGCCCAGGGCACGCCAGAAGGCCAGGGTTTCCTCCGGTGCCACACAGGGCAGCATCGGCACGACGGTCTCGTTGGGCTGGACACGCTCGTCAAGCATCGTCAGCACCTCTGTTCGACGGGCAGGCGCCGCAGCAGTCTGCCAAACCCGCGACGATCGTGCACATGCAATACATCGACAACTGCCGCACGGACTAGTTAGGGCGTGTCCCGAGGACGGGTCGATCGACCGGCCGGGCCGGTGGCTCGGGGACCAGCGGGCCTGGGTAGCTTCCCTGTCATGAGTGAGGACACCTTCCGCTCGGTGGAGATCGAGCGCACCAGCGTCGGGCAGTACGTCGTGCGGAACGTCCGCGGTGGGTCGATGTCGATGGGCACGGGCCAGGATGCCAGCTTCACGCCGGTGGAACTCCTGCTGGCGGCCATCGGCGGCTGCACCGCGATCGACGTGGACCTCATCACCAGCCGCCGCGCCGAGCCGACTCAGTTCTCCGTTGCGGTCACCGGCGACAAGATCCGGGACGAGGCCGGAGGCAACCGGATGCAGAACCTCACTGTCGAGTTCACCGTGACGTTCCCGGCTGGCGCGGACGGCGACAAGGCGCGCGAGGCGCTGCCCCGGTCACTGCAGCAGTCGCACGACCGGCTCTGCACCGTCTCCCGTACCGTCGAACTCGGCACTCCCGTCTCGATCGTCGAGGCCGGCGGCCCCACCGGGGACTGAGGTCTCCGGGCTACGGCCTCCACCGGCCGGTCGAGGGCCCGTCGGCCATGTTCTCGTAGGGGAACTGGACTGACCAGGCGGCCCTCGACCGGCGCATGAGCACGTCCCACTTCCACCGCGTCGTCCGGGCGAGATCGTCAAACGCCTCGTCGCCCCGTGGACCGCGCACCTGATGACGATGCAGACGCAACTGGGAACGGAACCCATTTCACAGTTGCACACATTGCAATACGAGCATATGTTGGGCAGCGTCGCCAAGGTGGAAGGGATACGGACATGGGTGCGGGTCACGATCATGGGGGTGAGGCGATGCGGGCCGGTGCGCGGCACCGGAAACCGCTCTGGGCGGCGCTGGCCGTTCTGGCCACGTTCATGATTGTGGAGGCCGTCGCAGCCTGGCTCACCGGCTCCCTCGCGCTGCTGTCGGACGCGGCGCACATGTTCACCGATGTCCTCGGGATCGCGCTGGCCGTCGCGGCCATCACCGCAGCCGACCGGTCGTCCCACGGCATCCATCGCACGTTCGGTCTGTACCGGTTGGAGGTCCTCGCGGCCCTGGCAAACGCCGCCCTGCTGTTCGGAGTGGGCGTGTACGTGCTCATCGAGGCGGTACGCCGGATCGGCGACCCACCGCAGGTGCTGGTCGGGCCGATGTTACTCGTCGCCATCGCCGGACTGGTCGCCAACGTGGTGGCGTTCCTGCTGCTCCGGGCCGGCTCGAAGGAGAGCCTCAACGTACGCGGCGCATACCTCGAGGTACTGAGCGATCTCGTCGGCTCGGTCGGGGTGATCGTCGCCGCTGTCGTGATCGCCATGACCGGCTGGCTCTACGCGGACCTCGTCGTCGCGGTGGCGGTCGGCGTGTTCATCCTCCCGCGTACCTGGCAACTCGCCCGCGCCGCGCTGCGTGTGCTGGTGCAGGCGGCCCCGCCGCACATCGACGTGGCAGCGGTCGGGGCGAACCTGATCGACGTGCCCGGGGTGGTCGACGTGCATGACCTGCACGTGTGGACGCTGACCTCGGGCATGGATGTGGCCTCGGCGCACCTGAGCCTGCGTGCCGGCGCCGAGCTGGGGCCGGTGCTGGCGGCGGCGCGGGCCCGGCTGCACGACGGGTTCAGCATCGACCACTGCACCCTGCAGGTGGAACCGGCCACGGCGGAGAAGGTGTGCCACGGCGTTCAGTGGTGACCGGCCATGCCTCGCTCGGCGAAATGCGGACGCAGCACGTCGTCGGCCGGTGCGATCAGCGTGCGGCCCGCGTGGTCGAAGCCCTGGCGGCCCTCGTCGCCCGGTCGCCGGTCCTGCGTCCATCACGCAGATGCGGCACCTGACACGCTCCTGCGGCCGAAGATGCGGACAGGTCCGCGGTTTGGCTTGGCAGGTGCCGGACGTTAGGGTGCCTGTGTGACGGCATTTCGGATCGGTGAGGCAGCCGAACTGCTCGGGGTCAGCCCGGACACGGTCCGTCGTTGGATCGACGCCGGACGGTTGGGCGCGACCCGGGATGACCACGGCCACCGGACGATCGACGGGGTTGAACTCGCCACGTTCGTCAGCGGTCAAGCCGGTGCAGCGGACGGTCGAGCCGACGCGTCGTCGGCGCGGAATCGGCTGCGGGGCATCGTCACCGCGGTGGTGAAGGACACCGTCATGGCGCAGGTGGACATCCAGGCCGGGCCGTTCCGGCTGGTGTCGCTGATGAGTCGCGAGGCCGTCGATCAGCTGGACCTGCAGGTCGGTTCGGTTGCGGTCGCAGTGATCAAGTCGACCACGGTGGTGGTGGAGAGATCCACCCCGGCCGTGGCGAACAAGGGGAGGACCGCCACGTGACATCGCATAGCATGCGCACCCTGCTGACCGCACTGGCGGTGTCGGCGCTGGTCGCGGTGACCGGCTGCGGCGGCAACGACACGACTGGTGCACAGGCCGACACGAACGCCAGCGCGGGTGTCACCGGCACGGTGAATGTGTTCGCCGCGGCGTCCCTGACCGAGACGTTCACCAAGCTCGGCAGGGACTTCGAGGCCGCACACCCCGGCGCCACGGTGAAGTTCAACTTCGCCGGCAGTTCCGCGCTCGCGACGCAGATCAACCAGGGCGCGCCGGCGGACGTGTTCGCGTCCGCGGCGCCGACGAACATGAAGACGGTGACCGACGCCGGCAACGCCGACGGCACCCCGACCACGTTCGTGAGGAACCAACTCGTCATCGCCGTGCCAGCGGGCAACCCGAAGGGCGTCAAGGGCTTGGCCGACCTGACCAGGCCCGGGGTGAAGGTCGCCCTGTGCGCCGAGCAGGTTCCCTGCGGCGCCGCAGCGAAGAAGGCGCTCGACACCGGCGGGGTCAAGCTCACCCCGGTCACCCTGGAGCAGGACGTCAAGGCCGCGTTGTCGAAGGTGAAACTCGGCGAGGTCGACGCCGCCCTGGTGTACCGCACCGACGCCAAGGCCGCCGCGGCCGACGTCGAGGGCATCGAGTTCCCCGAGTCGGCGGGAGCGGTCAACGACTATCCGATCGTCGCGCTGAAGGAGGCCAGGAACGCGGCCGGCGCGAAGGCGTTTGTCGCCTACGTGCTGTCCGACCCGGGGAAGGCGGTGCTGACCGAGGCCGGCTTCCAGGCCCCGTGACCGACACCGACGCCGTCGTGGCGGGCCGGCCCGAGGGCACGCCGTCCCGTCGCGGCACCCGGCAGGTGCCCGCCGCACTGCTGCTGCCCGCCGTACTTGGACTGTTGTTCCTTGTGCTCCCGCTGGCTGGGCTGCTGATCCGGGCGCCGTGGGCAACGCTGCCGCAGCGGCTGGCCACACCCGGCGTGCTCACGGCCCTGCGGCTGTCCCTGCAGTGCGCCACCCTGGCGACGCTGCTGTGCCTCGCCCTCGGCGTCCCGCTCGCGTGGCTCCTCGCCCGGGTCGAGTTCCCCGGCCGGCGGTTGGTCCGTGCGCTGGTCACCGTCCCGCTGGTGCTGCCGCCGGTCGTCGGTGGGGTGGCGCTGCTGCTGGTCTTCGGCCGCCGCGGCCTACTCGGTGGCTGGCTCGACAGCACGTTCGGCATCACGCTGCCGTTCACCACGACCGGCGTTGTGCTGGCCGAGGCATTCGTGGCGATGCCGTTCCTGATCATCGCCGTGGAGGGCGCGCTGCGCGGGGCCGACCGCCGGTACGAGGAGGCCGCCGCGACGCTCGGCGCCGGCCGGTGGACGACGTTCACCCACGTGACGCTGCCGCTGGTCGCGCCTGGGGTCGCCGCCGGGGCTGTGCTCTGCTGGGCCCGCGCACTGGGTGAATTCGGTGCGACCATCACCTTCGCCGGCAACTATCCCGGCACCACGCAGACCATGCCACTGGCCGTGTACCTGGCCCTGGAGACCGACCTGGACGCCGCCATCGTGCTCAGCCTCATCCTGCTCACCGTCTCCGTGGCCATCCTCGCCGGGCTGCGCGACCGCTGGATCAGCAGCACATGACCACCGTTCCCGAACCCGTCACGGCGGCCCGGACGCGCGTCGACGGCCCGCTGCTCGACGCGCACCTGGTCGTCGACCGGGGCACGTTCCGCCTCGAGGTCGCGCTGCGCATCGCCGCCGGGGAGGTCGTGGCGCTGCTCGGCCCCAACGGCGCGGGCAAGACGACCGCCCTGCGCGCCCTCGCCGGCCTGCAACCGCTCACCGACGGCCACTTGGCGCTCGCCGGCGGCGACCTGGACCGCCCCGAGCGCCGGGTGTGGACGCCGCCCGAGGACCGACCGATCGGCGTGGTGTTCCAGGACTACCTGCTCTTCCCGCACCTGACCGCCGTGGACAACGTCGCGTTCGGACTCCGCCGACGCGGCCTGGACCGCCGGGCGGCGCGTGCCGGGGCCGAGTCGTGGTTGGCCCGGGTCGGCCTTGCCGACCACGGCCGCCGCAAACCCCGGCAGCTGTCCGGTGGGCAGGCGCAGCGGGTTGCGCTCGCCCGCGCCCTCGCCGTCGACCCGACCCTGCTGCTGCTCGACGAGCCGCTCGCCGCGCTCGACGCCCGTACCCGCCTGGACACCCGCGCCGAGCTGCACCGCCACCTCACCGCCCACCCCGGAGCGGCGCTGCTGGTCACCCACGACCCGCTCGACGCGCTCGTGCTTGCCGACCGGCTGGTCATCGTCGAGGACGGCCGGGTCGTGCAGGAGGGCGACGCCGCCGCGGTCACCGCCCGGCCCCGCACCGACTACGTCGCCCGCCTGGTCGGGCTCAACCTGTACCGCGGACGGGCCGACGGCCACACCGTCCACCTCGCCGACAGGTTCACGCTCGCCTGTGCCGACCGGCTCGACGGCGACGCCTTCGTGGTCTTCCCGCCGGCGGCCGTCGCGCTGCACCCCCAGCGGCCCGACGGCAGCGCCCGCAACACCTGGCCAGCCACGATCACCGGGATCCAGCGCCACGGCGACAACCTGCGCATCCAACTCGCCGGACCGATCACGGCCGCCGCCGATGTCACCCCGGCCGCCGCCGCCCACCTGCGGCTCACGCCGGGCCAGCAGGTGTGGGCCGCGGTCAAGGCCACCGAAACCCAGGCGTACCCAGCCTGACCTGCCCACCGCAGGACACTCGTGACCGCCGCCCCGGCAGCGGTAGGTCATGCCCCGCACCTGGGGCTCTGGCACGCCGCCCGGTCAAAGGTCCTTGACGGCGCTGCTTCCCATGCGTTAGAGCTGTAAATATTTCAACGCTTGGATGAAGTGGCGAATCCTCGCGCCGTGCGCGGAAAAGGTTCCGGTTCCGGGCGCTGCCGAGACATGCGACGAAGGGATCACGAGGTGTCACGAAGAGGGCTAGGCGTCGGCTTGGTCACTGCACTGTCCCTACTCGCGCTGTGTCCGGCCGAGGCGTCCGTCGCAGCGGGCGTGCCGGCAGGGGTGTCCGTGTATCTCACCGACCTCGGCACCAACACCTACCTGTCGCGCCAATCCAGCGTGGCGTGGCATGGCGGGCGGGCCCCGGACGGACCGACGATCACCGTCGACAGCCAGCGGCGGTATCAGGAGATCACCGGCTTCGGGGCGTCGTTCACCGACTCCTCCGCCTGGCTCGTCGGCACCCGCCTCGACAACGAGCAGCGCGACGCGGTGATGCGCGACCTGTTCAGCGGCCAGGGCATCGGCTTGAGCTTCCTGCGCCAGCCGATGGGCTCCAGTGACTTCGCGGTGAACGGGAACTACTCGTACGACGACATGCCACCCGGCCAGACCGATCCGGCACTTGCGCATTTCTCCATCGACCACGACCGGGCATACATCATCCCGCTGCTCAAGCGGGCCCGGCAGCTCAACCCGAAGCTGACTGTGATGGCGTCGCCGTGGAGCCCGCCAGGCTGGATGAAGACCAGCGACTCGATGATCGGTGGGACGCTCAAGCCGGACGCCTATCAGCCGCTGGCCGACTACTTCGCGAAGTTCCTCGAAGCGTACGGGGAGGCGGGGGTTCCGGTCCGCTACGTCACCCCGCAGAACGAGCCGCTCTACGTACCCTCGGGATATCCGGGTATGTCGCTCAGCGCGGAGCAGCAGAACAACCTGATCAAGAACTACCTCGGCCCGGCACTACGGGACCGCGATCTGGGCACAGAGATCCTTGGTTACGACCACAACTGGGATGTCGTCAGCTATCCGGAAACCATGTACGCCGACCCGGCCACGGCCGGGTTCGTCGCCGGCACAGCGTGGCACTGCTACGGCGGTGACGTGCGGGCTCAGGCCGTGTCGCACAACGACTATCCCAACAAGCCGGCATGGCACACGGAGTGTTCGGGCGGCACGTGGGAGGGCGACGAGCAGGCCGGTTTCGCCGGGGCGCTGGGCCTGATTATCAACAGCACCCGTGACTGGGCAAGGGGTGTCATCCGCTGGAACATGGCCCTGGATCAGAACAACGGACCGACCAACGGCGGTTGCCTGACCTGCCGCGGCGTGGTGACGGTCGCGCAGGACGCGGCCGGCCACTGGTCGTACGCCAAGACGGTCGACTACTGGGCCCTCGGTCACGCCAGCAAGTTCGTGCGTCCGGGCGCCCGCCGGGTCGCGTCCAACTCCTTTGGGGCCGGTGACGTGCAGGACGTCGCCTTCGTCAATCCGGACGGCTCCACGGCGCTGGTCGCGTTCAACTCCGCGAACAGCCTAAAGACCTTCCGTGTGCAGTGGGGCAACAAGTGGTTCACCTACCGCCTTGCCGGCGGGGCGGCAGCCACGTTCACCTGGACCGGCACCCAGCCTGGCCCGGTGGACCCGGCCGCGATCGGCTCGGTCGACATCCCGCTCGAGAACCCGGACGGGACGCGAGCGTTGATCAGCTACGACTCCGGGATGCTGGCTCACCAGGCTCAGGTGCGGGTCGGCAACCAGTGGCTCGGCTACACGCTTCCCGCCGGAGCGTCGCTCACCGCGTCGACGACCGCGGTGCCGTTGTCCCGGGGCGCCTGGACGGTGTCGGCGTCAGCGAGCAATGCCACCGAACCAGCTGGTAATGCGATCGACGGCGACCCGGCAACGCGGTGGAGCACCGGCCGCGGCATGCAGCTCGGCGACTGGTTCCAGGTCGACCTCGGCTCGGCGCAGACGTTCAACCAGGTCGTCCTGGACACGACTGGCAGCAGCGGCGACTCCCCCCGGGGGTACGAACTCTTCGTGTCCAACGACGGCACGAACTGGGGCCAGCCGATCGCGACCGGACCGGGCAGCCCGGTGAACAAGATCCTCATTCCACAGGTCACGGGCCGCTACATCCGGGTGGTGAACCAGGGCGATGCCGGCAACTGGTGGTCGATCCACGAGCTGAACGTGCTCGGGCCGACCGGTTCGGCGAGCGTGGCGGCAGGCTCGGACAGTGGCGTTCAGCGCAAGACGGCCGTGCTGCCCGACGGCACGCAGCTTCTCGTCGTGTACAACTCGCGCCGCTCGGTCGCCACGTTCGACGTGCCGTGGGGAGACACGACCTACGCCTACCGCCTGCCGGCCAGCGCCGCCGCGATCTTCACGACGCGCCGAGGCTGATCAGTTGGCGCTGTGCCGGCCGGCGCATCCCTGGCCGGCACAGCGAAGCGGCGCTTCGGGTGATGCAGCAGGTCTCGGAGCCGGAACCAGCCCGACCGCCGTCAACCGGTACCGGCCAGCGAGCCCCTCAACGGACTCGACGAGCACGGCAGCCAGGGGGACCACGGGTTCGGTCGGAACGCTCTCCTGCACGACATTAGCGTGGGAGAGTCGGCGCAGAGCCTCACCCGAAGGAGGAGGAGTGCCGAGCCGTTGGCGCTTGTTGGCGCTGCTCGGGGTCGCCGCCATTTTTCCGCTGGCCGAGTCCCTCGTGCTCGTGTTGATCGGGTTCCGGCAGGCGGAGGGATTGATCGGGCAGAGTTCGGCGGTCTGGCCGTACGACTCCTACCACGACATGCGCTGGCTGCTGGTCTACCACAATTCCTGGTGGGTGTTCGGGCTCGGCCTGGTGGGGGCGATCGTGCTGCGCGGGGCGCTGTCCGCGGTGCTGGTCGGCCTGTCCTGGCCGGCCGGGAGGCGCCGGCCATTACGGCGGACCCTGCTGCTGCGCAATCTCGGCGTGGCGGCGTTGACGGCCGCCATCGTCGCGCCGTTCGCCGGGCTCGCGGTGGCCGCGTCGGTGGTGTCGCTGTCCTGGGTTCTGTTCGCCTCGCTGATCCCCATGGTGATATTGGCCCCGTTCCTGCAGCGGATGTCGGTGGGTGCGGGCTGGTGGCGTGGCCTGCCGACGCTGGAGCTGTTCGGCTGGTCGTCGCTGAACTTCGTGGTCATCACCGTGGCCGGTGGCCTGGTGTGGAGCGCGGCCGAGACGTGGACGCCGGTCGTCGCCGTGGCCGTCGGGATGGTCAACGGCCTGCTGTGGAACCGGACCGTGCGGGCGGCCGTGCTGCCCTCCCACGTACGGTTGCGGCGGGTGCCGGTGGTACCGATCGTCGTGGTGCTGGTGCTGCTCGTCCCGCTGGCGGCGCAGGTGCTGACCCGGAGCCACCCGCAGACGTACACCTTCTCGCCGCCGATCTTCAATCGGCCGTTGCCCGCCAACGTTCCCTATGCGGTGATCCTGCTCGCCGGGCACAATTCCGCGTACGACGGCCGAGCCGCCGCGGATCCGAACGTGGAGAGGTTCTCGTACGAGGGGCTGGACTCGGGTGGCCGTCCGCTGCCGTACCGGTCGACCGCCACCCACCGGTCGCTGACGTCCAGCGCGCAGTTGCTCGCCGCGCAGGTCGAGGCGGTACACCGACGGTCCGGCCGGCCGATCGCCCTGATGGGGGAGAGCGAGGGGGCGATGGTGGCCCGCACCTACCTGCGGGGCCGGCCGGCGTCACCGGTGACGGCGCTGATGATGTTCAGTCCGCTGGTGCGTACCGGACGGGCGTACTATCCGCCGCCGAACGCCGGGTCGGGATACGGGGTGGCGACCGGTTGGCTGCTGCGGGGCATGTTCGCGCTCGGGAACGCGGGCACCGCAATCGACGTGTACCCGGATGAGCCGTTCATTCGTTCGCTGCTGGAAGATGCGCCGTTCTATCGTTTTCAGCTCATGTGCCCGATTCCAGGTGTCCGGGTGATCGCCTTCCTGCCGACGGTTACCGCGGCTGAGTCGACACCGGGTCTGTTCACCAAGATTCCGGTGGTCGAGGTGCCGTCCTTCCACGCGGAGTTTCTTGGCCGGCAGATGGTCGAGGAGGAGGTGTTGGACTTCCTTGCCGGCGAGAATGTCAGCCGCGTCCGTGCCGAGTACGGCCTGCTTCAGCGGCTTGGGGCGGCCTGGCAGGCACCCCTTCTGACGGTGGACGCGAATCCGGTGTGGCGTCCCAAAGCGCCGCCTGGACCATCGTTCTCGTCGGGCCGGATCTGCGGTCCGGTCCGGTGAAGAACACCCTGGCGTCCGTCACCTGCCAGCGGCGCGAGTGCGTCCGGCCGGCGCATCCGGTGGCCAGGACGGCGGTGACCATGAGCGGCCAGTCGGGCGTGGTGGTCGGTTTCCGGTCGGGGACAGTGGGTGCCGGGGGCTCCGCCCGGCCGCGGGGTCGGCCGGGCGGAGCCGGTCTGGGGACCTCGGCTCAGCCGAGGGTGGTGGTGTCGATGACGAATCGGTAGCGGACGTCGGAGCCGAGGACGCGGTCGTACGCGTCGTTGATCTTGTCCGCCGAGATGAGTTCGACGTCGGCGCCGATGTGGTGCTCGGCGCAGAAGTCGAGCATCTCCTGGGTCTCGCGGATGCCGCCGATCATCGAGCCGGCGTAGGAGCGGCGAGCGCCGATGAGGGAGAAGACGTTGAGGGTCAGCGGTTCGGCGGGGGCGCCGACGTTGACGAGGGTGCCGTCGACCGCGAGCAGGCCGAGGTAGGCGTCGACGTCGATGTGCGCGCTGACCGTGTTGATGATCAGGTCGAACCGGCCGGCGAGCTGCTGGAAGGTGTCCGGGTCGCTGGTGGCGTGGTAGTGGTCGGCACCCAGGCGGAGTCCGTCTTCCTGCTTCTTCAGCGACTGGGAAAGCACGGTCACCTCGGCGCCCAGGGCGTGGGCGATCTTGACGGCCAGGTGCCCCAGCCCGCCGAGGCCGACGACGGCGACCTTCTTGCCCGGGCCAGCGCCCCAGCGGCGCAGCGGCGAGTAGGTGGTGATGCCCGCGCACAACAGCGGCGCGGCGGCCGTGAAGTCGATTCCCTCAGGCACCGACACTACGAAGTCGGCGTCGACCACGACGTGGGTGGCGTAGCCGCCCTGGGTGATGGTGCCGTCCCGGTCGACACCACCGTAGGTCGGCACCATGCCGCCCTGGCAGTACTGCTCTTCGCCGTTGCGGCAGTTGATGCACTCCCGGCAGGCGTTCACCATGCAGCCGACCCCGACCCGATCCCCGACCTGGTGGCGGGTGACCTCGGAGCCGACCTCGGTGACGATGCCGACGATCTCGTGGCCGGGCACCAGCGGGTAGGGCTGGGGTCCCCAGTCACCGCGAACGGTGTGGATATCGGAGTGGCAGATGCCCGCGTACCTGATCTCGATGAGCACGTCGTTGGGGCCGACGTCGCGCCGCTCGATGATCGTGGGGGCCAGCGGCTCGGACGGGCTGGGTGCTGCGTAAGCGTGGACACGCATGATGTTGCTCCTGGTTCTTCGTGACGAGGTTTGGCCGCGGGGCGGCCGGTTGCCCGTGCGGGCACCTGACGCAGGGCGTCAGGGTGCCACGTCGCGCAGGATGGCTGCGTTCATCGCCATCCAGGAAACCTCGGCTGCGGCCCGCTGGGGAGTCTCTGCTGAAAGGTGTACTGGCAGGGCACCCCAGAACATCACTCCGCGACAGCGGTTTGTGCGCCGGCGTCCGCTTCCTGTGAGGCGGCCCAGGACGCGAGCAGGCGCAGCGCGTCCTCGGACGGGGAGCCGGGCTCCGCGGTGAAGATGGTGAGAGTGAGGCCGGGCTCGGCGACCATTTCCAACCCTTCGTAGGCGAGGGTCAGGTCCCCGACGATGTGATGGCGGAAATACTTGGCGCCGGTGCCGTGGTGCCGGACGTCGTGGGCTCCCCAGCGCTTCCGGAACTCGTCGCTGCAGGTGGAGAGTTCGCCCACGAGGTCATGAAGATCCTTGTCGTGCGGGTCGCGGCCGGCTTCGGTGCGCAGGATGGCGACACAGATGTCGGCGGCGACGTCCCAGTCCGGGTAGAAGCGGTGCGCTTTCTCGTCGAGGAAGGTGAACCGTGCGAGGTTGGCGGGCCGTTGCGGATCGGCGTACACGTCGACGTAGAACGCGCGGGCGAGCCGGTTCGCGGCGAGCAGGTCCATGCGGCCGTTACGGACGAACGCGGGACCTTGGGTGACGGCGTCGAGGGCCCACTGCAGGCTGGGGCGTGGCGACCACTGCCGTGCCGTCCGGCGCCGGGGCCGCATGAGCGCACTGCTGCCGTCCGCGGCTCGGGCGAGGTCGAGCAGGTGGGCCCGCTCCGCGTCGTCGAGTTGGAGCGCCCGTGCGATGGCGTTCAGCACACCAGGCGATACTCCGGCGAGCGAGCCCCGTTCGAGCTTCGAGTAGTACTCGATGCTCACCCCGGCCAGCGACGCGACTTCGCTGCGGCGTAGCCCCGGAACCCGCCGGTTGGGACCGGCGGGCAGACCGGCCTGCTCCGGGCTGATCTTGGCGCGCCGCGAGACGAGGAACTCGCGGACCTCTGAGCGGTTGTCCACGTCTCGACCGTACGTGTCACGGCTGGCCGGTGGGGTGCCCTGTCAGTACACCTTCCAGGAGAAACTCCCTGAGCGGGCGCTGCCGGGGTTTGCTGGATGGCGATGACGGCAACCACCGGCCGCGCCCAGCGGGAGTGACTGTCGTCGTCCTCGGCGGGGTCCTACGCCCGGCTCCCGGCATCATCGCGGCCTGCCCGGGTAGGACGCGGAAGCTGACAGGTCGGGTCGCGGCCGGTCCTTTGGGAGGAAGAAACCTATGCGTGGTGTCGTCATGCACGCCCCCGGCGACGTCCGGGTGGAAACACGGGAGGATCCCCGGATCCTGCTCCCGACCGACGCGATCATTCGGCTGTCCGCGACCTGTGTCTGCGGTTCGGACCTGTGGCCGTATCGGGGCGTTGAAGTGTCGAAGGGGCCGGCGCCGATGGGCCACGAGTACGTCGGCGTCGTCCAGGAGGTCGGCAGCGAGGTCAAGAACATCAAGCCGGGCCAGTTCGTGGTCGGCTCCTTCTTCGCCTCCGACAACACCTGCCCGATCTGCCAGGCCGGCTACCAGAGTTCATGCATCCACCGAGAGCCGGTGGGCGGACTCGGCGCCCAGGCCGAGTACCTGCGTGTCCCGCTGGCGGACGGCACCCTGGTCGCCACGCCCGACACTCCCTCGGCCGACCTGATTCCGGGCCTTCTCGCCGCCTCCGACGTGCTCGGCACGGGCTGGTTCGGCGCCGTCGCCGCAGAGGTGGGCCCGGGCAAGACTGTCGCAGTTGTCGGCGACGGGGCTGTCGGTCTGCTCGCCGTGCTGGCGGCCAAGCACTTCGGCGCGGAACGCATCATCGCGATGAGCCGGCACGAGCCTCGCCAGCGGCTCGCCGCACACTACGGCGCGACCCATGTGGTCACCGAGCGCGGCGATGAGGGCGTCGCGCGGATCAAGGAACTGACCGACGGGCTCGGGGCGCACTCGGTCATCGAGGCGGTCGGCACGCAGGAGTCGATGATGCAGGCCATCCGTTCCACCCGTGCCGGCGGTCACGTCGGGTATGTCGGCGTGGCCCACGACGTCCAGCTGCCCGGCGACGAGCTGTTCTTCTCCCACGTGCACCTGCACGGCGGCCCCGCCCCGGTGCGCCGGTTCCTGCCCGAGCTGATCACCCTGATCTGGAACCGGGAGATCGACCCCGGCAAGGTCTTCGACCTAACTCTCCCTCTCGAGCAGGCCGCCGAGGGGTACCAGGCCATGGACGAGCGTCGTGCCATCAAGGTCCTCCTCAACCCGTGACGACCTGCGCCGCCCCGGAGCGGGTGGCCACCGTGGCAGCGACAAGCCGCTGCAGCCAGCGCAGGGCCCACCGCACAGGAGGAGATCTTGGAGATCCTGACCAGACAGCCGTCGGCCAAGGGACCGGCCGACTGGTTCACCGGGGACGTCTGGTTCGACCAGATCGTTCCCATGACCGGCCCGTCCATCGGCCGCTGCAACGCCGTGCACTTCGCCCCCGGCGCCCGCACCGCCTGGCACCGGCACGCCAACGGGCAGTTGCTGCACGTCACCGAGGGCATCGGGCTGACCCAGTCACGCGGCGGCGAGGTCGTCGTCATTCGCCCGGGCGACACCGTCTGGTGTCCGCCTGGTGAGTGGCACTGGCACGGCGCCACCCCTGACCACTTCATGACCCACCTGGCCATCTGGGACGGCCTCACCCCCGGGCAGGACGGGCCGGAAACGCAATGGGGCGAGCACGTGACAGACGACGAGTACCGCCGGCAGCCCGCGTGACCACGAGCCGGCGGCCGCGCCGTCCCGCGGCCGTCGGCCCACCCACCGACCAACAGGAGGAGTACGGACATGCCCGGGACCACTCAGCAGAGCCCCGCTCGGAAGATGCTCGGAGACTTCGCGCCCAAGCTCGTCTCTCTCACCGACGACGTGCTCTTCGCCGACGTCTGGGAACGCGCCGACCTCGCGCCCCGCGACCGCAGCCTGATCACCATCGCGGCCCTGGTCGCGGGTGGCAACGGCGAACAGTTGCCGTTCCACCTCAACCTCGGCAAGCAGAACGGCCTCACGCAGGCCGAGATCGTCGAGGCCATCACCCACCTGGCGTTCTACACCGGGTGGCCGCAGGCCATGTCCGCCATCATGGTGGCCAGGCAGACCTTCGAGGGCTGACCGGAGTGCCCGCCGGCTCACCGTCACCCGATCAGGTGCAGCGTCATTCCGGCGTCGGCGTGCGCCAGGTTGTGGCAGTGGTTGGCCCACATTCCGGGGTTGTCGGCTGGGAACGCCACCTCCCAGACGTCGCCGGGGCGTACGTCGAACGAGTCCAGCCACAGGGGACTCCCGGCCGCCGGCTCTCCGTTGCGGGACAGCACCAGGACGTGATGGCCGTGCAGATGCCACGGGTGCACCACCAGTGACCGGTTCACGATCGTGAACTTGACGATGTCGCCGGGGCGTACGACCTGGGGCGGGATGTCCGGACCGGCCGCACCGTTGACGGTGTGGGCGTACCGCGGAAGCAGTCCGTGCAGGTCGAGGCCGCGATCGAGGACCAGGGTGAACTCCTTGTCGAACCGGGACCACGGCACCGGAGAATCAGCGCCGTAGGTGAGCGGATCCAGCACCGGCCAGGCGCCGGTCGCCGCGGACACCGGCCCGGTCGAGTAGACCGACCGTCCGTCGACGAACAGCGCCACCGGCGTGGCGGGCGCGGTGAACGCCAGGTCGTAGCGGCCTCCGGCCGGGATCAGCACGGCGGTGTCCACGAGCGGGGTCGGGCCCTGCAGGTCGGATCCGTCGATCGCGGCGACCCGGAACGGGGCTCCGGCCAGGGCGTAGCGGTGCGTCGTGCTGTCGGTGTTGATCAGCCGCAGCCGTACGGGCGTCCCCGCCTCGACCGGTTCCGTTCGCGGTGCGGGCAGCGGAAGGCCGGAAAGGGTGTGCACCGGCACGGTGACGTCGACGCCGGTCGCCGGCGCCGGGCGCACCACCAGGACCCCGTAGAGCCCCATCCGCACGCCGACGTCGGACACCGAGTGCGTGTGGTACCAGTACGTCCCGGCCTGGTCGGCGCGGAACCGGTAGACGAACTCCTGTCCGGGCAGCACCGCCGCCTGCGTCACGCCGGGCACCCCGTCCTGACTGTTCGGCACGTCGTAGCCGTGCCAGTGCAGCGTGACGCCCCGCGCGATGTCCCGGTTGTGGAGCGTCACCTCCAGGACATCGCCGACGGTGGCGGTCAACTCCGGCCCGGGGACCTGCCCGTTGAACGTCCACGCCGCGACGTCACGGCCGCTCGCGCGCACCGTGGCGGTCCCGGCCGTCAGGGTGAACCGCCGGGTCGGTTCGCCCACGGTCCGCGCATCTCCAGATCCGTGATCATGTGGTACGGCGGGAGCAGCTCCCGGTGCGGCGGCCAGCCCGGTTCCGGTCACCAGCGCCGCGACCGCCACCGCGACGGCCGCCCTGGACACCGTCTGCGACGGGCGCGCGCCGAGGACGCGCCACGTGACCGCGGTCGCCGCGACGACCCCGGCGACCGCGAGCAGGCCCGCGCCTGCCGACGCGGGATAGCCGTGCAGGACCGTCACGAGCAGGGCGCCGCTGTCGGCGTACCCGGCGAAGAGGAGCGGGACCGCGACGGACCGGATGTCGCCCGGGGCTCGCAGCAGCCGCGGCCCGGCGACGACCACCGCCGCGAGCGACAGTGGGGCGGCGATGAGGACCTTCTCCGCCGCGAACCACCAGCCGGCGCGGGCGAGCGCGGTGATCGTGATCGCGCGGGCGACCGTGGCGAGCAGCGCGACGGCGGCCAGCGCCAGTGCGAGCCGGCGGCGCCGGGCGGCCGACGCGGCGCCGCCGCCCAGCCACCCGGCGGCCGCGAGAACCGCGATCACCAGGTCGGCCGCGAGCAGTGAGCCGACGGTCATGCCGGCTCCCCTTCCCGGACGGTCAGGCGGGCGGCGGGGGCCGGCACCGGGCTGGCCAGCTTGCGCGCTGCCCGGAGGACGTTGACCACGACGTGCACCGCGACGATCCCGTTGACCGCGTGCAGCCCGGCGATGGCCAGGCCGAACGGCGTGCTGGCGCCCGCGGCGTCGGTGAAGGCGTTCGCGAGCATGGCGAGGAGCGCCTGCAGGACGACGAGGCCGAGCGGCAGGACGGCCAGTCCGACGAACCGGCCCGGCGCCTTCGCCAGCACGGCGAACAGGATGGTGAGCAGGGTGAGGACGGGGATGACCGCCATCCCGGTGACGCTGTGCAGCGCATACGCGCCGTCGCCCGCGGGTTTGGTGAACGCGCCGACGGCGGCGAAGACGAACTGCAGGGCGAACGCGACGAGCAACAGAATGCTGACGACGACCAAGGCCTTGCGCATGGGTGACCTCCTAGAGCTGAACCGGGGACAGTGCCCGGGCGACGTGGTCGGTGGCCGTGATCGCGCCGTAGGCGACCAGCCGCACGAGGTCGGCGTCGTCCGGATGGGACAGCCGCCAGAGGGCGACATCGCCCGAGCGGATCGCGCTGGGCGCGAACGCCGCCAGCAGGGCGATCCGCGCCGCGACGCGGTCCGCGCCGGGCACGTCCCGGACCAGATCGGCGGCCCACTCCGCGGGCCGGGCCGGGTGCCGGCCGTCCTCCCAGCTCACGGTGGCGGTGACGGTCCGGCGCGCCACGTCGCCCAGCAGGTCTCCGCCCCGCATGGCGGCGTTGCGCAACGACGCGTACGCGACGCCGACCGGGCTGTCCCCGGCCCACGCCGGTGGCGATGTCGGGCCGGCGCCGAGGAGCGGCAGGCTACGGCCGGGCTCTTTCGGCTCCCGGGCCGTCCTGGCGTAGAGCCGGCCCCCGGCTGACCGCACGACGCGGGAGCGCTGCAGGCCACCGGGCAGCAGGTCCGGGTCGAGCAGCGCCGACACGATCCGGTTGATGAAGTGGAAGGCGAGCAGGGTGCCGGTGACCTCAGGGCGGTACGGGCTGGTCCACTCACCGGCTCTGGGGCTGCGGCTGGCCTCGGCCCAGCCGACCAGCGCGGCCTGCCGCGGCTCCGGTGGCGTCCCGCCCCGGGCGATGACCTCGGCCAGCTCGTGCTCGCCCAGCGCGTGCAACAGCATCACGTGGGCGTCGACGCAGAATCGGCAGCGGTTGGCCCGGGACACCGCCGACGCGACGAGTTCGCGGTCGACCCGGGACGCGGCTCCGGCGAGCAGGGCCTCGCGCATCAGCGCCCAGGTCGCGGCCAGCACTTCCGGCACCGCCGAGAGCGCCTGGAAGGTCGGCGCCGGCCCGAGGAACTCGTCCCGCAGCTGCCGGTAGACGTCCGCGGTGAGACCGGTCGCAGCGCCAGCTGGAGCGGGCGTGAAGAAGCGGTATGTCATGCACTCGATGCTTGCGGCGGCGGGCCGGGAAAGCGTCGTGCCGCCGCAGGCACTTGTCCGGGCGCCGATACCGCGCCCGCAGTACGCCGCATCTACCGCGGGCGCGGGATGCTCCCTGATGGCGACCGTTCTACAGTGCGATCATGCGCCGCGATCTGCCGTACGCCCTCAGCGGCCTCGCCCTCGGCATCCTCCTGCTCGGCAACGCCGCGCTCGCGCCGGACGCCGCACCGGTGCGGGCGATCGACGTCGCCCTGGTCCTGGTCATGGCGGCGGCCCTGGCGGCGTGCCGGCGGTACCCGGTGGTGGCGTTGAGCGTGGTGACCGCCGCCATGCTGGCCCTCCACGTCCGGGTGCACCCCGGGGTGTCCGCGGCGTTCCCCGTCCTCGGCGCGGTCTACGTCGCCGCCTGGCGGGGGCACCGATCGGCCACCGCCCTGGCCAGCCTCGTCTTCCTCGGCGGCTTCCTGGCCCGCGACGTCTCGGTCGCGCCCGCCGGCCGCCCCGGCCAGCTGATCGCCGAGCGGACCGCCCTGCTGCTGGGCTGGTTCGTGGCGGCCAACGTCGCCGGGCTCGTCTCGCGGCAGCGCCGGGCGTACCTGGAGCAGGTCGAGCAGCGGGCGGTCGAGGCCGAACGCACCCGCGAGGAGATGGCGCTGCGCCGCGCCGGGGAGGAGCGCCTGCGTATCGCCCGGGACCTGCACGACTCGCTGACCCACAGCATTTCCGTGATCAAGGTGCAGGCCGGGATCGCCGTACACCTGGCCCGCAAGCACGGCGCGGAACCGTCGGCCGCGCTGCTGGCGATCCAGGAGGCCAGCGGCGCCGCGATGCGGGAACTGCGGGCGACGCTGGACGTCCTGCGTTCACCCTCCGACGGGGACGGGGTCGGGCTGGCCCGGGTGGGCGAGCTCGCCGAGCGGACCCGGGCGGCCGGCGTCCCGGTGCAGGTGTCCGTCACCGGTCAGCCCCGGGACCTGCCCGCCGAGGTCGACCAGGCCGGCTATCGCGTCGTCCAGGAGGCCCTGACCAACGTCGCCCGTCACGCCGGCCCCGCCACCGCGCAGATCCACGTCGAGTACGCACCGGCACAGCTGACCGTCTGCGTGACCGACGACGGCCAGGCGTCGCCGGCCCGGCCGGTGACACCCGGTGTGGGCCTGCGCGGCATGCGGGAACGGGTTACCGGACTGGGCGGCACGCTGCACACCGCCGCCCGCGACGGCGGCGGGTTCGGGGTGCAGGCCACGTTCCCGCTGGACGGTCCAGCATGACCGAGCGCTTGCGCGAGGTCGAAGCAGCTCAGTCCGCCACGGATCGTGGCGGCTCCGACCGCCGGGGGGAGCCGGCATGATCCGGGTGCTGCTCGCCGACGACCAGGCGCTGATGCGGGCCGGATTTCGGGCGTTGCTCGACGCCGAGGACGACCTGGCGGTGGTCGGCGAGGCCGCCGACGGCGCTTCGGCCGTCGAGCTGTCGCGACGCCTGCGGCCGGACGTCGTGCTGATGGACGTGCAGATGCCGGGACTCGACGGCATCGAAGCCACCCGGCGCATCGCCGTCGATCCCGACCTCGCCGCGGTCCGCGTCCTCATCCTCACCAACTACGGGCTCGACTCCCACGTCTTCGCCGCACTCCGCGCGGGCGCCAGCGGATTCCTCCTCAAGGACGCCGACCCCGCCGACCTGCTGCAGGCCGTCGCCGTCGTGGCGCGCGGCGACGCGCTGCTCGCCCCGGCGATCACGCGTACGCTCATCAGCGAGTTCGTCGCCGGCCCACCGCCGGCCGACCCGGCGGCCGGACGCGACGTGCTGACCGCCCGCGAACAGGAGATCGTCGAGCTCGTCGCCCGGGGGCTGACCAACGACGAGATTGCCGAGCGCATGGTGATCAGCCCGTTGACCGCCAAGACACACGTCAACCGGGCGATGACGAAGCTGCACTGCCGCGACCGTGCCCAACTGGTCGTGTGGGCGTACGAGTCGGGTCTGATCACGCCGCGTCGCCGGTGACGCCCCATCGTCGTGCCCGGCGATCGCGGCGGTGTGACATCCATCGCCCACGGGAAGGGCCGGGTGAGCCTGGGGCGTTGTCCGGCACATGCCGGAGACGGATGTGGTGGTTGTCGGGGCCGGACAGGCGGGGCTGTCCAGCGCGTACCATCTGCGCTCCGCCGGTCTTGACTTCGCCGTCGTGGACGGCAACCCGGCACCGGGCGGGGCCTGGCAGCACCGGTGGCCGACGCTGCGCATGGCGACCGTGCACGGGATCTTCGATCTGCCCGGCATGCGCTTCACGCCTCCGCCGCCGGACGAACCAGCCGCCGACGCGGTGCCGGCCTACTTCGCCGCCTTTGAGCGGGAGTTCGGCATCGACGTGCAGCGGCCAGTCGCCGTCACGGCGGTCCGGAACGCCGGCGACGGACGACTCCTCGTCGAATCGGACAACGGCACCTGGACCACCCGGGCACTGATCAACGCCACCGGAACCTGGACCCGGCCGTTCGTGCCGTACTACCCGGGACAGGAAACGTTCCGCAGGCGGCAGCTGCACACCGCCCACTACCGGGGGCCGGCGGAATTCGCCGGGAAGCGGGTGGTGGTCGTCGGGGGCGGAGCGTCGGCCGTGCAGCTCCTGGTCGAGATCGCCGACGTCGCGGCGACGACGACCTGGGTCACCCGCCGGCCGCCGGTGTTCCGGGACGGGCCGTTCACGCCGGACTACGGGCGCGAGGTGGTCGCCAAGGTGGAGGCACGGGTACGGGCCGGCCTGCCCCCGGGAAGCATCGCCAGCGCGACCGAGCTGTCGTGGACACCGCAGCTGCGCGAAGCCCGGGAACGCGGTCTCCTCCGCCGTCGGCCGATGTTCGACCGGATCGTCCCCGACGGCGTCCAGTGGCGCGACGGCGCGGCGCAGGACGTGGACGTCATCCTCTGGTGCACCGGCTTCCGGCCGGCGCTCGACCACCTGGCCCCGCTGCGGCTGCGGGGGCCCCGCGGCGGCATCGTCGTGGACGGCACCCGGGTGGTCGCCGACCCCCGGATCCACCTGGTCGGCTACGGGCCGTCCGCGAGCACGGTCGGGGCGAACCGCGCCGGGCGGGCAGCGGTCCGCGAGCTGCGCGCGCTGCTGGCGGCGCCCGCCCCGGCCTGACCGCACGGCGACGGCGGACCCATCAAGGACCGCTGTGCTGGCAGGGCTCAGAGCCGCTCGGTCACCGCCGCGCCGCCACGTTGACATCCGTCAAGCAGACGATAATGAGCGGGTGGATCCCAGCCGGCTGCACCCGCAGGCGCGGGCGGCGATGCAAGTCCAGCAGCGTGTCCCGCTCACCCGGTCGACCCTGCCGGCGGCACGGCTCAGCATGGTCCGGGCGACCCCGGCCGAGGTGGGCGACGCACCGTCGATCCGGTCCGTGGTGACCGTCGACGCCGGCGGCGTGCCCGCCCGTCTCTACCGCGACGGCGATCGCGACGCGGCGCCGGTGGTCCTCTATGCGCACGGCGGGGGCTGGGTGATGGGCAGCGTGGACACCCACGACGGGTTGTGTCGGCACGTGGCGGCGGCGTCCGGCTGGGCCGTGCTCTCCGTGGACTATCGGCTCGCCCCCGAATATCCGTACCCGGCCGCAGTGGACGACATGGCGCGCGCGCTCACCTGGCTGCGCGGGCCTGGGGCGGCTCGGCACGGCCTCGACCCGGGCCGGATAGCGGTGGCCGGTGACTCCGTGGGAGGGCACCTCGCGGCGGTGACCGCCCGGCGCGCCCGGGACGCGGGGATCGGTCTTGCGGGACAGATCCTCATCTGCCCGGTCATCGACCCCGCCGCCGACTATCCGGCCCTCGACGAGTATGGCCTGGACCGGGAGGAGATGCGGTTCTTCTGGGACGCGTTCGCCCCACCCGGGGTGGACCGTACCCAGCCGGATCTGAACCCACTGCGGGCCGACCTCACCGGCCTGCCCCCCGCCCTGGTCATCACCGCCGAACTCGACCTGTTGTCCGCCGAGGGTGAGCGGTACGCGGCCCGACTGCTGGCGGCCGGCGTTCCCGTCACCGCAACCCGATACCAGGGGCTCATCCACAACTTCCCGCGGAAACTGGCCCTGTTCGACGCCGCCCATGTCGCCCTGGCCCAGTTGGCCGCCGTGCTGACCCGTTGGTGAACGGTTGGGACCGCCGCTGCGGGCCAGCACCTTGCGGGCAAGGTCAACACCTCGCGCTGTCGATCCGGCCCGTTTCCAACACTTGCGTGCGTGCGGTGGCGTGTTCGTCAGGCCGCGTCCTGGCGGTGGCCGGCGGCTCGGCCGGTGCGGCGGGCCCGGCGGCGGGCGTCGCCGCGTTCCAGCCACCACTCGGCGACGAGCAGGTTGACCACCCAGCTCATCCAGACGCTGGCGCCGGCCGCGGCCCGGATCATCGCCTCCTGGTCGCCGCCGTAGGTCGTGTCGACGTGGGGCAGCAGTAGGACGATGAAGAGCACCACCCACGCCCGGTTGACCACGATCGACGTGGTCAGCGCGAAGCTGCGGATCATCCACCGACGGTGCTCGACGAACCGGCGTTGCCGCGCCATCCGATAGCCGGCGACCGAGGTGGCGAGCCAGAGCACCGCCAGCATGGTGTTGCCGACCTGTGAGACGAAGCCGGTGCTGCTGAAGGGTGCGACGCCCAGGATCGCGATCCCCGCCGGGAAGACCCCACCGAAGAAGTACGCCCGGCCCATCCAGCGGTGCGCGGCCGGGTAGCGGCGGCGGAACCATGGCCAGACCTGGAAGCAGCCGGCGAGCAGCGCCACGGAGCCGAACACGATGTGTGCGACCAGCAGCGGGTAGTACTGCGGGTAGTCCTCCGGGACCGGCAGCCGGGACCGGCTCGGGTCCAGCGTCAGGTACGGCGGCAGCGCGTACGCGACGAACGCGACCGCGACCAGCAGCAGCGGCACCGCCCAGCGCAGTTGCCGCCGCGTGCGGCTGCGACCGGCCGGGTGCCCGGCCGGTGCGGCGGTTACGGGCGGGGTTGACGAGGTGTCGACGGTCGTTGGCATGTTCGCTTCGCCTGCCTTCTCGCATCGGCCGGTCTTGGCCCAGGGCGTCCGGCGCCCACCCACCGAGCCCGGTCGGCCGGGACCTACGACCCGTAACCGCCGGCCGTGCCGCTCGTGATGTGGCGAACCGGATGCAACAGACTCTGCGCCGTCCCGGCCGCCGGGTCAGCGGTGCTGGCTCCCGCATCGCTGGTGGTGCTGGCACCACCCCGGGGGCAGGCCGTACGCGGAAGGGCCCCTTGTTGGCAAGGAGCCCTTCCACGTACCTCAGTCGAGCAACTCGGTCACGGTGCCGGCGGCGACCGTACGGCCGCCCTCCCGGACGGCGAAGCCGAGCCCGACATCCATCGCGACCGGCTTGCCCAGCTCCACCGACAGGTCAACGGTGTCGCCCGGCAGGACCATCGTCACGTCGCCGAGGTCCACCGATCCGACCACGTCGGTGGTGCGGAAGTAGAACTGCGGCCGGTAGTTGGCGAGGAACGGCGTGTGGCGCCCGCCCTCGGCCGTGGTCAGCGCGTAGAGCCTGGCCCGGAACCGCTGGTGCGGCGTGACGCTGCCCGGCAGCGCCACCACCTGACCTCGCTGCACCTGGTCGCGCTTGACCCCGCGCAGCAGTACGGCGGCGTTGTCCCCGGCCTCGGCGGTCGCCAACGACTTCCCGAAGGTCTCCAGCCCCGTCGCCACCGTCGACAGTGTCGGGCCGAGCCCGACCACCTCCACCGGGCCGCCGACCCGCAGGACGCCCCGCTCGACCGCGCCGGTCACCACCGTCCCCCGACCGGAGATCGTCAGGACGTTCTCGATCGGCATCAGGAACGGCTCGCCGAGCTCGCGGGGCGGCACCGGGACGTACCGGTCGACAGCGTCGAGCAGCTCCACGACGGACGACACCCAGCGCGGGTCGCCCTCGAGAGCCCGTAGCGCCGACACCCGCACGACGGGCACCTCGTCGCCGGGGAACCCGTACTCGGACACAAGCTCCCGGACCTCGAGCTCGACCAGGTCGAGCAGTTCCGGGTCCTCGACCGCGTCGGCCTTGTTCATCGCCACCACCAGGTAGGGCACACCGACCCGCCGAGCGAGCAGCACGTGCTCGCGGGTCTGCGGCATCGCCCCGTCGAGCGCGGACACGACCAGGATCGCGCCGTCAACCTGCGCCGCCCCCGTGATCATGTTCTTCACGAAGTCGGCATGGCCGGGCATGTCCACGTGGGCGTAGTGCCGGGTCGCGGTCTCGTACTCGACGTGCGCGATGTTGATGGTGATGCCGCGCGCCACCTCCTCCGGCGCCCGGTCGATGCCGTCGAAGGACACGAACCGGTTGACGGCGGGGTCGCGGTCGGCGAGAACCTTGGTGATGGCGGCCGTCAGGGTCGTCTTGCCGTGGTCGATGTGACCCATCGTGCCGATGTTGAGGTGCGGCTTCGCGCGCACGAACTGGCTCTTGGCCATGGTGAACTCCACACTGGAGACGAACTGGCGGAAGACGAACGCGGGCGGGTGCCACTCCGCGGAACCGCGCCAGAACCGCACGTCACGGCGCGCCTCGAAGGGCAGCGCCGGAGCACCGGGCCACCCTCCTCCGTGGTTCTGCCGCAGCGGGAGGAGGGTCAGCCTCGGGTATCAGCCAGCCATGCGCACACGCCGGCGGCGCCCGGCAGGTGGAAACCTGCGGGCCGCACAGAGCCGACGGTGCCGAACATGGCGATCACGCTAGTCTCGAACGTCCGGTGGAGCGACCGATATTCCCTGCCGGTCGGGCTGGGACTGCTCGACGCGTGCGACGAGCAGCCCTACCTCGAACCGGGTCACCCCGCTGCCTGACGGGGTGGATCAGTTTCCGACGCGACGCCAAGGGTCGTAGGCGTTCTGGCGTGCCGCAGCGAGAAGGGGCGGGCCATGGGCCAGCGCAATCGGGTCTGGATCGCTATCGCCTGCGTCTCGGCCGGCTTGTTGGTGGTAGGGGCGGTGGGCTGCCTTGGGGTGCTGGTACTGCTGCTGCCGGATGGCCCGAAGCACGCTCGCGAGTATCTGAGCCAGGTGCAGGTCGACCCCGCGTACCGGCAAATCGGCGAGGGCGGCCAGGGCAACTGCAACTGCAACCTGGAGTACACCTATGTCGGCCCGAGCCAGGTGGAGGCGGCTCGCGTCTTCTCAGGTCCTGCTCTCACCCTGCAGCCTAGCGAAGGATCCATCGCGGCCTGGGATCGGCTCCTCACGGGTGAGGGAGCCAGCGAGGCGAGCGGACATTGCCGGCTGGCGGTGTATCGGTACCCGCGTGATCGTGAACCGTTTGACGAATGGAATCTCAAGAAGCTGTCGACCGACGACCGTGCTCTCGTGGCGTCCGGCGATCTAGTGGTCCTCCGTCTGTACGTGTCCTGCGAGCGCGACTACGGTTGACACCAGGGCTTGCCAATACGACCTGCTGAAGCCACTCTCTGTCGGCAGCATTCAACGCGTCGTCGCCGGGCAGCGTGCGCAGCGGGGACGCATGTTCAGGCGGCACTGTTCGCGTTCCGGCTGATCGCTGTTGTTGCCGAGCAGCAGCACCGCGCGCTCGTTTGTCCGTGTCGACTGGCTGCGACAGTTCTGCGGTGACGACCACGAGGTCGAGCAGGTCGGAGTGCGCCGGGACATCCGGGTCGGCCGCCAGGCAAAGCAGGAAACGGCAAAGCTGCCGGCATCCCGGCGCGAACGCGAGCAGGGAACTACCAGCGCTCGGCGTTTCCGGACTTACGGAAACTAATTCCCCGCGCCGCCCGCATCGCCGCCAGCGCCCCCGTCCGGCGGAGGGTGCAGCGGGTAGTCGCCGGGCCCGTCGTCGGGTCGCGAGTCTCTTGGCTTCAAAAAATTGATCGCCATGAGCGCCAGGAGGATCAGCGGGACCGCGACAACGACAACACGTCCCATCGTCTCGATCACTGACATCACAGGCTGAGCGTCCCTGATCAGCTTAGCGATCCTGAGTCGGATGGGGTTTCCGGGATCGTTTCCCACCGTGGTGGGGTCGCGTGGGCGTGGAGGTGGAATCCTGCGCCCAGTGCGGCTCCTCGTGGCCGGTGGCCGGCGGTGGGTGTGCTGATCGTGTTCACGCTCTGGTGTCGGTGGGCTGCGCGAGGCAGCCTGGGCCGGTCCGTTGGTGCGTGTCCCTCCGGACGCTTGCCCGCTCGGTTGTGGGGCCGGGTGGGGGAGGGTGCCCTGCGTCGCCTGGGCGCGGGGCGTGGTTGCTTGTGCCGGGTGGGGCCGGTCTTCGACCGGTCCCACCGGCTGACATGGGAGCTCGGGGTGACGACGGCTGGGGCTTCGAGTTCGTCGACGACCGTGCGGATCACCATGGCGCCGGCGGTCTTGTGGGTGACGGTTTTGGCTTGGTGGGTGAGGCCGCGGGCGGCGATGCGCCGCCAGGCGCCGTGGTCGCGGTCGCCCTGCCAACCGCAGCTGCCGGTGTTGGGGCAGATGGCCCACTTCCACCCGGCCACGGTCGGCTGGTCGGGGGCTTTACGGTGCTGTAGCGGGGTCAAACATTGCGGGCAGTGCTTGGAGGTGTTGCGGGCGGGGACGGTGACCACGGCGATCCCGTGCTCGGCGGCGAGGTGCCGCATCCGGTCGGTGATCTTTCCGCGTACCTGCTGGGACAGGCGAGTGTTCAGGCTGTGCCCCATGCCCTTGGCTTCCATCGACCGCAGGTCTTCCAGGTAGATGACGGACGCCGCGGCGGCGATCGCTTGGTCGACGGTCCAGCGGGCGGCAGCCCACGCGAGCGCGTCGTTCAAGTTTTGGCGGCGGGCGGACACATGGCGGATCTCGCCGGCCAGCACCTCACGTTTCGCTCTCAACTGCTCGTCGGGGCGGCCGCCGAGCAGCCGCGCGTACTGGTCGGCCTTCGCATGCAGCCGCTCACTGTGGCGGCGCAGGCGGTGCTGCTTGGCCAGAACTCCGGCGGCGCGGAACTGTCCACCAGCCCCCAACGCCGTGATCCGCCCGGTGTCGTGTAGTCGTAGGGCACCGGCGCTGAGGAGGGTGTTGAGGCCCCAATCCACACCGACCGCCACGGAGTGACCGGTGGCCCGGGACTTCGGCACGACGTGCGTGTACGCCATGTCGGCACGCACCGTCCCGTCGGTGAGGCGGAGGGTGGGCAGGTGCAGCACCGCCGAGGCGGGAACCGTGGACGGCAGCCTGATCGGAGCCTCGACCCACGTCCAGTCCCGATACGTCTGCGGATCCGGTCGTAAAGGAAGCTGCAGCCGCAGCAGCGCCTTCGCCGGGTCGGTGTCGCTGCGCTCGATGGTGGCCTGCTGCCGATCACACGCGGCCAACAGCAACATCCGCCCGATTCTCGGGGTGCCTTCGAGTTCGAACACGTCCACCGGCAGCCGGCCGTTAACTTTCGCAAACGCGGCGGCCTGCCGGGTGCGGGCATTGATGATGCTGGAAGGCAGATGCTGCCCGCCCGGGATCGCCTGACGGACCTGGTCCCACTCGGCGGGGGTGCGCTTGCGCGGATCGGCCGGCCACGCCGCCAGGACCCCGGCGGTCACGTCAGCACGCCACTTCACCGAACGCAGAGCACGCCCTGCCTGCTCCTGCGCCATCCGCACGACCCGGTCATTGACCCTCACACCCCGAGGCGGGGTGGCGGTCCAGCTGAGGCGTCGCAGCGCCATCCACGCGTTCGACGGCAACCTGCGCCCACCCGCATCCACCCCGGCCGCCAGCACCCCCACATCCACGCTGTTCCAATGCGCGCCGATCAGCGCGGCCACCATGCCCGCCACCAGATCAGCACACCAACCAACCCGCTGCGCCAGCACCGCCCGAGACAGGGCCTCACCGGTCTCCTCGTCCACGGCGGTGCGTAGCAAGGCGCGGGCGCACCCGGTCCGCGTCGTCTCGCCTTCGGCCAGCCGCGGCTTCCCGGTCACCGGCTCAACGACCCATCATCGATCGAGCAGAACCAACGCTCACGGCCGGCCGCGTCACCGGAATCCGCCCCGAACCAGCCCAACCACCAAGCGTCACGAGGCGGACACCGACAGACGCGCCGTGGTCTGCGAGAATCGAAGAAGGTCCACACGACCAATCTACGATCACTGACGATTCATAATCAAATTGGTCAGCCTACGACCGCCGGGGGCGAAGTCCAGTCCGCACAGCCCCAGTACGCAAGAGGACGACGGACGGCGGGGATCGGTGTGCGGCCGGCCCACCAAAGAGATCATGCGGTGCTGTATACGCCGCGACCCGCCTGGCAGAGCGGCCGACGGAGTCTTTCGGACTCAGCGGCTCACCGCGGTCTCCCGCTCGACACGGGACAGCCCCTCGGGATTACGCATGGCGTAGAGCCCGGTGATGAGGCCGTCGTCGATGCGTGCCGCGAGGACGGTGTCGATCTTGCTGCTGAGCCGGAGGATCAACGCCGCCGGATAGCCATTGACCTGGTCGGTGCGCTCGGCGACCCGGCCGGATACGGTGGCAGGCGTGACCGAGGCGGTGCGGGTGTCGGTGTGGTGCAGCTGACCTGGTGCGGGCACAGCACCGTATGGATCGAGGACTCGGGAATCCGGCTGCTGACCGACCCGCTGCTGCGTGACCGGCTCGCCCATCTGCGCCGTCGACGCGGGCCCACCCCGCGGCTACCGTCCGCCCCGGACGCCGTACTCGTGTCGCACCTGCACGCCGACCACCTGGACTTCGCGTCGCTGCGCCGGCTGCCCGAGCACACCACGCTGGTGGTGCCGGCAGGCGCCGCACGGCTGGTCCGGCGGGCGCTCGGCGCGGCGGCCGCCGGGCGCTGCACGGAACTCGCGGTCGGTGACCGGCTCACGATCGGCGGCGTCGGCGTCGCCGCCGTCCCCGCCGCCCACCACGCCGGCCGGGGTCCGTGGTCCCGGCACCGGGCAACCGCCGTCGGTTACCTGATCGAAGGCCGCGCGCGAACCTGGTTCGCCGGGGACACCGGTCTCTTCGACGAGATGGCCGACCTCGGGCCCCTCGATCTCGCGCTGATCCCGGTCGGTGGTTGGGGACCGACGCTCGGCCCCGGCCACCTCGACCCGACGGGGGCCGCCGAGGCGGTACGGCGCGCGGCGCCGGCGTGGGCTGTACCCATCCACTTCGGCACCTTCTGGCCGGTTGGTTGCGACCGGATCCGGGCGGACCGGTTCGCTCGGCCGGGCGACGACTTCGCTCGCCAGGTGGAGACGGTCTCGCCCGCCACCCGGGTGCGCGTGCTGCGGCCGGGCGAGTCGTTTCGTGTGGACCCATCGTGACGGCCACGCTCGGCGCGCTGGGCTCGCTGATCCTGGTGGTGCTGTTCGGCTCCGTGGTCCCGGTGGTGCCGACCGGCGCGGCGGTCAGCGGCGCCGCGGCACTCGCCGCCCACCAGCATCCGGTGACCGTGGTCCTGGTCGTGATCGCCGGCGCCGTCGGCGCGTACGTCGGCGACCTCGCGACGTACGGCATGCTCGGCTGGGGCGGCGAGCGGGTCGCCCGGTGGCTACCCGGCCTGCGCGGACGGCAGCGGGTCGGCCAGGTCTCGGCCCGCGTGCGCGAGGGCCACGTCTCGACGCTGCTGGTGTCCCGGCTCATCCCCGGTGGCCGGATCCCGGTGCTGCTGGCCGCCGCCGTGGCAGGGCTGGCCTGGCGGCGTTTCGCCGTCGCCAACGCGCCGGCCAGCCTGCTGTGGGCGGTGCTCTACGCCTCGATCGGGGTTGTCGGCCGGGCGGTCTTCCCGCAGCCGTGGCAGAGCGTCGTCGCCGCGGTCCTGCTCGTCGTGCTGGTCACCCAGGCACTGAGTTGGTTCAGCCGGCGCCGCCGACTGCCGGACGATCCGTTGGCCCCCTAGGCCGCGTCGCCCGCGCTACGCGGCCGGCTCGTGGCGTCGGTCGTGGTCCCGGTCGAAGTCCGGCTCGTTGCCCGCCCCGTCCGGCGTGCCGGCGTCGTCGGCCGGCCGCAGGCCGAGCCGCCGCAGCCAGCCGAGCAACTGGCGGTGTACGTCGTCCGGGCCGACCAGCTCGCCCTCCTGCGGCCAGTCGGCGGGGTGGATGAGCAGGGCCTCGGTCTGCCAGCCGCCGAGCCCGCCGTGGCACCCCACCAACTCCTCGAAGGCCGCGACCTCCTCCAGGCCCGGCTCCACGGCGCTGATCACCACGAGGTCGCCGACGTGGTCCATCGCCTGATGGCGTAGCAGGTCGTGGCGTGCCCGGGGGCCGTACAGGGCCAGCGGATCCTCGCCGTCGACCTGCCCGTCCCGCAGCCGGTGGCAGCCCCGGCTGCCGATCGCCAGCGGTCCGGCGGCGGAGTCGACCACGACCAGCCCGATGCCGGGGTGCGCGGCCAGGCCGTCGATCAGCCCCGGGACGGCGGCGTCGATCCGCTCGCGGGTCAGCCGTCCCGGATGATGGGGCAGGTAGATCATCGCCAGGTTGCCCGATGCCACCACCACGGCCTCCGGATCGGCAGCGGTGGCCGACGCCTCCCGGTCGGCCGGCCCCAGGCTGACCTCGCCCCCGTCCGCCCGGGACCGCAGGGCCAGCCGAGCCGCTGTGCCGGTCGCCCCGCCCCGGCCACCGACCTCGGTGAGCAGCGTGTTCACCCGGCCCCACGACTCGACGGGATCGGTGGCCCCGGCGGTCGTCGCGGGTTGGGCCGGGATGGTGGGCGCCGGCCGGCCGCCGGGCGCGACCTCCCGCACCGGGTGTGCGGCAAGGCGGGCGACCAGCTCCGTCAACGACTCGCCGTGTCGTTGACGGAACGTGGCGCCCTGGCTCTGCCCGTGGTCGCTCAACACCACGATGTGGTAGTGCCGCGTCGCCTCAGCCGCCAGACGCTGCAGGATGCCGAGCGTCTGATCGAGCGCCTCGAGGACCGCCATCGCCTGCGGGCGAGCCGGCCCGGCGTGGTGGGCCACCTCGTCGTAGTCCAGGAAGTCGCAGAAGATGACCGGTGTCCCGCTGGCCATCTGCTCGGCGATCAGCGACACGTTCAGGTCGCTGAGCAGGCTCGCCATCGGGCGCAGCGCCAGGTACGAGCCCCGCCGCCGACCCCGGGGCTGGATGTCGCGCAGCCGCTGCCGCCGCGCCTCGTACAGCTCGCGAAGCACCTGCCCGGCCCCGCGCACCACGGCCCGCGCGAAACCGTACGGGCTGGCCATGAACACCGCGTATCCCCGGGTGGACCGTCCGGGCAGTCCCGCGCGGCTCACCGTGAGCAGGCTGGTCGGGGCGTCGCCGGAGAAGGCGGTGCTGATGCTGACCCCGCCGTCGCGCAGCAGACCCTGTCCGGTGGACAGGCGCTGCTCGATCTCGGCGGCGTCGCGCGGCCGGCTGGTCACCACCATGCGGCCCGTGGAGCGTGCCCCGCTGTCGCTCACTGTCGCCTTCTCGTACCAGCGATAGGCCGGCACCCGCTGAGTGTCGCCGTACAACAGGCCTGCCTGGGCTGCCGGCGTCGTGGCCGGAAGCCCGGTGTGCCAGCGGGTCATCCGGTGGCTGCCTGAGCGTAGCCACCGGCCGATCGTGGGCAGGTTGCCGGCGCGGATGGCCCACCACACCAGCGGCGCGGCCACCCCGTCGAGCTGGATGATGAGCAGGCCGTCGGCTGCCTGCTGGGCGGGCGCCTCCGCCGGGACGTCACCTCGCCGCCGTCGTTGTCGCCGGGTGGGGCGTCGCTCCCGCCTGCGCCGCACCCGGGCCATCACCCACAGCATCTCGCTGACGAACGCGTCGTCCGTTCCGGCGTCAGCGAGCCAGTTCACCACTGCGGCGAGCGCCACGGCGAGCCAGGCGGCGGCGAAGGCATCGGCGAACCCCGCCACGTCTGCCTTCGGATCCAGCCGCAGCGCGACGTACATGACGACGGCCTGCACGGACACGCCGATGGCCAGAGCGCCGAGCCCGCCGAGCGCGGTGGCCAGGGCGAACAGCAGCGGCCGTAGCACCGCGCCGATCGCGGCGATCAGCCCGACCAGCCACAGGGTCGCGACCAAGCCGCTCGCCGTCACGCCCGGCAGCAGCCACAGCGTCGTGCTGAGCACCACGAAAGAGGTGACCATGTTGCGTAGCAGCGCACGCACCCGAGCGACCGTCGGCCGGTAGTCGCGCAGCACCCCCAGCCCGACCCGCACAGGCTGGGGCGTCAGTGTCCGGTGCTCCCCGGCGGCTGGGTCCGGCTCCACTCGACTCACAATGCCACACCCCGACGGGCCAAGATCGGTCTGCCGGAGGGCCGGGCATCAATCTTGGGCCAGCGTCGCCGGCGTGGCCCGGGGTCGGCTCTGGTGCATGAGGGCGGCGACGAGCAGGGCGATGCCCGTCATCAGGACGATGTCGCCGACGCTGATGACCACGTTCAGCCACGGCACGGGCAGGGTGTCGCCGAGTGCGGCGAGCCGGGTGGCCGTGGTGCCGACCGCGTGGTGGGGATCCAGTGTGGTGTCGGTCGGGGCGGCGCCGAGGTGGTGCAGCGCGGCTGGTGCGACCGGCATGTGTCCGTTCGGCAGGATCGTGGCCGCGTTCAACGCCGCGCCGGCGAGGGCGACGGCGATGCCGGCGCGGGCTGGGCGGGACAGGCGGGGGAGGTTGATCAGTAACCCGATGCCGACGGTGGTGAACACCAGGGCGGTCAGCCACCGTTGGGCGGCGGCGGAGAGGAGCCGGGAGCCCGGCGGTACGTGGGTGAGCAGTTGTCCGAGTGCGGCGGCGTACAGCAGCCAGATGCCCCGTAGTGGCTGGTCGGCGAGGCGGCGCAGCCGGCCGCCGGTGAGGTATCCGGCGGCCAGGCCGACGAGGACGGGGCCGACAAGTAGTACGGACATCGGCTTATCCGGCCTCGTCGAGGGGTGTGCCGATGGTCGAGTGCGGGCTGGTGGATGCGACGAGCAGCAGGCCGATGGGGGGTCTCATCTCGAGCCGGGTCAGCCGCCGTGCTGATGTGGTGCGCCGACGGTGTAGAGCAGGGTGGCGAGTGCGGCCAACGCGAGGACGATCCGTAGCTTCATGGCATTCGATGCTATGGATCGGTGAACATCAACTGATTCGGTATTGTCGGCAGTGATCTGGACCTGTCCGTGCAGAAGAATCTCAGGCAATCAGGTAAAGCCGCAGCGTGGCCCAGCCCCGTGGCGCCTCCGATGCGTCGCCCGATCCAGCCGGCGTGAGGCTGGAGGGCCGATGCAAGGGGCTTGCCTGTCCGGCGTGATGTCTGGCCGTCGAGCCTTGGCGCTGCTGCCCGCCTTCATTCGTCGTCAGGATGTCGTCATGCGGGCCCGGTCAAAAGCTCTAAAGTGAGACGACGGCTCAACCGCTTCGGCCGGCGAATAGTCCTCACGGAAAGGATGAGTGGTCATGGACTCAGATTCAGACGAAGTAGAACTCAGCCCCGAGGAGCAGAAAGCGCAGTTCAGACTGCTGCAAGCCCTCGAGAGGGCGAGAACGATCTCGATGGCGCTCGACCGTGTCGAGCATCTCCTGGATCCCAATAAACCGTTTACTCCAGCCATGAACACGCCTTCGGTGCGGGCGTTGTTGGAAGAGGTGAATCCTGGCCGGACGACCGAGACGCGCCGCGAGGCCGTACGCAAACTCAAGGAGAAGCTGAATACGGCCAACAAGGAGTACGACGAGGCAATGAAAGAGGCGGACAAGTTTTCCTGAGATTGGTGCCGTCGCCGTCCCGCCCGGCTCAGGGGAAGCGGTGCAAGCGTGCGTCCTGCCAGCGCACGCGGGTCAGGTGGCGGCGCAGCACGATGCGGGCGAGGTGCTCGAGCAGCCACGGGCCGCGGGTTTCGTGGCGTTCATAGCCGAGCAGGCGCCCCCATCGCCCGGCGGTGACGACGAGAGTGGTCACCCGTTCGCGACCGTCGCTGTCACGGGTGGTTTCAATGTCGGCGACCCGTCCGATGATCCGACCTTCCAGGTCGCGAACGGGCTGTCGCAGGAGAGCACCGGCGCGCAGTGGGGCGTCGGGCTGGTCAGCTGGCATCGTCTGCTCCCGGGATGCGGTTGACGAGGTGGTCCCGGAGCCAGGTCTCCAGGGGTGGGTCGGGCAGCAGGTCGCGACTTACCGACAGGTTGACCGAGCTGGTGACCTCGGCCACCAGGGGGTAGGGGATGCGGATGGGGCGAGGATCCCGATCTGGCGCGAGTCGGCGGGCGGTGCCGGCCATCCAACGGCCGAGGACGCCGCCGATGCGGTCGCCGAGGGCCTGCTGGCCGATGAGTAGCGCCGCCACGTACGGCGCGCCGTTGCCGTCGAAGGCGAGTTCGACGTCGTCGACCTTGCCGACGGGTTCGCCGTCACGGTCGAGGATCTGCCGATCGAGCAGGTCGAAACCGATGAGCATGTCAGCCGCCTCCCATCCGGGTGACGATCATCAGAGGAATCGCGGCGACAGCCGCGGCGAGGACGATGACCAGATAGAGCACGCCGAAGCCGTTGGCGAGCCGGCCGTTGACGCGTCGGCCGAGGTAGCCGCGGTCGTTGGCGACGACCAGGATCGGCAGGTAGGTCAGCGGCAGCGCCACCGCGCTGAACACCAGGGTGTACTCGGTGAGCTGGATCGGGTCGATGGTGGTCATGAGCACCGCCACGCCGACGAGGATCGAGACCATCAGCACCGTGTGGAAGCGGGCCGCCACCCGAGGCCGGCGAAACTTGCCCCAGGCCCAGCCGAAGTACTGGGCGACCGTGTAGGCGCTGGACAGGCCGGTCTCCATGGCGGCGCCGAAGGTGGCGGCGAAGAAGCCGAGGATCGCCGCGGCCAGGCCCAGCTTGCCGAAGGCGATTGCGGCGGGCAACGCGACCTGTGACAGCGAGTCGACGCTCATCTGCAGCGGGTGGAACACCGCGGCGGCAGTCGCCATCAGTGCGAACGCCAGCAGGCCGCCGAGGGGGAATCCCACGAACACGTTGACCCGGGACGTCAGCAGGTCCTTGCTGCTCCACCGTTCCTCCACACCGCCCGAGGAGAAGAAGAACACCTCGTACGGGGTCATGGCGGAGGCGAAGAGCGCCACGGCGAAGAACCAGTAGGTGCCCCAGTCCTCATCGACGGGCGGTCCCGGGTGGGTGGCCTGCCGCCACAACTGCCCGCCGTCGGAGTGGAGGTGGAAGATCGCGATGACGAACACGACCAGAGCCAGCCCGGTGAGCCCGAACAGGTTCTCCAGCAGCGAGAACTTCGCCCGCCACAGCACGACCCACAGCACGACACCGACGACGGGCACCCACAGCAGGTAGTCGACGCTGGTGGCCAGCTGCAACGCCAGTCCGACACCGCCGATCTCCGCGCCGAGGGTCAGCACCGTGACGATCAGCGAGCCGGCGAGGTTGGCCAGCGCCGCCCGCGGGCCGAGGCGCTCGCGGACCAGGTCGAACACGGGCCGCCCGCTGACCGCCGTCACCCGGCCGCACATCTCCGCGTACGCGCAGATCCCGACAACGCCGACGGCGAGGACCCAGGCGTGGGAGAGGCCGAACCGGGCGCCGGCCTCAGCGTTGGCGACGATGTCGCCGATGTCGACGAACCCGCCGATCGCGGTCAGCACGCCCAGGGCGATCGCCAGGACCCGCTTCACGGTTTGCCCTCCTGCGGAGGGCGCGCCTGGTAGTACTCGATCAGGTCGTTCAGCTTCCGGGAGGTCTCCTCCAGGCCGTCAACCGCGCGCCCGAGCGCCACGTCGTCACGGGCGGTGGTGGCCTCGGAGAGGAGGCGGGCGGTGTCCTGCACCAGCGGGACCAGACGTTCCCGCAGGGCGGCGGAGGCGTCGTCGGGGGCGACCGCGGTGGCGAGCTTCTGCTGCGCGCCGGCCACCGTCTGCACGGCGTCGTCGTAGGCGGTGGTGGCGAAAGCGCCGGTGAGGTGGCCGCGCAGCCGCTGACGGCCAACCAGCACCCCGGTGGAAGCGGTGTCGTACGCCGACTCGGCCACCTGCAGCGCGGTCCGCGCATAGCCGGCCGCGTCCGGTGGCTGCGACATCTCATAGGCCAGGCCGGCCCAGAGCCCGAGCAGCGCCGTGGCCGCGATGATCAACCGATGGATCAGTTTCACCCGGAGCTTCCTACCCACCCGGGTACGGCCGCCAATCCTGCGCGGGCATGCCTGCCTGGTGCTGCCCCCGGGACAAGCGAGGGGGCGCCAAGGTAACCCCTTTTTGCCATATTGGGGATCAAGTGCCGCACTCCCGGCCATAGGCTGCAATTCCGGGGGGTGGGAGGGAGGAAGAGGTGCGGCCTGAGGATCTCAGCGGGGCGGGCCCGCGTGGGGAATGCGGCGGGCTGTTCCGATGACATGGACAGGATCGTCCAGACGCACCACGGCAGTCCTCGCCCTGGTGGTAGCGGCCCTGCTCGTCTCGTCGTACGCGATCGGGCGGACCCTGGGGCTGGACCAACTCGGGCACAGTCCCACCCGGGCTGCCGGTGACCCGGGCGGCGTGCAGCACGCCGACCAGCCCGGGGCCGGATCGGCTGGCCCGGCGACGCGCGACCACAGCGCGAGCCCACTCGATGCCGCGCAGGACGGCGCGACGCGGAACGCCGCCGGTGGCGGTCTCTTCGGTGCCCACGCCACCACCGGCACCGGCCGGATCGCGCTCACCTTCGACGACGGGCCCGACCCCCAATTCACCCCGCAGGTCCTTACCGTGCTGCGGCGGTTCGAGGTCCGAGCAACCTTCTGCCTGGTGGGGGAGAACGCGCAGAAGCACCCCGATCTGGTCCGGGCGATCGTGGCCGACGGGCACACCCTCTGCAACCACTCCTGGAATCACAACATCTCCCTTGGCAACCGATCGCCCAAGGACATCCGGGCCGACCTGCTGCGGACCAATGCGGCGATCCGGGCGGCGGTTCCCGGCGCGCCGATCGTGTGGTATCGCCAGCCGGGCGGCGTATGGACCTACCCGCTGGTGTCGGTGGCGCACGAGTTGGGCATGACGTCGCTGCACTGGAGCGTGGACCCGTCGGACTGGCAGGCACCCGGGGCTGACCGCATCGCCTCGCTGGTGATGAGCAGGATCCGACCGGGCGCGGTGGTGCTGCTGCATGACGGCGGCGGGAACCGGCAGGGCACGGTGAACGCCCTGGATCGCATCCTGCCGGACCTGGCCGCCCGGTTCGAGCTGACGGCGCTGCCCAACGAGGCCAAGTGACCGGACGAGAGCCGGAAAAGCCTGCCTGAACTCGAGCCGGCGCGCCTGGTCGGCAGACGGTTAGCTGGCTGACCTGCCAGCTCGGTAAATGAACGCGGAGAGGACGACGGACATCGCCGGTATCAGAGCGGCCAGGTTGTGCCAGGCGGTGTAGGCGGCGGCAGTGGCGAACGCGGCGGCGGGATACCAGGTGACGACGAGGCTCCGCGCTATCTGCCCGTCAGGGGACCGGCTGCGGTCGCGGCGTAGCAGCTCGCCGATGCCCATGCTGAGCCCGGTCCAGGTGCCCGTGATGTAGGTGGTGGTGACACCGGATAAGCGCAGCCGGGCAGCGATGGCGCTCTGCATCCCCATGGCGGTGCCGGCAAGGGCGATGAGCCCGTATCGCGGCGCACCCGTTGGGCGGCCGGTCAGCAGGTTCCACCACACCGCCGCGGCCACCAGCAGGCACACCTCGATGAGAAACGCCGCCCGGATGTGGTGCGGACCGGGCGTGTCCGGCACGGCGGCGCCGACGGCCACCGCGGCCAGCACGTACGCGCACAGCGCGGTCGCGGATCGACTGACGGCGGGCCAGTCACCGGTGGCCGCGCCGAGGCCGAGCAGGACGGTGTTGCCGGTCATGTTGGCGGGGAAGACGTGGCCGAGACCGAGGTAGCTGAGCGCGTCGGTGCCGGCCGCGGTGACGGTGAGCGCGCTGATGAGCAGTCTCTGCCGGCCCCGGCCTTCGCTCATGCCTGGTCTTGGTCGTCGGCGCGGTCGCGCAGCCGGCGCGCGGCACCGGACAGAGCCTGACCGAGCCGGTCGGGCATGATGCGGCCCGGGCTGGCCTCGAAGCTGGATTCGTCGAGGATGTCCTTGACCATCTGCAGGGCGATGCGGTTGCGGTTGGGCGTACCGGCGCGAAGCGCTGCCGCGAGTTTCTTGACCTGGTCCTTCTTGATCCGCGCCGGCATCGGTGGTTCGTGCGGGTCCACCACGCACTCGACGATGACCGGGCCGCTGGCAGCCAGCGCCCGCTTCATCTGATCAGGACAGCGGGCCGGATCCTCAATTCGGACGCCCGTGGCACCGCAGGCTTCGGCGAACTTGACGAAGTCCATCGGGGCGAAGTTCACGCCATATTCGGGGTTGCCGAGAAAGACCATCTGCTCCCACTTGATCAGGCCGAGGGTGTCGTTGCGGACCACGACGATCTTGATCGGGAGTTGGTGCTGCACCGCGGTGAGCACATCGCCGAGCTGCATGGTCAGTGATCCGTCGCCGGTGAAGACGACGACCTGGCGGTCGGGGTAGGCGGCCTGAGCCCCGATGGCGTACGGCAGGCCGGCGGCCATGGAGCAGTTCGTGCCGGAGAAGCTGAAGGCCTGGCCCCGCCGCACTTTGATCTGGCGGGCGGCCCAGGTGGTCACGGTGCCGGAGTCGCCGCAGACGATTGCGTCGGGGGCGAGTGCCTCGTTGAGCGCCCATGCGGGGACCTGCGGTTTCATCGGGATGTCCGGCGACGAACCGCGCTCGGCCATCAGTTCCCACCACTCGCGCATGCCGGCCTGCGCCTGGTGCAGGAAGTCCCGGTTGTCGTTGCGGGACAGCAGCGGTCGCAGGGCCGCGAGGGTGGCGCGGGCGTCGCCGGCCAGCGCGACGTCGACGGGGTGACGCAGACCGATGCGTTCGGGCTTGTCGTCGATCTGCACGCAGACGGCCTGCCCCGGCTTGGGGTAGTACTCGATGTAGGGCATGGTGGAGCCGACGATGAGCAGCGCGTCGCACCGCTCGAGCGCTTCCTCGGATGGCAGGGAACCGACCAGCCCGATCGGGCCGGTGGTGTAGGGGCTGTCGTCCGGCACGCAGTCCTTGCCCAGTTGGGCCTTGACGATTGGGGCGCCGAGCACCTCGGCCACCGCTTCGAGTTCCTCGCCCGCGCCGCGGGCTCCGGCTCCGGCCAGGATCGCGACCTTCGTCCGCCCGGCCAGCGCGGCGGCGGCGGCCGCCAGGTCGTCGCCCTGCGGCACGCGAATCGGGGGGCGCCAGGTGGTGGAGGTGTGGCCGGGTACGTTGCGCAGGTAGCGAGTGCCGGATCCGGCGGGGGCGGCCTGGTAGTCGATCGGGAAGGCCAGGTGCGCGGGCCCGCGTTCGGCCAGGGCGGTGCGCACGGCGTAGTCGACGACGTTGACGACGTGGGCCGGGCCCATGATCCGCTGGTTGTAGACGGTGACGTCGTTGAACAGGTAGTCGGTGTTGACGTCCTGCAGGTAGCTGGTGCCGATCAGGTCGTGGTAGGACATGCCGGTGATGGCCAGCAGCGGGGCCTGTTCGACGCGGGCGTCGAGGAGTCCGTTGAGCAGGTGTGCGGCACCCGGGCCGGAGGTGGAGAAGCAGACGCCGAGCCGGCCGGTGAACTTGGCGTAGCCGACGGCCGCCATGGCCGCGACCTCCTCATGGCGGACGTGGATGTAGCGGATCCGGTCGGTTGTCTTGCGCAGCGCGTCGACCAGCCCGTTGATGCCGTCGCCGGGCAGCCCGAAGATCGTGTCGACGCCCCAGTCGATGAGCCGCTCCACGAGCGCGTCGGCAGCCGTGCGTTCCTCAGCCATGTCGCTTCGGTCTCCTCATGATGTGGCGGTGGCGTGCCCGCCAGCGGGTGACGGCGGCGGCGCCTGCGACGGCGAGCAGCGCCGAGGCCGAGGCCGTGGCGACGCGTGCGCCTGCGCCGACCTGCCGGGCCGGGACGGGAGTGCCCTGCTCCTCCGGTCTGCCTGCTGGACCGTGGGGGCCGCTGCGGGCAGCCATGCTGATGACCTCGGCGAGGTGCAGCGCCTCCCGGTCGCTGCCGGAACGGATCTGACCGCGGCAGCTGAACCCATCCGCGACGATCACCGTGGCGGCGCTGCGGGCCCTGATCTCGGGCAGCAGGACCCGTTCCCCGGCCGCCATCGACACCTCGAACTTCTCGCCGGCTTCGTAGCCGAAGCTGCCGGCCATGCCGCAGCACCCGGGCTCAGCCATCTCCACGTTCAGGCCCATGGCCGCGAGCAGCTCTCGGTCCGGATCGAAGCCGATGACGGCGTGCTGGTGGCAGTGGGTCTGGACGAACGCGTCCCGGTGCAGCCGCGGCGGTGTCCAGTCGGGCGCGTGCCGTTGGAGGAACTCGGCGAGGCTGAACGCCTGCGCCTGGAGCCGCTGCGCGCGGTCGTCGTCCGGGAACATCGTGGTCAGCTCGTCCCGGAACACGGCCAGGCAGCTCGGCTCCAGTCCGACGAGCGGCACCCCACGCTCGATGTCGTCGGAGAGTACGTCGAGGATCCGGAGCAGATACCGCCGGGCGAGGTTCAGCATGCCGTAGTCGTAGAGGGGCCGCCCGCAGCACAGTCCCCGGCCGGGCAGCTTGACCCGGAACCCCGCCGATTCGAGGACCTCGACCGCCGCGACGCCGACGCGAGGATCGAAGAAGTTCGTGAACGTGTCAGGCCACAGGAGCACCGCCGGCCCGTCGGGGTGCCGCGGGCGATGTTCGGCGAACCAGGAGGCGAAGGTCCGCGCCGCGAACGCCGGTGCTGCCCGGTCGCGGGCGATCCCCCCGACGGCCTTGACCGCGGTGCCGAGCACCGGGGATTGCGTGGCGAGATTGGCCAGCCGCGGCACGCGCGAGGCCAGCCTCGCCCACACGTTGATCAGTCCGAGGGCGTACGCCTGGCGTGGTCGCAGCCTGCCGGCGTAGTGATGGTGCAGGAACTCGGCCTTGTAGGTGGCGATGTCGACCCTGACCGGGCAGTCGCCCTTGCACCCCTTGCACGCCAGGCACAGGTCGAGCGCCTCCTTGACCTCGGGACTGCGCCATCCGCTGGTGACACTGCCCGAGGAGTCGGCCATCTCCTGCAGCAGCCGCGCCCGTCCGCGCGTGGTGTGCTTCTCCTCCCGGGTCACCATGAAGCTGGGGCACATGACGCCACCCTCGGTGTGGCGGCAGACCCCGACGCCGAAGCAGCGGCCGACGGCCTCGGCGAAACTGCCGCCGTCCTCCGGATACCGGAACGCCGTCTCCAGTTGGCGCGGCCGGAAGCTCGTGCCCTCCCGCAGGTGTGAATCGAGTGGGTACGGGTCGATGAGCTTGTGCGGGTTCATCCGTTCCTGGGGATCCCACACCCGCTTGAACTCGGCGAACGCCTCCATCAGCCGGGGTGGGAACATCTTCGGCCACAGCTCGGCGCGGCCGTGCCCGTCCCCGTGCTCCCCGGACAGCGAGCCACCGAACGACACCACCAGGTCGGCGGCCTCCTCCATGAACCGGCGGAACTCGCGTACGCCGTCGGCGCTGCGTAGGTCGAAGTCCAGCCGGCAGTGGATGCAGCCCTGCCCCCAGTGGCCGAACAACACACCGTCGTAGCCGTGCCGGTCGAGCAGACCGGTGTACGCCCGCAGGTAGTCGCCCAGGCGTTCGGGCGGCACGGCGGCGTCCTCCCAGTTCGGCCATCCGGCGTGGCCGCCGAGCCCAATCGGCATGCGGGTGGTCCCTGCCGAGTGCTTGCGGATCTCCCATACCGCTGTCTGCTGCCGCGGGTCCTCGTAGCACCGATGCTCGGGCGCGTTGGGGCGCCGGCGCAGCGCGGCCATCAACTGCTCGGCTCGCTCGTTGGCCTCCGCCTGGGTGTCGCCTCCGAACTCGACCAGCACCCAGGCCACGCCGGCGGGCAGCAGCCGCGGATCGCCGTACGCCATGTGCTTCGCCTGAAGGTTCTGCACCACGTGTCGGCTGGTGAACTCGACCCCGATCGGCCCGAATTCCATCAGCCACACGGCGTCGTCTCCCGAACTGGGAATGTCGGGATAGCCGAGTACGACCAGTGTCCGTGCCGGTGGCGAGGGGACCAGACGGCAGTCCGCCTCCAGCGTCAGCGCGAGCGTCGACTCGGAGCCGACCAAGGAGCGGGCGACGTGGAAGCCGTTCTCCGGCAGCAGCTGATCGAGGTTGTATCCGGACACCCGGCGGGGGATGTCCGGCATCCCGGACCGGATCACGTCGGCGTAGGTGTCCCGGATGTGCCGCAGGCCGGCGTAGATGGCACCCCGGCGCCCGCCCAGCCCGATGATCTGCTCGATCTCGTCCTCGCCGGTGGCGCCGACCCGCATCCGAACCCCGTCATAGGTGATGATGTCGAGCTCGTGGACGTTGTCCACGGTCTTGCCGCCCATCACCGAATGCGTGCCGCAGGAGTTGTTGCCGATCATCCCGCCCAGCGTGGCGTGGTCCAGCGTCGCCGGGTCCGGGGCGAACGTGAGGCGATGCTGTCGCGCCGCCCTGTTCAGGTGGGTGCAGATCAGGCCCGGTTGTAGCCGCGCGCGGCGCCGCTGCGGGTCCAGGTGCACGAGCCGGTTCATGTACTTCGAGAAGTCGAAGCAGACGGCGGCGTTCACCGCCTGCCCGGCCAGAGCCGTACCGCATCCACGACCGAACACCGGCGCGCCGTACCGCCGGCAGACCGCCAGCGCCGCCTCGACGTCTTCGGCATGCCGGGGCAGCACGACCCCGATCGGCAACTGGCGGTAGATCGAGGCGTCGAAGCCGTACATGGCCCGGTCACCCGACCCGAAACGGACCTCGCCGCGCACGACGCGACGCAACTCGCGCCCGAGCTCCGCCGCATAGCCAGGCGGCGGCCCCGAACGCGCCTGATCTTCCTTACTGATCATCGATCTACCTCGGTCAGGGTCGGCAGGTGGCGCGCGGGTCCGCGACGTGTCAGGTGGCCTGTCCCGCCCCACGCCGGGGGCCCCGGCACACCGAACTGCCAGCGAGCGGTCACTTCCGGTGTATCCCGTCCCGCCGGGCGGCCGTAAGTGCGCGCCGCCGGTAGGTGACGGCAGCACTCACCGGTCCAGGCGAGGCACCGGCCGGTGCCCGGCGCCGGCTGGGCGGGGACGCCCGTCCCGGAAGTTCAGCCGTGGCAGCGCGGTATCTCGTATCCGGCCGGTCCGGGAGGGATGAGCGAAAGCCGGAGCGGCGGCGCCTGCCAGGCGACCGCCGCGCCCCGCAGTATCCGGTACAGCTCCGCGCCCGTCGTCCGCGGTGTCTCACCCTGGAGAAACGCGACGAGTCCCCGCTGCACCCGGCTGCGGTCGAACGCGTCCCCGTGCAAGGCGACCACCAGGACGAACGGCACGCCCAACGGGTTGCCCGGCCGATCGGCGAGGGCATCGCTGAGCGTCACGAAGGCCACCATGCGTACCCCCGGGACCGGACAGAACATCTGATCGCGGTAGCGCTGTGGGTTGCCCAGGAGCGAGTGGATGAGCGGTTCGTCGGTGCTGATCGGCAGGCCGCTGGACCACCTGGCGACCGTCAGGATCGCCCGTAGCTGCGCGCCTGCGGCCAGTCCCCAACCGCGTCCGTCGCCGGACGGTGGGAAGGCGGCTGCGGATGGGTTGGGCACTGGGCTGAGCAGGATGACCGCAACCACGGCCGGGTGCGGACGCGTTGCCAGGTAGGTGCGGACGACGAGGGCTCCCTCACTCTCCGCGAGCAGGGCCACCGGCTGACCGGTGCGGTCGTGCACCTCGGCGACCTGTGCGTCGAGCAGTTTCGCGCTGCTCTCCAGCGACTGCTGGGTTTGCTGCGCCCGATACGGCAGCGGCCGCCCGCCGGAGTCCAGGCCGGCGTAGGAGAACACTTCGAACGGGATGCTGTCGGCGATCTGCTGGCCGCCGCCGACCGGCGCGCCGTCGCCGACGGAGTCGTAGCCACCCACGAAGATGAGTGCCTGAGGCGGCCTGCCGCCGGGGCCGATAGCCAGTGGGGGCGGCGGTTGCCCGGCGACCTGGGCAGCGGTCCTGGCCAGGAACCCGGCCGGGGCGATGCCGAGCAGGAGCCCGACGGCGACCAACGGGGCGACCGGGACCCGGACCAGCACGACGCGTGCCGTCAGCACCGCCGCGAGCAGGCGCCGCCAGAGCCAGCCGTTCACGACGCCGGCGAGGGCGGCCAGCACGATGGGCAACGGGCCCGGCGCGGCGGACATGAGCACCGAGGCAATGGTCAGGATCAGGAACGACACCACGGCCCAGAGCACGGCGGCCGGCGGCGGTAGCCCCCGCCACCAGTCGGGCACCAGGCCGGCCCGCTGCCCGACGAGGACGAGCACGAAAACCACGCCCACATCGGCAATGAAGAGCCAGGACAGCGAGGTCGCGGCGAGTGCCACCGAGAGCGCGGCCCAGGGCAGCATGACAACGGCCAGGACGGCGATGCCCGCGATGCCGGTGAGCAATGCCCGGCCCACCGCCGGGCGCGGTCCCGCCTGCGGCGGCCAGGCGACCAGCACGATGGCAGCGGTCCACACACCGCGCCCGACCACCGTGGCGATCAGTTCGCCCGTGAACTGCGGCCACGAGTCGTGATATACGGAGATCCAGCGCAGGTCGTGAAAGGTCGCGAAGGGCACCGGCGCGCTCGCCTGCGGAGCCAGCCCCACGGCGGACCGGAGGCCGAAGCGGCTCGACAGCACCGCCTCCAGGATCGGCGGAAGCGTGGTCAGGGTAAGGAGCGCCAGGATGCGTACGGACGCCGATCGCAGCACGACCACCGCGCCGACCTCCTGCTCGCCAGGCGTGCCGCCACCCAGAACCGGGCTGCTCAGGTGAGGATGGACAGCATATTATCGGCCTTCTCCCTCCGATCTCTGACATTTTGGGGTGTACCGAACTCCAGGGCTCAGCGGATGGCGGGGCGGGGGAGGGGGTCGTGGCGTCGATGCTGCCGTCGTCAACCCGGCTGAACCGTCGCGCGTACCCCCGTGCCGGCCAGCACGAGGCACACGAGGCGGACAGGCGGGCGCTGGAGTTGACCGCCAACCCGGCCGAGCAGTCCTTGTTGCGGCAGCGGATCAGTTGGGCTTGACCGCGTGGACGCGTTCGACGGTGCCGGCCTTCAGCCTTTCTGTCTCGACGATCTCGAAGCCCGCGGCCCGCACGAGGGGTAGCTGGCGGCGGGTGAAGTGCTCGCCGGCCGCGCGAATGGTGACCCGTTCAAGGAGCCACTGGGCGGCGTAGACCGGTGGCCAGGTGCTGCCGATATGGTCGAGCAGGAGCAGCCTGCCGCCAGGTACGAGGACGCGCTTCATCTCGCCGATAGCCTTCACCGGGTGCGGGATGGCGCACAGCGACAGGGCGCAGACGACCGTGTCGAACGACGCGTCGTCGAACGGCAGGCGCTCGGCGTCGCCCTCTTGCAGGTCGACCGAACGGCCGAGGTGGGCGGCGCGCTGCCGGGCGATGCCCAGCATCGCCGGACTCAGTTCGATCCCGGTGAGCGTCGCGTCGGCGGGATAGTGCGGCAGGTTCCGGCCGGTGCCGATGGCGACCTCCAGCACCCGGCCGCGGACGCGGGCGCCCAGCCACTCCCGGCCGCCGCCGAACTGGATCCGCTCGAGGAGAACGATCTGTCTGTCGTAGCTGGGAGCGGCCCTGTCCCAGACTCGCCGCTGCTTCGCGGCCGGGGTCTCACCGGTCTTCCCCTTGGCGGTACTGCTCATGGCGGTGGTCCTTCCACGTTGGCGGGGTGGAGAAGGGCGCGATCCACATCGGCGGAGACGGCAGCGCCGATCACTCCCGTGACCGCCTGGCGGACCCGGGCGGCGGCTCTGGCGGGGTCGGGCTGCCCGGCGTCGAGCCAGGCGATGATCGCCTCGATCGCCACCACCGGGCCGAGCTGGGCGGCCCAGCGCGCCAGCGCCTCGTCGGGTACGGCCGCCGAGATCTGCAGGTACGCGGCGGCGGTGATGCCAGCACAGAACTTCTCGATGCGCTCTTTGAACTCCGGTTCGCGCAGGGCGTGCTGAAACAGCAGCCGGAACCCGGCCGGGGACTCGACCGCTGCCCGAAGGAGGCCGTCGGTGCTGGCGTCGGTGAACCCACCGACGGGCTCTTCGACGTGGGCGTCCAGCCGGGCGCACATCCGGTCGAGAACTGCCTGGTACAGGTCGGTCTTGGAGTCGAAATGCCGGTAGAGGATCACCCTCGTGATCCCGGCCTCGGTGGCGATCTCGTCCAGGCCCGTCGCCGCGAAACCGGACCGGGCGAACGCTTCGGTCGCCGCGGCGAGGATCTGTTCCCGCCGCTGTGCCCGGGGCAGACGGCGTCCCGGCTCCGGTTTCTCGTCGGCCACGATCACCCTTCCCGGCTTGTTGACTTCCAAGTATACAAATGCTCACTGCCTTTCAGGTACCCAACCGGTGGCTTCGGTGGGCGGCCCGGCCTGAGCTTGCGTGCGCCTAACCCCGGATTCAGGTAGGGCCGCCAGAAGTTGCCATCTCCCGCTTCGGCCCGGCACGGTTCGGACGGCCCTGGACGAGAAATGAACCTGTACGGCGCGAGCCGCGACTGAACAGGCGAAGGAGGGCAGATGGCCGATGAGTTGTTGCTGGTTCGCTGCCAGTTGGGCGAACGTGAAGCCTTCGCCGAACTGGTTCGGGCCTGGCATCCGGCGATCGAGCGGTACGTCGGGCGGATGCTGACCGGGCCCGACGACGATGTGGTGCAGGAGGTGTGGCTGGCGGTCTTCAAGGGGCTGCCGCGACTGCGGCAGCCGGATCGGTTCGCCCCCTGGCTCTTCACCATCGCTCGCCGGGCGGTGATGAACCGACTGCGCGATGGCTACGCACACCCGGAGCCCGAGGCGATCGACGACGTGCCGGGAGTCGACGAGGCGGAGCGGTGGTCGATCGGGAACTGCTCGGTGGCGCGTTGGCGGCGCTTCCGGCCAGGGAACGGGAGGTGCTGCTGCTGTTCTATCTCGAGGACCTGCCGCTGGAGATGTGCGCACAGATCTGCGCCGTGCCGGTCGGCACCATCAAGTCGCGGCTCAACCGGGCGAGGAAGTTGTTGCGCCGCGAGTTGGCGCGGAAGGGGTACGAAGCATGACGCCGGAAGAGTTGCTCAAGCGGCTCGACGCACCGTTGTCGCTGCGTAAGAAGGTCGGGTATATGGCACTAGCGCTCGCCGGGCTCGCCGGCAGCAGCCTGATCGGGCTGCTGTGGGCAACCGAGCCCGGGCTGCCACCACGGACGATGGTGGCGTTCGCGGTACTGATGGCGATCGGACTGTGCTGGGCGGCTTTCGGCGGCTGGGCCGTGACCCGCAGGACGCCGATGTTCGCCCAGGATCGCGTCGTCGCCGGCTGGCTCGGACTGGGCGCCTGGCTGCTGTTCACCGTCGGTGCGCTGGTCATCACCACCCTGCGGCACAAGCTCGCGCCGTCGTTGATCGTCGTGGTGCTGGCGTTGGGCGTTCTGACCATTGCCAACCTGCGCACCGCCCGCCGTAGGAGGGCGGCCCTGCTACGCCGCAAGGAAGAGTTGAGCCAGCCTCGGGGTCGTTGAGCGCGCGGAGCCACTCGGCTGGCGGTAGCAGTCACGCCAGTTCGGCGATCACTGCGCGGACCATTCGGCGGCCGTGCTCGGCCATTCGCGGGAAGGTGTGCCGGTAGTAGTCGAGGCCGGTCAGCGACGGTGCGAGGGCCCAACCGCAGGCGCGGCGCCAGGTAGCGTCGTCGTACCCGATCGCCTCCCGGTAGGCTTCCCGGGCCGCGCCGGTGAAGGTCCATAGCGCCGGAGCCACGTCCGGCGCCGGATCGCCGAGACCGAGTGCGCCGAAGTCGATGACCGCGGCCAGTCGGCCGCAGTCGGTGATCAGATTGCCCGGTTGCAGATCACCGTGGATCCATACGGGGTCCCGGTCCCAGTCAGGCGCAGCCAGACAGATGTCCCAGGCCGCCTCGGCCGCAGTCACGTCGAAGCCGTCGTCATGCTCGGCGAGCCGGGGCAGCACTCGGCGGACGTTTTCATCGACGTGGAGCAGGGCGGACCCGCGGGTACCCGGTGGCTTGAGCGGGCCTCCGGCCGGCTCCACGCTATGCAGGGCGCGAACGAAGGCCGCCACATCGCGGGCGAGGAGCACGTCGTCGCAGCCAAGCCTGGGAGGCGTTTCCCCCACGACCCACGGCACCACGGTCCACCGCCATGGATACCCCGCGCCCGGCTCGCCCACGTGCAGCGGAACTGGAATTCGCACCGGCAGGTGGGACGCCAGCAAGGGCAGCCACCGCGCATCCGAATCGGCCTGGTCGACCGCCCCGGCAATCTTGGGCATCCGGGCGACGAGTTCGTCGCCGATCCGAAAGAGTACGTGGTCAGTGCCCTCCAACGCGTCCGGTAGCGGCGCCACGGGAAGGTCGACCCACTGCGGACACTGGGCCGCGACCAGGCGGCGCACCTGATCGACGGTGGCTCGAATCTCGTCATCATGGATGGGCACGGCTGGCACGCTAGTGCGGCCGGACGGTGTGGTGCCAACCGATTAGGCCGCCACGGTTCACCGCTGGTAGGCCAGGTTGACGGCTAGCGTGGCCACCGCGGTGGAGAAGAACACGGCCCATCCCACGAGCTGACGGGAACCCACTCGCAGGTGCGCGATCAGAGCGCCGAGGAAATACAGCACGAGGCCAGCGGCCGCGAGTGTCCCCAGCAGTGGCACGGCGAACCCGACCAGCAGCCCCGAGGAGCCCGCCGCCAGCAACATGCCCAACACCGGTACCCACGACCGGGGCACGCGCTTCATGTCCGCCTGGGCCTTCGGATAGTCGTGGCCGCTCAGGTAGGTGACGGCGGCGATGCCGTTGAAGACCGAGGCGATGACGGTGACCGTGACGTAAGCGGTGAACATGAGCCCTCCTGGTTGCCGGCTTCAAGGACGAGCTGGCAGCGCCGGATGTGACGTGCCGGGCGGTGACCTGAAGCACAAGCGCAAGCACGGGCCGGGCCCGGCCTGCTCCAGTGGTCCTGGAGCGGGCCGGGCCCGATCGGAGGGAGTCAGCGCAACCGCGGGTCGTTCCCGGCCCGGGTGTCCACGGTCAGGGACAACGCGCGGGCGATGTCGCCCCAGGAGACGTAGGAGAAGTTCGTGGCATCGCGGTCGTCGTCCACGTCGGGCCCGGTTTCGGGCTCGTCGTGCGTGACGAACAGGCCCTGCCGGTAGTTGCCGACGGGGCGGTTCGTCACGGCGAGCCCGTCGGAACCGTTGATGTCGTCGGCGCCGCCGACGCCCTTGACTCGGAAGCTCCCCACTGCACCGTTCACGCCCTGGCGCTCGTAGACCGCGAACGTGTCGTCGCCCTGGCTCGACACGAGCACGTACCCGGTGGAGCCGGGCCCGTAGTAGATGTCGACGCCCTCGGCGTCGGCCGTGAGCAGGTTGCCGCCGTAGCCCTTGTCGTTCGGGTCGATCGGCCGGCATTCCTCGGTCTCGCTGTCGTAGGCGTCGTGGATCCCGAAGTCCTTGACGCGGTCGATGAGCTTCGGCTGGTTGCCCGAGCCGAGCGGCAGCTGCAGCCGCCACAGTCCGACGTCCTCCTGCGCGGCGTAGAGCACGCCCGACGCCTGGTCCACCGCGACGCCCTCGAGCTGCGGGGGCACACCTGGCTCCTCGCAGGGAACCCAGGTCGTCCCATCAGGCAGCGGGAAGGCACTCGGCATGGTGAGCCGCTGGATGCCCGTGTAGCCGAGCTTGCCGCCGATCTCGACGATGCGCGCGGTCGCGATGGTGGTCGCCCCCTCCTGGGTGACGACGGCGTACGTCTCGCCGGGCCGCGGCTGCCAGATGGCGAGGCCGTACGCGGTGTGCTCCTCGTCGACGGCCTGACGGTCGGGGTTGAAGAGGAAGCTCTGGTCGGCGGCGGTGACCTCGGTCAGCGGGGAACGCGCCGCCGCGCCGGCCGGGTCGACGACGAAGAAGCGGAGCTGGTCGTTGTAGCGGTCCGAGACGACGGCGACGTCGACCAGACGACCCGCCAGGCGAGTGCCGTAGGCGATGTCCACGTTGTTGTAGCGGCCGGTGGCGGTGTCGACGCGTGGTGCTTCGGTGGCGGGCAGCGACTGGAGCTCGCGCGAGCCCATGTCGTAGACGCGGAGGCCACCCTCCTTGGCGGTCACGATCACCAGCGACTTTCGGGGGTCGGCCGGGTGGACCCAGATGGCCGGGTCGTCACCGGAGGCGTTCCCGCCGGCGTCGTCGTCGTACAGGATCGGGGTTTCGTTGTCCGTGGTGACCACTGCGGGTTGGGCGGTGGCGGCGCGGGCGCCCCCGTGCGGAGGAGCGACCAGCGCGGCGACGACTGCGCCCACCGTCAGTGCGGCGTTCAATGTGTACGTCACGGCAGCAACCCTGCGGGACGGAGATTGACGCCGGTCTGACCGCCGGTTGCCGTAGCGGAAACTCGAGGGTTGCCGTCGCCACCGAGCATCGACTTTCATTCATTCATCTAAAAGTTGAGCTCTTTAGATCTAAAGATTAGAGTATCGCCATCGATCTTTTGTGTTGCGCGCTCGTACTGGCCGGTCCAGGGGAGGAAAGTCGCACGGATCCTTCCCGGCCGGGCCCCGCCGCCACCCACCAGGAGGAACCATGACCGCACCGAACCGCTGGCGCCGGCGCCGCCGAGCCGCGCTCGCGGCCGCTGGTGCCGCTCTGGCGACCCTGCTCGCCGCAGTCCCCGTCACCTCGGCCACGGCCGCACCCGTCACCGCCGATGTCCCGCCGCAGGAGCCGGGCGTCACCCTGCGCTCGTACGACATGGGCACCCCGCTGTCGGCGCTGTGCACCCTCAAGCCCGCACAGACGCCGAACGTCGACAAGCTCATGCCGCAGATCAACTGGACCACCACGGGCGAGTTCGGCCTGTCCGACCGCTTCATCAGCCACGTCATCGCCAACCTCACCGTGCCCACCGACGGCGACTACGCCTTCCGGCTCACCAGCGACGACGGGTCGCGCCTGACGATCGACGACCAGCTTGTCGTCGACCACGACGGCCTGCACGGCGAGACCGCCAAGGAAGGGTCGGTCAGCTTGACCGCCGGCCTGCACCCGTTGTTCGTCGAGTTCTTCGAGAACGGCGGCGGCCAGGTGCTGCGGCTCGAGTGGCGCCCCCCTGGCGCGAGCGGCTTCGAACTCGTGCCGGCCTCCGCACTGAGCACCGAGGCCGGCGTCGTACGCGTCACCGCCCCCGGGTGGAAGTACTGCGAGGGCGCGACCGACTCCGCCGGCGACGGCCTGCCCCTCGACCGGGTGCACCCCGGCTACACCCTCACCGACCTGCGTCCCGAGGGCTTCCAGCCGCAGGTCACCGGCATGGCCTTCATGCCCGGCGGCGACCTGGTGATCTCGACCTGGGGCGGCACCGACAACGTGACCGGCGACGTCTACGTGGTCGAGGGCGTCACCGGAAAAACCGGCCCCGAGCAGGTGACCTACCGCAAGTTCGCGGCCGGACTGCGCGAGCCCCAGGGGGTGGCGGTGGTCGACGGCACCGTCTACGTCAGCCAGAAGCACGAGCTGACAGCCCTTCGTGACACGGACAGCGACGGGTTCGCGGATGACTACCGGACGGTTGCGACCTGGCCGTGGGGCCGCAATTTCCACGAGTTCGCGTTCGGCCTGCTCTACCGGGACGGGTACTTCCATCTCAACCTGTCGGTCGCCATCAACCTGGGCGGCGCCACCACCGTGCCCCAGCCCGCGCCGAACCGCGGCACCTCGATCAAGGTGAACGCCGCGACCGGCGAGATCACGTACGTCGCCGGCGGGCTGCGCACCCCGAACGGGATCGGGTGGGGCCCGAAGGGCGAGGTCTTCGTCACCGACAACCAGGGTGGCTGGCTGCCCGCGTCCAAGCTGGTCAAAATCCAGGACGGCGCCTTCTACAACCACTACACGACGCCCGCCGGGCCGTACGACGACAAGCCGGTGACGCGCCCCATCGTCTGGCTCCCGCAGAACGAGATCGGTAACTCACCGTCCACCCCCGTGCTGCTGAAGCGGGGCCCGTACGCGGGGCAACTGGTCGTCGGCGACGTGACCTACGGCGGCCTGCAGCGGGTGTTCCTCGAGGAGATCGAGGGGCAGTACCAGGGCGCGGTGTTCCGGCACACGCAGGGCCTGGAATCCGGCATCAACGAGGTGACCCTCGGCCCCGACGGAGCGCTCTACGTGGGTGGCCTGGGCGCCGGCGGTAACTGGGGCCAGGAGGGCAAGCTCACCTACGGCCTGCAGAAGCTCACGCCCAACGGCACCTCGACCTTCGAGGTCAAGGAGATGCGCGCCTCGCACGTCGGGTTCGAGCTGGAGTACACCAAGCCACTGTCCGCCGAGACCGCCGCGGATCTCGCCGACGCGTACCAGGTGACGCAGTGGCGCTACGGTGCGACGAGCCAGTACGGCGGGCCCAAGCTCGAGCTGGAGACGCTCAAGGTGACCAAGGCCGAGCTGTCGGCCGACCGCCGCACGGTCAAGCTGCACATCCCCGGTCGGAAGGAGAACCGCGTGGTGCACGTGCGCTCCCCGCGTCCGTTCTCCTCCGCCGACGGCGAGGAGCTGTGGAACACCGAGGCCTGGTACACGCTCAACGAGATCCCGGGCCGCGTGGTGCAGCCGCAGACGTTCTTCGAGGCCGAGGAAGGCCGTACGGTCGCGGTCGGCATGGCCACCGACCACGCCGCCTACTCCGGCGCAGGCTTCGCCGCCGGCTTCGCTCAGAACGGCTCGTCGACCAGCATCTCGGTCGATGTCCGGGCGAGCGGGACGTACGACCTGGCGATGCGCTACAGCAACGGCCCGAACCCCTACTCGGGTGAGAAACAGCTGAGCCTGTACGTCAACGGCAAACGGGTGGAGCAGAGGGTCTTCCCCTCGACGGTGACCTGGGAGGAGTGGGGAACGGTCACCACCACCGTGCCCCTGAACAAGGGCCGCAATGTGGTCGAGTACCGCAAGGAGGCCGCGGACTCCGGGCACGTGAACCTCGACGTGCTCGCCGTCCGGCGGCACGGCGAACGCATCACGCTGTTCGACGGTGGCGACCTCACCGAGTGGCAGCACACCGACGGGCGGGAACCCCAATGGCCGGTCGCCGGCGGCGCCATGACCGTCCGGAACGGAGACCTCCGCACGGTGGAGGCCTTCGGTGACTTCCGCCTGCACGTCGAGTTCAACCTGCCGCTGTACCCGCCGGACGTGACCGGTCAGGCGCGCGCCAACAGCGGCGTGTTCCTGCAGGACCGCTACGAGATCCAGGTGCTGGACTCGTTCGGCATCGACCCGCCGCGGACCAACGATGCCGCGGCCATCTACAACCAGAAGGCCCCCGACGTCAACGCGGCGCTGCCGCCCCAGACCTGGCAGACGTACGACATCGTCTACCGGCAGGCCCGCTACGACGCGGCCGGCAAGAAGGTCGAGAATGCCCGCGTCACCGTGGTGTGGAACGGCGTCACGGTGCACAACGACGTCGAGATCCTCGGTCCGACCGGCAGCAGCCGGCCCGAGGGTCCGGCGGCCGGCGCCATCCGGCTGCAGGACCATGGCAACCCGGTCCAGTACCGGAACGTCTGGATCGAGCCGCTTGACCGGTAGGTCCGCCAGCGGTCAGCACGCGGGCGGCCGGGTTCACCGACCCGGCCGCCCGCGTGGCCCGGCTGGTCAGTGGAAGTCGACGTCGTACAGGCGTGCCTTGTAGAATTCCGCCCCATACGACAGGGAGCGGGTGAACGACCTGGCGCCCGCGGAGTCGAAGAACTGCACGGTCGGGCTGACCCAGTTCCGGTTGTCCCCGTGGTACGTCGCCCCGGTGGCCTGTACCCAGAACCGCTCGCCCGAGCTGTGTTGCGAGTACGACTTCACCGAGTTGTCCGGATAGTTTGGGTCACGGCGTACGTGGTCTTGTCGATGGTCATCACCTTGCTGCCGTCCGTGGCCAGCATCAGGTTGCCGTTGGCGTAGCTGGCGTCCAGGCTGTGCCCCAGATGGGCGCCGATCGAGATCGACCGGGACAGCGACAGCCGTGTGCTGCGGTAGGTGCCGGACACGGTGTAGATCCGGGCGTAGTCCTGGCCGATCGCCCACAGCTTGCCGGAGACGTCGTCCCACCAGACGCCATGGGCGCCGGGGAAGGAGATCGTCTGGACCAGCGCCAGCGTGCTCGGGTCGCTCACCGCGGTGGGACCGTAGAGATAGAGGTATCCGCCGGAGGACGCCACCACGATCGCCCCGATGTTCGGGATGCGCTCGATCGCGTGCGGGTTGTTGCCCGGCGTGGCATACCAGAGGAGGTCGTTGAGCTCCTGCGCCGTCTCGGTGGTCTTGTTCACGATGCCGACCTTGCCGCCGGACGCCGTGACCAGGGCGACCACGCCGAACGCCGACGTGTTGCGGAACTTGACGTCGGAGAGGTTCGACCAGCCGTTCGCGGTGCCCGGGCTGAAGCTCCACTTCAGCGTCGACGTGCTCCAGGCCGAGCTGGACGGATAGATCTGGATCTGGTTGTGATACTGCTCGCAGACGGCCACGTCGTAGGTGGCGTACGCCTGCGCGGGCGCCTCGCCGAGCAGCGCGGCGGCCGGAGCGGCGGCCGCCGCTGCGGCTGCGGCCTTGAAGATCGCTCTTCTACGCAAAACATCCTCCCCATGGTCCTGAATGGACCAGCCAGGTGGATGTTAACCCCCATCGATTGGTGGTGTCGGCGGTCACCCGTCAGCCCACGGCCCCGGCGGCGGGCTTGCGCCAGACCGACACGTGGCTCTCGCTGTCGGAGGTGAAGGGCGCCCCGTCCCAGCCCGCCACCCGCTGCTCCAGCGTCAAGCCGGCCAGCCGTGCCATGAGGTCGCACTCGGCGGGCCAGATGTAGCGGAAGTTGCTGTAGCCGTAGCGCATGGTCCCATCGTCCAGCCGGCGGTAGTGGTGAGACGTTCCCCGCTGCGTGACCATGTCGTAGGTGTCGAAGCCGGCGTGCCGGTCGGTCACCTCGAACGGCACCGCCGACTGCCCCGGGGGGAACCGCCGGATGCCCGGCACCCACAGTTCGACGACGAAGCGACCACCCGGCGCAAGGTGCCGGGCAGCGTTGCGGAAGCACTGCACCTGCTCGTCCTGCGTGCACAGGTTGCCGATGCTGTTCCACGCCACGTACACGAGTGAGAACTGGCCGGGGACCGTCGCCGTGGCCATGTCGCCGATGACGACCGGCACCTGCTCCGCGGGCACCTTGCGCCGCAGCCGGTTGACCATCGGCTCCGACAGTTCGATCCCGGTCACGGAGATGCCGCGGGCGGCGAGCGGGATGGCCACCCGACCCGTGCCGATCGCGAACTCCAGCGCGGGGCCGGAACCCGCCAGTCGGGCGAGGAAGTCCACGGCGGGGTCGAGCACCTCAGGTGCAAACATCTCGGCCGAGAGATCGTCGTACCGCTCCGCGGTGTCCTCGTCCCACAGGTCGCTGCTCGTCACGGGCCGAGCCTGCTCGCCTCCCTGCGCACACGCCACCTATTTACGCGCAAGGGCGGCGTGCGCCCGTCACCCGAGCGCCGGCAGGATGACCCGCTCCAGCAGCGCCACCGGAGTCCGCCACTGGTCAGGGTCGTCGTAGTTGCCGGCGGTGATGGCCACGGCGAGATCCAGGTCGGGCAGGACGATCAGGCGTTGGCCGCCGTTGCCCATCCCGGCCACCAGCCGGTGGCCCGCCATGGTCTCGACGTACCACTGGTAGCCGTACTGGCCGCCCCAGTCGGTCGGCAGGCGGGGCTGCAGCATCGTGTGGATCCACCCGGCGGGGACGATCTGATGACCGGCCCATGCTCCCTCGGCGAGCACCAGTTCGCCGATTCTGGCCAGGTCGCGCGGCGCGAGCCGCAGCCCGGACGCGGCCGAGGCCACCCCGTCCGCGCCGGTCATCCACTCGAAGCTGTGGATGCCGAGTGGCGCGAACAGCGCCTCTCGCCCGTACTGCGGCAGCGGCTGTCCGGTCCCGGCGGTGATCAGCCGGCCAAGCAGCGCCGCGGCGCCGCCGCAGTAGGACCAGCGGGCGCCGGGTGGCTCGAGGATCGGCCGCTCCAGCACGTACCGGTACCGGTCCGGCGCCAGTTCCATCGCGATTTCGGCGTTGGCCGGGTTGTCGTACGGGAGGTCTTCGCGCCATTCCAGGCCGAGGGACATGGTCAGCGCGTGCTCGACGGTGAGCCGGGCCCGTTCGGGGTCGGCCGCCAGATCGGTGTACTCCGGGAACTGGCGCAGCAGCGGCTCTGCGGGGTGGGGGACGCTGCCCTGGCCGAGCGCGATGCCGTACAGCAGCGCGGTCACGCTCTTGGTGACCGACCGGACGTCGTGCAGGGTCCCGGGTCCGAACTCGACGACACCCAGCGATGTGCCCCAGCTGAAGTCCTCGCCTGCGCCGTAGTACGCCAGCAGGGTCTCGCCACCACGGACCGCCACGACCGCGTGGAGGCCCTCAACCTTCCCGGCCCGGCGCGTTTCGTGCAGGCGCTCGCGCAACCCGATCGTCATGGACCCTCCTCGGCGGGGTGACACTGTCCATACGGGATACCACGGCGCTCATCATCGCTCGGTCAACCGCCAGTACCGTTACCCGCCGCAGAGGCCGCGCCCGTATATTCACCGGGGTGAACCTGCCCTTCCCCGACACCACCCACCAGATTCCCCCATACGGCACGCGCCCCAGCGTCCGTCCGGCCTGGCTGCTGATCGGGCCGACACTCGCCGCGTCGCTGGGTGCCTTCCTGCTCGCCGTCACCGTCGGGCCGGAAAAGGCCGCGATCCAACGGGAGATGCATCTGCCGGCCTCGGTGATCCCCTGGGTCTTCGTCGCCTACCTGCTGGCGGCGCTACTGGCGACTCCGGTCGGCGCTCTGCTCGGCCGGCGGTGGCCGACCGCGGTCGCGCTGCCCGCGATCGTGCTGCTGGTTCCCGGATCGCTGCTGACCGCGCTGGCCCCGGGGAGCGGAACGCTGCTGCTCGGCCGCGCGGTGACCGGGGTCGGGGCCGGTCTGGCCTGGGGCGTCACGGCCGTCCTGATCACGCAGATGGGGGCACGGCGCGGGTTGATGGTGCCACTCGTCGCCGGTGCGGTGGTGCTGGCCCTGGGTCTCGGACCCGTGGCCGGGGCGTTTCTGGGGCGGTCGCTCGGTTGGCGGTGGCCTTTCCTGGCGGCCGTGCCGTTCGAGGTGGTGGCGTTGCTGGTCACCGCGGTGAGCGGGATCATCGTGCTGATGCGGCGCGCGTCCCAGCCGGCTCAGCCGCCGGCCGCACCGTTGGCCTGACGAAACGGGCGGCGCAGGGCAGCCGAGCCACACCCGGCGAGCCCTGCTGCCTCCGCGAGGTCGGACCGCGTGTCGAACGGCGAAGGCCCCGTCGCGGCGGCGGACGATTCGCGCCGCGCGACCTAGGATCGGGCCATGCCCTTGACCCCGGACGACGTCGACCGGTTCGAGGCCGCCAGGCCGCGCATGGAGGCCATCGCCTACCGCCTCCTCGGCTCCGCCATGGAGGCCGAGGACGCTGTGCAGGAGACATTCCTACGCTGGCAGGCCGCCGACGTCGACCGCATCGAGGTCCCCGAGGCCTGGCTGACGAAGGTCCTCACCAACCTGTGCCTCAACCAGATCACCTCCGCCCGGGCGCGCCGCGAGACCTATGTGGGTCAATGGCTTCCCGAGCCGCTGCTCGCCGGGGACCCGATGCTCGGCCCGGCCGACACCGCCGAGCAGCGCGAATCGGTCTCGTACGCGGTCCTCACCCTCATGGAGCGCCTCGCTCCCAACGAGCGGGCGGTGTACGTGCTCCGGGAGGCCTTCGACTACCCGCACCGGGAGATCGCCGAGATCCTCGACATCACCGAGACCGCCAGCCAGCAGATCTTCCACCGCGCCAAGAAGCACGTCGCGGACGGCAAGGCCCGCACCGAGATCGACGGGGCCGCCGCTCGGCGGATCGTCGAGGAGTTCCTGACGGCCGCCACCAGCGGCCAGACCGAGCCGCTCGTGCGCCTGCTCACCGAGGACGCCATCTCGATCGGCGACGGCGGCGGGAAGGTCCCGGCCCGCGCCAAGGCGTTCGAGGGCGCCGCCGCAGTCGCGAAGTTCCTGCGCGGGCTGTTCAAACCCGGCGAGGCCAAGCGCGCCATCGTCGGCGGCGCGCCCGAGGTCTACGCCTGGACCGCCAACGGCGACCCCGCCGTCGTGGCCGTCCTGGACGGCCGGGTCGTCGGCGTCATGTGCCTGGAGGTCACCGCCGACGGCATCGCCGCGTTCCGCAACCAGGTCAACCCCGACAAGCTGGAACGCGCGACCGCGCACTGGGCGGCCACCGAACACGGGGAACCCCTGTTCAACGCCTTCTGACCGCCAAGTGAGGTGCTTCACATCGCCTTGCTGTCAGGAAACGGCGGGCCGCCCGGTTCAAGGGGCAAGCCCGCGCAAGACAGGAGCAGGGAAATGCCGCACCGCATCATCGTCCTCGGAGCCGGCTACACCGGAGCCATCGCCGCCGGCCGCCTCGCCAAGCGGCTCCGCCGCGAGGACGTCGCCATCACCCTCGTCAACGCCGAGCCGGACTTCGTCGAACGCGTCCGCATGCACCAGCTGGCGGCCGGCCAGGACCTCAAGCCCCGGCCATTCAGCGAGATGTTCGCAGGCACCGGCGTCGAACTGAGGCTCGCCAAGGTCACCAGCGTCGACGTCGACCGCAGGACCGTCGCCGTCACTGACCCGAACGGTGCCGGAGAACTCGCCTACGACACGCTCGTCTACGCCCTCGGCAGCGGCTGGAACACCCAAGGCGTCCCCGGGACCGCCGAGCACGCCTATGAGATCGCCAGCCGCCCCGGAGCACTCCGGCTGCGCGCGCGCCTGGCCCGCCTCGACGCCGGGCAGACCGTGGTCGTCGTCGGCGGCGGCCTCACCGGCCTGGAGGCCGCGACCGAGATCGCCGAGGCCCGCCCGGACCTCGACGTCGCCCTCGCCGCCGACGGCGGCCTCGGCGACTGGCTCTCGCCCAAGGGCCGCGAGCACCTCCGGAAGGTCTTCGGCAAGCTCGGGATCACCGGGTACGAGCACGCCGCCGTCACCGGCGTCGACGCCGACCGCGTCGACATCGCCGACGGCAGGGCCATCCCGGCCACGGTCACCGTGTGGACCACCGGCTTCGCGGTCCACCCGATCGCGAAGGCGACCGCCCTGAAGGTCACCGGTACCGGCCAGATCGTGGTCGACGGGACCATGCGTTCGGTTTCGCACCCGGACGTGTACGCCGTCGGGGACGCGGCCTGTGCGATGGGACCGGGCAACAAGCCGTTGCGGATGTCGTGCGCTTCGGGTACCCCAGCCGCATGGCAGGCCGCCGACGCGATCGCCGCGCGCCTGACCGGCGGGAAGCTCCCCAACGTGCCGATCCGCTACTTCAACCAGTGCATCTCACTGGGCCGCAACGATGGCTTGATCCAGTACGTCACCGCCGACGACCGCGCTGTCCAGGCGGTCCTGACCGGACGGCTCGCCGCCGTCTACAAGGAGCTGGTCTGCAAGGGTGCCGCCTGGGGCGTCGCCAACCCGATGCTCGGGCTGCCGACCCGGCGCCGCCGGATCACCGCGGAGCGGGCCGCGGCGGGCCCGGCCGCCAGTGTGCTGGCGTAGCGCACGAAGCGAAGCGGACGCCCTCGTCGCGGGGGCGCCCGCTTCGCTGTCGGTGGTCGTCACTCGCGCGAAACGCAATTGCAACAGGGTCTCGACAACATGCCACCATGCACCTGACCATCGAGCGTGCCGACTTCGCTGACCCGCACCTGGGTGCGTTTCTTCGGGCGCATCTTGACGACCTCGCGCCCACAGCCCCGGTGGAGAGCCGGCACGCACTGGACCTCCGTGGGCTGCAGGCACCAGACGTCCGCCTCTGGGTGGCGTCCGTTGGCGACGAGATTGTCGGGACTGGCGCTCTCGCGGCACTGGAGCCGGGTCATGAGGAACTCAAGAGCATGCGGACGGATCCGACGCGACGAGGCCAGGGAATCGCGACTCGGCTCCTCGAGCATCTGCTGCGGGATGCCCGTGGGCGCCACATTCGCCGGATCTCCCTCGAGACCGGCAGCATGGATTTCTTCGCCCCGGCGAGAGCGCTGTATGCCAAGGCAGGGTTCGTCCTCTGCCCCCCATTCGGTTCTTACTCGGAGGATCCCAACAGCGTCTTCATGACGAAGGCCCTGTAGGGCGGACCGTACCGAACCAGGTACCGCTGCTTGGACATCCGCCGATCGGTCTGAGGTCAACGGGTCCGTGCGGTCTGTCTGCCGTCGCCCGCAGGCCGGCATGGGCAGAAACTGACACCGCGCCCAGTAGGGGAGGAAGCTCCGTGAACGGCCGACCGAACATCGTGACCCGAAGCGAGCTGGCATGATCCGGGCATGCGGAAGACCGTCGTCCTGGTCGGACTCGTGGTTTCGCTGGCCGCCTGCGGGTCGCCCGGCGAGGGTGCCCGGGGCGAGCGCTATCGGATGGGCTCCCGCGCGATGGAGCCGACGATCACCGCGGGTTCGATGGTCATGGCCGAGGTGGTGAAGCCGGGCGACTACCAGCCGCGTACGGGCGACGTCGTGGTGTTCGATCCACCGGAATCCTGGGATCACCGCGAAGGGGAGCCGCCATGGATCTTTCGAGTGGTGGCGGTGCCGGGCGACACCATCGCCTGCTGCGACGCTGAGGGCCGGATCGTCCGTAACGGCGACGGGCAGGACGAGCCCTACGTCCAGGATGCGGCCTTTCCGGGTGCCGTTGTTCAGACGGAGTTCCAGCCCATCACCGTGCCGGCGGGCGAGGTCTACCTTCTCGGCGACTACCGCGAGGCGGCCAACGACTCCTCGCAGAATGGACCGGTGCCGGTGGAAAACGTGATCGGCGTCGTCAAGTTCTGAGTCAACATCATTCACGAGCGGGACGGGCGGGCACATGCGGGGAAGGGCGGTGAGACTGCCATGAGCTCTGCCCGATCACCGTCAGAGCGCCTGTACTTCACTGAGTACGGATCGGGGTCGCCGCTCCTGCTCGTGCACGGCTTGATGGTCACCGGCCAGATGTTCGAGCCGGTGATAGAGCATTTCGCCGCCCGTCATCGCGTGATCGTTCCCGACCTGCGCGGCCACGGACGGAGTCGGGGACTTCCGCCGCCGTACGCGGCCACGCAGCTGGCAGCCGACCTGTCGCAGGTGCTCGACCAGCTGGGCATCGAGTCCACCGCCGTGCTCGGCTACTCGCAGGGCGGTGCGATCGCTCAGCAGTTGGTCCTCGACTTTCCCGACCGGTGCGACCGCCTCGTCCTCGCCTGCACCTTCGCGTTCAACATGGCGACCTTGCGGGAACAGGTCGAGGGTCGTCTGCTGCCGCTGGTGCTCCAGCTCCTTGGCATGCGGCTGTCGGCGAGGTTGATCGTTTCACCGGCGGCGCCGCAGCTCGGCAGGGAACGTGCCGACTGGCTCGCGGGGCTCATCGCGGACCAGGACCGCAGGTTGATGGTGTCCGCCTGGAAGGAGACGATGGCGTTCGACAGCAGGCGGCGGCTGGGGGAGATCGCTTGTCCGACGCTCGTGATCGCCGCCTCGGATGATCAAGCGGTGCCGATCCACCACGCGAGGATGCTCCACGCGGGCATCGCCGGTGCGGAGCTGGTGGTCATCGGCGCTGCTGGCCACGCACTCATCTGGACGCACACCGAAGAGTTCGAGCGGGTGACCGACAGCTTCCTCGGGGCCTGACCGGCCGGGGTGCCGGGCACCGGTCGCGGCGGTAGCCGGCACGGCGGTCACCGGCTTGAGCGCCCCGCCAGCAACTCGTCGACCTCCACTGCGGTGGGGGCGGTCGCGGGCCCGTGCCGCGTGACGGCCAGCGCCGCGGCGGCGTTGGCACGACGTACGGCCTGGACCGGGTCGAGACCGCTCACGAGGGCGGCGACGAAGGCGCCCACGTGGGCGTCCCCGGCGCCGTTGGTGTCCACCACGGTCACCGGGAAGGCCGGCACGCGCACGGACCGGTCGTCGGTGGCGAGGACGGCACCCTGCGGCCCGGTACGGACCACCACGCCGGCACGCCCGGTGCGCGCCGCCAGCGACGCGGCGGCCGCCTCCGGGTCGGCGTGCTCGGTGAGGATCCGCGCCTCCCGTTCGTTGCAACTCCACCAGTCGGCACGTTCCGAGATGGATGTCAGGACGGACCCGGGTATCTCGGCGACCAGCGGACCGGGGTCGACGACGACGGTGACCTCCGGGGCGACCGTCGGCAGCCAGGCCGCCAGCGCCGGACCGTTGGACGGGTAGGCCAGGCTGTAACCGGAGACGTACACCACGTCGCCGGGGCTCAGGTCGATCGGGGCCAGGTCCGCCGGCCCGAGCCGCGCCTCCGCGCCGACGCTGGTGGCGAACGTGCGCTCGCCTGCCGGGTCGATCAGCGCGACGCTGAACCCGGTGTCGAGCTCCGGTAGCGCCGGCTGCACGAGCTCGACACCGGCCTGGGCCAACTGCTCGCGGGCCAGGTCGCCGAACGGCCCGGTGCCGTGCATCCCGGCGTACGCCACGGGCAGTCCCTGGCGGGCGGCGCTCGCCATGACGTTGAGCCCGCCCCCGGCGGTGATCCGGCTGCCGGAGGCGAGCACGTCCCCGCCGACCTCCGGCAGCCGCGGCAGGTACATCACCACGTCGATGACGACGTTGCCGGTGTGCACCAGCCGGGCCGGCCGCGCGGTCACCGCCGGGCCTCCGCGACGGTCCGGTCGCCGGCCGGCGCGTTCCCCTCCGGCGGGGTGGATCCGGTCCGCCCCGCCTCGCCGCCGCGCCGGCCGCCTGGCACGGCGAGCAGCAGGTACAGGGCACCGGCGACGACGAAGGCCGCGACCCAGCCGAGGCCGTTCGTGCCCAGCCAGGAGTCCGCGAGCGGGCCGCTGAACCAGACGTCGTCCGCCGAGGTCGAGGCCGTGGTGAAGAGCAGACCGAAGACGGTGCCGGCCAGCCACGGCAGCAGGGCCGCCCAGCGGACCCCGCCCCGGTACCAGTAGGCGCTGGTGCGGGTGGTGTCCATCAGCCCGCGCGGGTCGTACTCCCGCCGGCGGAGCATGTCGGCCAGGAACACCGCGACCCACGCGGTGATCGGCACGGCGAGCAGCGAGATGAAGGTGATGAACGGTCCGTAGAAGTTGCCGGCGATCAGCATGAAGTAGATCCCACCGGCCAGCGTGAGCACGATGTCCAGGCCCACGGCCACCACCCGGCGGGTCCGGATGCCGAGGGTGATCATGGTCAGGCCGGCGGAGTAGACCGAGAGGTTGTTGGAGAGCAGCAGACCGCCGAACGCGGCGAGCAGGTACGGCACCGCCATCCAGGACGGGAGCAGCACCTGGATCGCCGAGACGGGGTCGCTGGCGGAGGCCAGGTGGCCGTCGCCGGCCGAGAGCAGGCCACCCAACCCGATGAGCAGGAACAGCGGGATTCCGGCGCCGGCCGAGGCAGCCGCGACGATCCGCCCGCCCGAAACGTTCCGGTGCTGGTAGCGGGCCATGTCGGCACCGGCGTTCGCCCAGCCGATGCCGGTGCCGGCGGCGATCACGCCGATCCCGGCGATGACGACGCTCAGCGGGGCGGCCGGGGCGTCAAGCACGGCCTGCCAGTTCACCCGCGTGATCAGGAACGCGGCGACCACGACGTTCAGCGCGCCGAAGACGTACGTCGCCCACTGCTGGATCCAGACCAGCGTGGCGTGCCCGAGGCCCGAGACGACCAGGGTGAGCGCCACGAAGGCGAGCAGGCAGATCACCGTCAGCACGGGGTTCGCCGTGAGCCCGAACGCGATGTTCAGCAACGCCAGCAGCGCGTACGCGGCGGTGGTCGTGTTGACCGTCTCCCAGCCGACCCGGGACAGCCATGAGATCACCGTCGGCCCGTGGTTGCCGCGGGGCCCGAAGACCGCGCGGGACAGTGTCATGCTGGGCGCGCCGCCCCACTTACCGGCCACGCTGATCAGGCCGACGAGGGCGAAGGAGCCGAAGGATCCGATCGCGGCCACCAGCAGCGCCTGCCAGATGTTCATGCCGCGCAGCGCGACCAGGGTGGCACCGAGCGGCAGCCCCAGGATGGAGATGTTGGCCGCGAACCAGACCCAGAAGAGCTGGCCCGGCCGGCCCGTGCGCTCGGTCGGGGGGACCGGTTCGATGCCTCTGGTCTCGATGGCGCCGACCCGGTTGGTGTCGGCCGGAATCGTGCCGGCCGGTTCCGTCGTGGACATCGTCATCCTGCCTTTCCCTGCGCACCGGCGTCAGCTGAGCTGACGGAGGGCGAGCAGGCGGGTCGCCATGTCTGCCAAGGGGAGGTGGTTGGTTTTCTCGATCGTTTCCAGCGCGGTGTCCGGGAAGGACGCGACACCGTGGCCGGCGCCGGCGATGGCGCCGACCACGGCGGCGATCGTGTCGGTGTCGCCGCCGAGACCCGCGGCCAGCAGGCAGGCCTGCCACGGGTCGTCGGGGTGCACGGCGAGCACCGCGAAGGCCGCCGGGACGGACTCCTGGGTCGCCACACTCGTCCCGACCAGGCGGTAGATCAGGTCGGCCGCCGCCTCCGGCGTCCGTCCCGCGACCAGGTCGGCGGCCCAGGCGATCCGGGCCGAGATGTCCGCCGCCGCCACCCAGTGGCCCCGCCCCGCGGCGAGCTGCGCGGCCCGTACGGCGGTCGCGGTCGCGGTCGCGGTGTCCGCGCCGTCCAGGCCGGCGCTGACCGCGGCGGCGACGGCGGCGGCGCCGGCCAGGGCGACGCCGGTGTTGTGGGTGACCCAGCTCGCCTCGACGACCCGGTCGACGAGCCGGTCCAGGTCGGTTGCGGGTACGGCGACGCCTACCGGGGCGATCCGCATCGCCGCCCCGTTGGTCGTCCCGAACCGGCCGGCCTCCTCGAGCGGGCGGCCGGCGGCCACGGCGGCAACCGCGGCCCGGGTCGACGGGCCGAGCAGGTCCAGCGAGCCGCGTCGGCGCATGTCGTCCTCCCACGCGAGCAGCTCCCGGGCGAGACGATGCCCGTCGATGCGGCCCCGGCCGTCGAGAAGAAGCCGCCCGAGCAGCAGTGCCTGCTCGGTGTCGTCTGTCACCGTCCCGGCGGGCATGCCGGGCGCGATCGGCTGGTCCGCCGGCCCCGGCTCGAAACCGGTCAACCGGCCGTAGCGGGCGACGATCTGCTCTCGCGGCATGGACTGGGTCGGCATGCCGAGCGCGTCACCGACGGCGAGCCCGGTCAGGGCGGCGACGGCCCGCGATTCGCGCGTCGCGGACCGAGCCGGCGTCGACGTACTCATTCCGACGCCTCCCCGAAGCGCAGGTGCAGCCGGAACCGTGCCGGGTCCAGCAGGCTCTCCACGTGCTCGACGAATTCACCGCGCGCGTCCCGGCTCAGCCGCCGGGTGCGCAGGAAGAGCTTGCCGGCGGCGCAGTCGAGCAGTTGGGCGTCGGGCGGTGCGACCTCGGCCAGTTCCACCCACTCCTCGCCCTGCGTCGGAACGAGGCCGGCCGCGCGCAGCGCCGTGTACAGGGACCCGGTGAGGCCGCGTTCGGGCAGCTCGCGCAATGGGCCGACGGTCGGGATCCGGCTCCGCTCGATCGAGATGGCGGAGCCTCCGTCGAGCGACCGGAGCCGGTCGACGGCGACGCATTCGGCGGACGGCAGATCGAACCGCTCCGCCAGTTCGGGCTCGTGGACCAGCTCGAGACGCAGGACGCGTACGGTTGTCGGGACGCCCTGCTCCGCCAGGGCGCGGGACCAGCCCAGCCGGTCGTCGATCGTCCGGCCGTCGAAGGTCACGAACGATCCCTTGCCGGAGCGGGTCTCGATCAGCCCGCGCCGGCTGAGTTCGGTGAGGGCTTGACGGACGGTGTTCCGGCTCACATCGAACCGGGTCGCGAGCGCGTGCTCGCCGGGCAGTTGGGTGCCGCGGGCGAGCCGGCCACCTCGGATCTCCCGGGCGAGCTGCTCGACGACCCGTTCGTGCTTGAGCTTGAGCACCTGTCCAAACATGTTCAGAAGGCTAGCTCTGACCTGGGCCTTCGGCAACAACCCGCACTCAGGCGCGGAGGGTGCCCAGCGCGGTGGTCAGCCGTCGAGGCGGGTGCCGATGGCCTGCAGTGCTTGGTCCCGGGCGGCGATGACGTGTGCGTAGGCGGTCTGGCCCGCGTGCTCGGGGTCGTCGCCGGTGACCGCCTCGAGGATCGCGCGGTGTTCGGTCAGTGCCGCCTCGCGGCGCTGTTGGGTGCTGTTGGTCAGGTGGCGGTAGCGGACCATGTGGTCGGAGACCTGATCGTGGAGCCGGCTGGCCCAACTGTTGTTCGCGATTCTGGCGATGGCGTCGTGCAGGCTCTTGCCGGTGGTCATCGCCTCGTCGGCGAAGTTGACCAGGGCGGCGTTCCGTTCGACGATGCCGGTCAGCTGCCGGACGTCGTCGTCGGTGACCTTCCGGCACGCCTCGCGCGCCATCAGCGCTTCGAGCGCGGCCCGCACGTCGTAGAGTTCGGCGATCTCGCGGGGGTCCAGGGCCGGCACGACGACTCCGCCGGTGGGCTGCTGGGTGAGGAGGTTCTCCGCGATCAGGCGACGGATCGCCTCTCGTAGCGGGGTGCGGCTCACCTCCAGTGACTCCGCAAGGGCTGGCTCGTACAACCGTTGCCCTGGCTCGAACTCAAGGTGCAGGATGCGCCGTTTGAGCTCTACGTAGGCGAAATATCCCCCGGAGGCGCGGGGCTCTGAGCGAGTCAAGGCGTAACCTCTCTGCAACGAACACTTGTATACAAGTATGCAAGGCGGTAGCGTCCCCGATCACTCCGCCGCTGCGGCGGACCGTCCGGCGCGACCGGACGGCCGTGAACAGGAAGGTCGGGATTCATGGTGGCGTTATCGATGAGGTGCGTGGGCTGGACCGCCAAGGTGGCCGCCGGGCTGGCAGCCGCATTGGCGGTAGGCGCGTGCGGGGCCGGCTCGGAGGGCTCGGATCGAGGATCCGCGGAGTCCGACATCCTGCGGCAATGGGTGACGATCGACGCGCCGTCGGGGCCCGGAAGCGGGTACGACCAGACGGCGCGGGCGCTCGAGAAGTCACTCAAGGACGCCGGTCTGGCCCGCCGCGTCGAGGTCAGGAACACCCAGGGCGCAGGGGGCACCGTCGCGCTGTCGCAGTTCGTCCAGAAGTCCGGCACCAGCGACCTGATGATCGGCGGGCTCTCGCTGGTCGGCGCAACGATCACGAACTCTTCTCCGAACAAACTCGGCGATCTGACGCCCGTCGCGCGGCTGATCGGCGAGTACGAGGTTATCGTGGTGCCGGCCGGGTCCCCGTACCAGACCCTCGCCGAGTTCCTCGCCGCGCTCAAGGCCCAGCCTGGCCACAACCCGATCGCGATCGGCAACCAGGGCGGCATCGACCACATCTGGGGCGGCACCCTCGTCAAGGCCGCCGGTGTCACACCGACCAGCGTCAACTTCGTGACGTTCTCCGGCGGTGGCGAAGCCCTCGTCGCGCTGCTCGGCAAGAAGGTCGCGGCCGGCATCGCCGGCTACGGCGAGTTCGCCGACCAGATCGCGGCCGGCAAGCTGCGGGTCCTGGCGGTCTCGTCCGACGCCCCGATCGCGGTCGCTCCCGCGGCGCCGACCGTCGCCAGCGCCGGCTACCCCGATGCGGTCCTCGTCAACTGGCGTGGCGTGTTCGCACCTCCGGGCGTCAGCGACCCCGATCGGAAGGCACTGTCCGGCGTCTTCCGGACGCTCACCGACAGCGCTGGCTGGGCCGACCTGCTGAAGACCAAGGGATGGTCGAACGAGTTCCTCGACAGCGACGCCTTCAGGACCGAACTCGCGGCGCAGCAGACCCAGACCGAGCAGATGCTGAAGGAACTGGGCCTCGCATGATCGGCTCCGTCAAGGACAAGGGGGAGCTCGGCTTCGCCGGGTGCCTCCTGGCCCTGGGACTCTTCGTCCTGGTCGACACCGCGACCATCGCCGTTCCGCGGGCGGCCAGCAACGTCGGTCCCCGCTTCGTTCCGTACGCCGTGGGTGCCCTGCTGACGGCGTCGGCGGCCTTCGTCGTCATCGACCTCCTGCGCGGCAACGCCGGGACGCCGGAGGAGAGCGAGTTCGTCGACCCGTCCCTGCCGATGAACCGGCGTCGGGTTGCCCTGCTGATCGCTTCGGTCGTGGTGTTCGCCGTGCTGCTGGAGCCGGCCGGGTACGTGATCGCGTCCAGCGTCACCTTCTTCGGCGTCGCCACGACGCTGGGCGCACGCCGCTACGGACGGGTCGCCGTCGGCGCGGTCCTGCTCTCGGCGGTCATCCACGTCGTGTTCACCGGACCGCTCGGCATCTACCTTCCGGGCCTGCTTGAGGGGGTGCGCTGATGGACGGGATCGACGGTCTGATCACCGGCTTCGCCGTCGCCCTCACCCTGCAGAACCTGCTGTACGCGCTCGTCGGCACGGTGGCCGGCACGCTCGTCGGTGTCCTGCCGGGCATCGGTCCGGCGTTGACCATCGCGCTGCTGCTGCCGCTGACCTACTCCCTGCCCGCGGAGGCGGCCTTCATTCTCTTCGCCGGCATCTACTACGGGGCGATGTACGGCGGTTCCACCACGTCGATCCTGCTCAACACGCCAGGCGAGTCAGGATCGATGATCACGGCCATCGAGGGCAGCAAGATGGCCCGCGCCGGCCGGGCGGCGGCGGCGTTGGCCACCGCGGCGATCGGGTCGTTCGTCGCCGGGACGATCGCGACCGTCGCGCTGGCGTTCGCGGCGCCGTACGTGGTCGACGTCGCCCTCGCCCTCGGGCCCGCCGACTACCTCGCGCTGACGGTGGTGGCGTTCATGACCGTCGCGGCGCTGCTCGGCAGCTCGGCGGCCCGCGGTTTCACCAGCGTCGCCATCGGCCTGGCCGTCGGACTGATCGGGCTCGACGCGCAGAGCGGCGCGGCGCGTTTCACCTTCGGCGTTCCTCGCCTGCTCGACGGCATCGACACCGTCACCATCATCGTCGCGCTCTTCGCGATGGGGGAGGTCATCTACCTGGCCGCCAAGCTGCGCCCCAGCCAGCCGAAGATCCTGGAACTGCGCGGACGCGCGGTGCTGACCCGCGAGGACTGGCGGCGGTCGTGGCCGGCCTGGCTGCGGGGCACCGCCATCGGCTGGCCGCTCGGCGCGGTCCCGGTCGGCGGATCGGAGATCCCCACCTTCCTCTCCTACGCCGTCGAGAAGAAGCTCAGCAGACACCGTGCGGAGTTCGGCAAGGGCGGCATCGAAGGCGTCGCCGGACCGGAGGCCACCAACAACGCCAACGCCGCAGGCGCCCTGATGCCGCTGCTGACGCTCGGCCTGCCGACGTCGGCCACGGCCGCGGTCATCCTGGTCGCCTTCCAGCAGTACGGGCTGCAGCCCGGCCCGCTGCTGCTGGAGAAGGAGCCCGATCTCGTGTGGGGGCTCATCGCGGCGCTGCTCATGGGTAACGCCATGCTCCTGCTGTTGAACCTGCCGCTGGTCGGGCTGTGGGCCAAGGTGCTGCGGATTCCGACGCCCTACCTCTACGCGGGCATCGTCACCTTCGCGCTGCTCGGCGCGTACAGCATCAACGGCGCGGTCTTCGACGTGTACGTGCTGCTGGTGTTCGGCGTACTCGGCTACTTCCTCCGGCAGTACGGCTTCCCCATCGCGCCGCTGATCATCGGCGTCATCCTCGGGCCGGTCGCCGAAACGCAACTCCGCCGCGCGCTGGCCATCTCCGACGGCGATCCGCTGGCGCTCGTGTCGTCGCCGTTCTCGATCGCCGCGTACACCGTGGTGGTCCTGGTCGCACTGGTGCCCCGTCTCATGAACCGCTGGCAGCGGCGCACGGCCCAGCAGTTCGGTGCCCTGGCTGCGGACGAGGAGTCGGTCACCGCGGGGGAGCGGCGATGACCAGCGTGGCGGGAGACAACCCGACGTCGCACGGCGCGGCGGCCGCCAACCGGGCGAGCCACCGGTGCCCGGCCGAGCAGCTACGCCGGTTCGGCGCTGAGGTGCTGGTCAGCAGCGGAGTGCCCGCAGCTGACGCGCGCCTGCTGGCGGACACCCTGGTCACCGCCGAGCTGTGGGGCCACTCGTCGCACGGCATGCTGCGGCTGCCCTGGTACGTGGCGCGAATCCGCAACGGCGCCATGCGCGCCGTCACGAGCCCGACGGTCGTCACCGACACCGGGCCCCTGCTGGTCCTCGACGGCCACGACGGCATCGGACAGGTGCTCACCGACCACGCCGTACGCCTGGGCGTCGACCGCGCCCGCCGGCACGGGATCAGCGGCGTGGCCGTCCGCAACTCCAACCATTTCGGCACCGCCGCCTACTTCACCCGGCGTGCGGCCGAGGAGGGCTGCGCGGCGCTGCTGTTCACCAACGCCAGCCCGGCGATGGCACCGTGGGGCGGCCGGCACAAGACCATCGGCACCAACCCGTGGTCGATCGCCGCCCCGGCCGGCCGGCACGGCGTCGCGGTCATGGACCTGGCCAACACCGCCGTGGCGAGAGGCAAGATCTACCTTGCCGCGGAACGTGGCACCCCGATCCCCGACGGTTGGGCGGCCGACACCGACGGGGTGGCGACGGCGGACCCGCATCGCGCGATCGACGGCCTCATCCTGCCGATGGCCGGCGCGAAGGGGTACGTCATCGCGTTCATGATCGACGTGCTGGCGGGCGTACTCACCGGCAGCACCTTCGGCAGCCAGGTGGCCGGACCGTACGACCCCGACCGGCGCAGCGGGTGCGGTCACCTGCTGCTCACCATCGACATCGCCGCCCTCGGCGATCCGGCCGAGTTCGAGCGCCGCATGGAGCAGCTCATCGACGAGACCAAGGGCGTGGCGAAAGCTTCCGGCGTCGAGGAGATCTTCTTCCCCGGCGAACTGGAGGACCGCGCCGAGGCCCGCCGGCTGGCGACCGGCATCCCCGTCGCCGACAACACCTGGGCCAGCCTCGTCCGTCTCGCCGAGGAGACCGGCGTGACGCTTCCTCTCCGTACCGAACCGAAAGTGAGCCCTTCATGATCACCCTGACCGTCGACCTCAGGGTCCGTCCCGGACATCTGGCACCGTTCCTCGCCGCCATCGAGGAGAACGCCCGGCGATCCTTCACCGACGAGCCCGGCTGCCGCTACTTCGACGTGTCCCAGGACCTGACGGACGACCACCACTTCACCTTCTTCGAGGTGTACGCCGACGAGGCGGCGGTCGAGGCGCACCGCGCCGCGCCCCACTTCGCCGACTGGCGTGCCGCGGCGGACCAGCACGTCGTGCCGGGCAGCCAGGTCAACCTGCTCGCCACCCGCCTCTTCCACCACGCGTAGGGGTCAGGAATGGAGATTCTGGTTCTCCCCGGCGACGGCATCGGACCCGAGATCACCCGAGCCGCGCTCGACGTGTTGGCTGCCGCCGACCGGAGATTCGGCCTCGGCCTGGCCGTCGAGGAGCGCGAGATCGGCCTGTCGAGCCTGCGAACGGTGGGCACGACGCTCCCGGACGAGGTCATGCGCCGCATCCCGGAGGCGGACGGCGTGCTCCTCGGCCCGGTGTCCCACTACGACTACCCGCCCCGCGCCGACGGCGGCATCAACCCGTCCGCTGAGCTGCGCACGGTCTTCGAACTCCACTCCAACGTCCGGCCGTGCCGCTCCCGGCCCGACCTGACGATCCTGCGGGAGCCGATGGACCTCGTGATCGTCCGCGAGAACACCGAGGGCTTCTACTCCGATCGCAACATGTTCGCCGGTGCCGGCGAGTTCATGCCCGACCCGGACTCCGCCTTCGCCATCAGGAAGGTCACGGCCCGGGCGTCGGAACGAGTCGCGCGGACCGCCTTCGCCCTCGCCCGCGAACGCCGCCGGAAGGTCACCGCGGTGCACAAGGCGAACGTGCTCAAGCTCTCCGACGGGTTGTTCCTGCGCGAGGTGCGCGAGGTGGCCCGCGAGTTCCCGGACGTCGAACTCGAGGAACTGATCGTGGACGCGGCCGCCGCCCTGCTCATCCGCCGGCCCTCGTCCTTCGACGTGCTCGTCACCACGAACATGTTCGGCGACATCCTGTCCGACGAGGCGTCCGAGCTGTCCGGCAGCCTCGGCCTCGGCGGCGCGATCAACGTCGGCGACGACATCTGCGTGGCGCAGGCCCAGCACGGCTCCGCCCCCGACATCGCCGGGACCAACACGGCCAACCCGGTGTCGCTCATCCTGTCGGCCGCCCTGCTGCTTGACTGGTTCGGCCGCCGGCACGACCGCTCTGACGCGATCGCCGCCGCAGCCACGATCCAGCGTGCCGTCGACGATGTCCTGGACGACCCGGCCAGACGCACCCGCGACGTCGGCGGCACCCGCGGCACCGACGAATTCGCGGCCGCCGTCGTCGCCGTCATCTCAGCACCGTCCCCCGTCACCGACCTGCCCAGCGCTCACTGAAGGGCCGCCATGACCATCCTGCCTCCCCAGCCGAACCTGCTCATCACCCCGGAGGCCGTCGAGCCGTTCGACCGGGGCAACGGCGTCGTCACCATCCCGTACGTCGGGAAGTGGAACTGTGCGATCAACCGGGTCACCACTGGGCAGACGCAGTTCCAGGTCGGTACCGGGCTGCCGTTGCACAGCCACAACGTGGAGGAGACGGTGCTGATCCTCGAGGGCCTGGCGACCGCGCAGATCGGTGATGACCACTTCGACCTGATCGCCGGTCAGGCGACGTGGGTGCCGGCGGGGGTGCCGCACCGGTTCTTCAACCGGGGCGACGGGATCATGCGGATCTACTGGGTCTACGGCGGCCGTGACGTCACCCGCACCATCACCGCGACGGGGGAGACGTTCGAGCATCTGTCGGAGCACGACAAGGGCGGCCAGAGCAACCCGTGACGAGAGCAGCGACCATGCGCATCACCACCACGAACCCGGCCACCGGCCAGCCCCTGACCACCTACGACCCGCACGACGACACCCAGCTCGAGCGACTGTTGGACCGGGCCCACACCGCGACCTCGGCGTGGGGCTCGACGCCACTGGACCGGCGCCTCGCGGTGGTGTCAGCGCTCGCCGCCGCGCTACGGGCCGGAGAGGATCAGTTCGCGCGGCTGATCACCGACGAGATGGGAAAGGTGCGCGCCGAAGCGGCCGCCGAGCTCGAGAAGTCGGCCGTGACCGGTGAGTTCTACGCGTCGCAGGCCTCGACGATCCTCGCGGACGAGCCAGTGGGGATCGACGGCGTCGACGCCTGGGTCGCGTACGAGCCGATGGGCCTGGTGCTCGCGGTGATGCCGTGGAACTTTCCGTTCTGGCAGGCGATGCGCTTCGCCATCCCCGCGGTCGCCGCCGGGAACGGGGTCTTCCTCAAGCACTCGCCGAACGTCACCGGCTGCGCCCTGGCCATCGAGCAGGTGTTCCTGGCCGCGGGGCTGCCCGAGGGCGTCTTCACGACGATCGTGGTGGAGGAGCCCCGCGTACCCGACGTCACCCGGCGGCTCATCGCCGACGACCGCATCGCCGGCGTGACGTTGACCGGCAGCAACCGCGCCGGCGCGGCTGTGGGAGCCGCCGCCGGTCACGCGGTGAAGAAGTCCGTGCTCGAACTGGGCGGCTCGGACGCCTTCGTGGTGCTCGCCGACGCCGACGTCGACGCGGCTGCCGCCGCCGCGGTCAAGGCCCGGTTCACCAACGCCGGCCAGAGTTGCGTGTGCGCCAAGCGCTTCATCGTCGAGGCGCCGATCGCGGAGCGGTTCATCGCCGCCTTCGTCGCCGGCACCCGGGCCCTGACCGTCGGCGATCCCACCGATCCACGCACGAACATCGGCCCGATGGCTCGCGGCGACCTCCGCGACACCATCCGGCGACAGGTCGAGGAGTCGCTCGCCGCCGGCGCCACCCTGCTCACCGGAGGACGGGCCCTGCCCGGCAGCGGGTACTTCTTCGAGCCCACCATTCTCGGGAACACCGCGCCCGGCATTCCCGCCTTCGACGAGGAGACCTTCGGCCCGGTCGCCGCCGTCGCGGTCGCCGCCGACGAGGCCGACGCCGTCCGGCTGGCCAACGCCTCGCAGTACGGGCTCGGTCTGAGCGTGTGGACCGCCGACCCGGAACACGGCGTCGCCTTCGCCCGACAGATCACCACCGGGGCCGCCTTCATCAACGCCGTCGTCGCCTCCGACGCACGCCTGCCCTTCGGCGGGACCAGGCGCAGCGGATACGGCCGGGAACTGGCCGCCGCCGGCCTGCGCGAGTTCGTCAACACCCGCACCTACTGGGCGGCGCGATGACCGGGCGATCGTGCCGCGCATCATGACCTCGTGGTTGCCGCGGCGGGACGCGTACGTGTTGATGGCGAACGGTGCCGGCCAAGCGAACGGGCTGGGGAGGCGCCGGCACCCGGACAGACGACGGCGCCGCCGGCGGTGGCCGGCGGCGCCGCGTCGGCTGAACGACGGGTTGCCGCGGCTACGCGGCCGGGTCGCGCGGGCAGTTCTGGTACACGGCGAGGAGCCACTGTCCGTCGCGCTTGACGAGAATCCAGGACGCGCGAATTGCTGCCGCCGTGGAGAGTTCGGTCTCCCCGGTCGCCAACACGCCGCCCTCGGTGAGCAGCGCCACCGCGCCGGCACCGAGCGGCTTGATGTCGATGGGTCGCCCGGTGACCGTGGTGCCGTTGTAGTGGCCGGCGTAGCCGGCGGCCATGAACCTGCGGATCTCGTCGCGGCCCTTCTGGTACACCCCGGGCAGGATCATCGTGCCATCCTCGGTGAACAGCTCGGCGAAGGCGTCGGCGTCGTGGGCGGCCCAGGCCGCGACCATGCGCTGCGGTACGGCGGCGATGGCGGCCTGCTCGGCATCAAGCGTGCCGGTGGTGCTGGCGGGCGAGGTACTCGTGGTCATGGGTCTGCTCGCTTTCCGGTCGACGGATCAGACGTACTGGCTGTTGGGCTCTAGGCCGCAGAGCACCCGGCCGTACAGCTCGGTGTTGGTGTTGGGGTGCATCAGGGCGTGCTGGTTGGCCGCGCAGAGGTCGCGGTGGATCCGCTGGATCGGCATGTCGTTGAAGATGGACGAGCCGCCGCTGGCGGTCATGAAGATGTCCACGGCCTCCCTGGTCAGGCGGCCGACCGCGCCCAGGTCGGCGCGGCACTGCACGCGCTCCAGCAGGGTCCACGGCGATCCATCGACGCACTTGGTGTCAACCAGCGTGGCCAGCCGGTGGGCGTGAAACTCCGCCTCGTCGATCTTCATGGTCGCCTCGGCGACCTGCAGGTGGGTGAGCGGAGCCTCCGCCTGCTTGGCGTAGGTGGTGTAGGTGATTTTCCGGTTCGGCATACGCTCGAAGAACGCCTCCCGGGCGCCCTTCGCCAGCCCGATCAGGGTGCCGACCGAGGACGCCGACGCGACCGGTAGCAGCGGGGCCCGGTACATCGCGGCGTCGGCGTTGAGCTTGGAGGCGGGCTGCCCCTCCAGGATCGCCGGCAGCGGCAAGACCCGCGACTGTGGCACGAACAGGTCCTGGGCCACCGTGCTGACGCTGCCGGTGCCCTGCAAGCCCGAGGTGTACCAGTCGTCGATGACCTTCAGGTCCGTCATGGGCACCAGCGCGACGATCGGCATCGGCTCAGTGTCGGGGCGGACCAGCACCGCCACGATCTCCTGCCAGTGGGCGTGGTGCGCGCCGCTGATGAAGCCCCATTTGCCGTTGACCACGATGCCGCCGTCGGTCGGGGTGGCCATCGCCGACGGGCTCAAGGTCCCGCACACCCGCACGTCCGGTGTGCTGAACACCTCGTCCTGCACCTCGTCGGGGAACAGGCCCGACATCCAGGTCGGAATCGTGTACACCGACTCGACCCAGGACACCGAGCCGTCGCCGCGGCCGAGCTCCGCGCCGACGTCGACCAACGTCCGGGTGTCGGACTCGTATCCGCCGTAGCGGGTGGGGACCCGCATCTTGAAGATTCCCGCGTCGGCCAGTGCTTCGATCGTCTCGTCGTGCGGCCGCCGGTTCTCCTCCGCCCAGGCCGCGTGCTTTTGCAGCAATGGCACCAGTTGGCGGGCGCGCTCGACGAGTTGCTCACGAGACGGGACAGGACTTTCCACCATCACTCCTCCTGAAAATGACACCGAGCCTCCGGGGGGAGACCCAACGCGAAACGGGACCGCCGCTGCCCGCGGCGGGTGTCCTCTGCGCCGACCGGTCACGCGGGTCTGGCCGGAGCTGCGGTGACCGGTACCCCGTTGGAAACGGCGATGCCGGGCAGCAGGTCGATCACCGAGTCATCGGTGAACGTGTTGGCGTTGGAGGGCAACTGCCGGCGGCCGATCAGCCGCGTGCCGGGCGCGGAGCGGGTGCGCAAGCCGGCGATATCGGCCCCCGTCTGGGCCCGCGCGAGCCGGTGCGGCCGGTCGAGATCCTCGTCGAGGCGGCCCCGGTTCGCACCCTTCGGGCAGGCGTAACCGCGGAAGAACGGATCGTCCGGGTCAGCCGGAGCGGAGGTGATCCGGTCGGCGTGGTCCAGCGTAAGGCGCAGGTCACAGACGGCGTCGCACAGTGGGCAGGTCCGGTATGCGGTTCGCATCCGCCCTCCAGATGAGTCGATAACCTCATCATGAGCGGGCCGGGAGCGACACGTGTTCTCCGCACGTGCGGACATGCGACGGCTCGCCGAACTTGCGGACGTGCGACGGATTCCGGCGGCCCGGCCGCCAGGCGGATCGCACCCGCCACCGCACCGCCCCGGCATCACCCGTCAGCTCTCGAACGCCTCCGGTCCTGCCCTTTGTCCGGCGGGCGTTCTCAGCGGGCGCCGCTGGACTCCGTCCGGCCGTCGGCGGCCTCGCGGACCAGGTCGACGCAGGCGTCCGGGCTCATTGCCCGGCCGCGCTCGAAGTTCACCGCGAATTCCTCGGCCCCGATAGTCGCCATCACGATGGACGCAATGCGGTCCACGTCGGCCTGTTCGGACGGCGGCAGCGGAGCCTGCGCCGTGTGCCGCAGCCACGCGGCGGCGCCGAGCAGTCGGGCGGCGCAGGCGTGGTTGCCGGCGAGGGCCTGTGCGCCCGCCAGCCCCTCGAGGGTCAGCACGACACCGCGCGGGTCGCCCTCCAGTTGCCGCGCCACGTGCAGGCCCTCCAGGTGCAGGTGCTGCGCCGCCACGGGGTCGCCGCGCTGCTCGGCGATGAAACCGAGCTCCGGCAGGATCAGCGCCAGCGGGAGCGTGTCACCCCGCCGAAAGTCCTCGCGGGGCAGCCAGTCCAGCACCGTACGCAGGTGCTCCTCGGCGGCGTCGAACCGGCCCTCGCGCCGCGCGGCGATGCCTAGGCCCATCTCGGCGAAGATCTCGCCCGGCTTGTAGCCGTGCTCGACGGCCAATCGGCGGGCCTGCTGGTGCAGCTGCCGGGCCTGCGCGAAGTCGCCCCGGAGCATGGCGATCCGGCCGAGCCAGGACAGCCGGCTCGACGCCTCCGGCCACAGGCCGAGCTGTTCGGCGGTGTGCAGCCCCTCCTGGTGCATCCGCGCGGCCCGGTCGTGGTCCCCCCGCACCTCGGCGAGGGTCGCCAGCGAGTCGGTGGCCTGCAACTGGCCCCAACGGTCACCGAGGTCGGTGAAGATGCGTGCGCTCAGTTCGCCGTGTCGCTGCAGCGCGGCCAGGTCGCCGCGGACCATGCCGTACTTGGCGAGGGTGCTCAACGCCGCCGCCTCGCCCCACCGGTCGCCGCACCGCCGGAAGTCCTCCAGGGCCCGGTGTACCAGGTCGGTGCTCGTGGTCAGGTCACCGAAGTCGGACTGGACGAACCCGAGGAACCACTGGGCTCGCGCGTAGCCGACCGGATCGTCCAAGCCCTTGTATAGCTCGAGCGCCTTGAGTCCGGCCTCGATCGCGTCAGACTTCTCCCCGGCCACCACCGCCAGACCGGCCCGCCACACCGCCGCGCGGGCCCGCGCGGCAGTCATCATCGGGCCCGGCGTCTCCAGCGCCAGGGTCAGCCGGTGCAACCCCTCCCGCAACCGGCCGCGCAGGAACCAGTACCAGGTCAGCGCGTTGGACAGGCGTAGCACCTCGTCGGCGAGGCCGTCGCGTACCGCGCTCTCGTGGACCGCCTGCAGGTTGGTGCTCTCCTCGTCGAGGCGCGTCAGCCAGAGCTGCTGCTCCGCGCCCCGTAGCTGCTCCTCGGCCTGCTCGGCCAGGGCGAGGTAGTACGCCCGGTAGCGGTGCCGTGCCTGCTCGGCGTCGTCCTCCTCGCCCAGCCGGGCGAGGCAGTAGTCCGCGATGGACTCCATGAGACGGTAGCGGAGACCACCGGCGGTCACGGTGGTGAAGACGAGGGAGCGGTCCACCAGGCGAGCCACCAGATCGGGGACGTCCACGTCGGCCACTTCACCGCCGCCGCAGACCGCTTCGGCCGCGGCCAAGGAGCACCCGTCAAGGTGCAGGGAGAGCCGGCGCAGGACGGCGCGTTCCGGCTCCGACAGCAGCTCCCAGCTCCAGTCGATCATGCCGCGCAGCGTCTGCTGCCGAGCCGGTGCCCCACGGTGACCGCTGGCCAGTAGCCGGAAGCGGTCGTCGAGCCGGGCGACCATGGCGTGCACGCCCAGCGCCCGGACCTTCGTGGCGGCCAGTTCCAGGGCGAGCGGGATGCCGTCGAGCCGGCGGCACAGCACCGCGACTGCCGACGCATTGTCGTGGTCGAGCCGGAAGCCGGGGGCTGCGGCCGTGGCCCGGGCCACGAACAGCCGGACGGCCCCGTACCGCAGGAGCGCGTCGGGCTGCGGGTCCCCGGCCGGCGGGGGCAGCGCGAGCGGTGGTACCGACCAGAGGGTCTCGCCCGCCAGGCCCAGTGACGCCCGGCTGGTGGCGAGGATCCGCAGACCCGGTACGGCCGGCAGCAGCTTCTGCGCCACCCCGGCGACGGCGTCGACGAGATGTTCGCAGTTGTCCAGGACCAGCAGCACCCGTTTGCCGTCGAGCGCCTCCCGCAGCTGCTCCATCGGTGGTAGCGGCGACGTCTCCCGGATGCCCAGCACCGACATGACCGCCGAGGCGACGGAGCTGACGCCGTCCGTCGGGCCGGCCCGGCCGAGCGGAGCCAGCTCGACCATCCACACCCCGTCGGGGTGCCGGGCCAACTGGTCACCAGCGGTGCGAATCGCCAGTCGGGTCTTGCCCACGCCGCCCGGTCCGACGAGCGTGAGCAGACGCTCGCTGTTCAGCAACGCCGTCACCTCGGCCACCGCGTCGTCGCGGCCGACCAGCTCGGTGATCGGAGTGACCAGGTTGGTCGGGCGGCGTACCGGTGCCAGGGCCGTGCCCGCCCGTGGCATGACCAATGCCGGATCCTGCCGCAGCATCAACCGGTGCAGCTCGACCAGGTCCGGGCTCGGTTCGACCCCCAGTTCGTCGGCCAGGCGGGCGTGCAGCTCCCGGTAGCTGGCGAGCGCCTCGCTCTGGCGGCCGGACCGGTACAGCGCCCGCATGTGCAGGCTCCGGAGCCCTTCCCGGTACGGGTGCCGAATCACCAGGTCGCCGAGCTCGGCGACCAGCGGTTCGCCGTCGTCCAGCTCCAGCCGCGCCGCCGCGTGCTCCTCGACGGCGATCAGTCGCTCCTCCTCCAGCCGGGCGGCCACCGACCGGGCGAACGACCAGTCGGTGAAGTCGGCCAGTGCCGGCCCGCGCCAGAGCTGGAGAGCGTCGGCCAGCCACCCGGCCCGGGACCGTGGATCCGGTGCCGAGCGAGCGCGGCGGGTCAGCATCGCGAACTCACCGGCATCGGTGCCGCCGGGGGCCATCCGCAGCAGGTAGCCGGTGGGTTGCGAGACCAGCATCGCCCGCGCCCCGGGCTCGGCCCGCTCCAGTACCCGCCGCAGGCGGGAGACCTTCAGCTGCAGGGCACCGACCGGATCGCGGGGACTGTTGTCGCCCCACAGGTCGGCGACCAGACGGTCGGTCGTCAGCAATTGCCCCTCGTGCGCCAGGAGGTCGGCCAGCAGGGCCCGGACCTTCAATTCCGGAATCGAGACAGGCTCGCCACCATCGGTCCGCACATCAAGCAGGCCCAATATCCGAAAACGCACTCCGTAACGGTAGCGTGACCTGGTCGGCCGCGACACCAGCGGCGTTCGTGGCGGTCGACAATTCTGTCCGGCCCCACCGACAGCCGACCGACAGCCGGCCGACAGTCCTCCCGATCAGACTGGCGTCGCAGAGCGATGTAGACGCAGGCACATCGATCGTGGAAGCCGGCCGCTGATGAGCGACGAGATCCGCGGCGGGTGGTGGTCACCGTCGGCAGCGCCCGCAAGCGGCCCGGCCGCGATCGTCCCAAAGCATCCGATCGGCAGAAGGGATTTCGATGGACGCCAACGCCTCTCCAGGGGAGGGCCCACGGGCTGGCCGCCGGGAATGGATCGGGCTGGCGGTGCTAGCACTGCCGACACTGCTGCTTTCCCTGGACATCAGTGTGCTGAACCTGGCATTGCCCCACCTGAGCGCCGCGCTCGGCGCGAGTAGCACCGAGCAGTTGTGGATCGTTGACATCTACGGGTTCATGATCGCCGGCTTCCTGATCACCTGGGGAACGTTGGGGGACCGGATCGGCCGGCGCAGACTCCTGCTGATCGGCGCGGCCGTGTTCGGTGCCGCCTCGGCGGCCGCCGCGTACGCGGACAGCCCGACGACCCTCATCGTCGCCCGCGCCCTGCTCGGCGTCTCCGGCGCCACCCTGATGCCGTCGCTGCTCGCGCTGATCAGCAACATGTTCAAGGACCCGAAGCAGCAGGGGCTGGCCATCGGGGTGTGGATGAGCTGCTTCATGGGTGGCATGGCCATCGGCCCGGTCGTCGGCGGGGCGATGCTCGGATCGTTCTGGTGGGGTTCGGTCTTCCTGATCGGTCTGCCGGTCATGCTGCTGCTGCTGATCCTCGGTCCGTTCCTGCTGCCCGAGTACAAGGCACCCGAGGCCGGCCGGCTGGACCCGCTCAGCGCGCTGCTGTCGCTGGCGACCCTGCTGCCGGTCATCTACGGGGTGAAGAAGCTGGCCGCGAACGGCGTCGCCGTGCCGCAACTGCTGTCCTTGCTGATCGGCATCGCGTTCGGCGTGGTGTTCGTGCTGCGCCAGCGCCGGCTCGAGCACCCCTTGCTCGACCTGCGCCTGTTCGGTAACCGCGCGTTGCGAGCCGCGCTCGGAGTGGCGCTGCTCTGCTCGGCGACCATGGGTGGCATCACGCTGCTGGTGTCGATGTACCTCCAGCAGGTGGCCGGGCTGTCACCGCTGATTGCCGGTCTGTGGCTGGTGCCCTCGTTCGCCCTCGCCATTGCGGGCAACATGGCGGCCCCGGCCCTGGCGAGCAGGTTCAACCCCGCCTACACCATCGCCGGTGGCCTGCTCGTCACCACCGTCGGGCTGCTCCTGCTGACCCAGGCCGACAGCGCCGGTGGCATCGCACTCGTCGTGGCCGGCTACGCCGTCGCCTTCGCCGGTACCAGCCCGATGGGCGTGCTGAGCACCCAGCTGGTCGTGGGCTCCGCCCCGCCGGAGAAGGCCGGCTCGGCGTCGGCCCTGTCGGAGACCAACGGGGAGTTCGGCATCGCGTTCGGCGTGGCGATTCTCGGCAGCCTCAGCGCGGCCGTCTACCAGGGGCGGATGACCGACGCCGTGCCGGGCGGCGTGGCGCCGGACGCCGCGGCCGAGGCGCGGGACAACCTGCCCGCGGCGTCCAACGTGGCCGACAGCCTGCCTGGCCAGCTCGGCACGCAGTTGCTCGACGTCGCGCGGGACGCCTTCACCGGCAGTCTGCACGTGGTCGCCCTGGTGTCCGCGGGCGCCATGGTGCTGTTCGCGCTCCTGGCGGTGGTGCTGTTGCGCAAGGCGGCCCCGGGCGGGGCTGGCGAGGGGCAGCAGCCGGAGCAGACCGACCGGGCAGCCGAACCCGTCGTCGGGTAGCTGCCGGTACGACGATCGGCGCGGCGCCCGCCGCGCCGATCGTCGTACGCCCGGTTCACAGCACACGTACGGTGGGCACGTAGCGGATCCAGCGCCCGCCCTGCTCGCTGAACTCCCGCTCGTTGGACATGATCTCCTCGGCGTGGTTCCACGCGAACAGCAACGCGTAGTCGGGATAGGGGCGGCTGAACTCCTCCTGGGGCCGGACCGGGATGCCGGAGCCGGGCGAGAGCCGGCCCTGCTTCTCCGGCGTGGAGTCGCAGACGAACGGCACCAGGTCCGGCCCGATACCGCAGTAGTTGGTGACGGTGGCGCTGCGGGAGGTTGCCCCGTACCCGACCACCCGCTTACCGTCGGCCCGCAGCCGCTGCAAGAGCGCGACCAGGTCGTACCGAATGGCCTCGATGCGGGCGGCGAACTCCTCGTACGTCGACAGCTCGGCCAGTCCCTGGCGGTTCTCTTGTTCCAGCAGGTCCCGCACCGCCGGCGACGGGGCGCGCGCACCGGCCCGAGCCACCGAGTACCGCAGCGATCCGCCGTGGACGTCGAGGTGCTCGACGTCGACCAACTCGAGCCCGAACCGGGCGACCATCTCCCGCACCGAGCGGGCCGCGAACAGGTAGAAGTGCTCGTCGTAGAGCTGGTCGAAGGACGAGTTCGCGACGATGTCGCCGAGGTAGCGGTCCTCGAACACGAACACACCAGCCGGGGCGAGCAGCTCCGCCACGCCACGCAGCACCCCGTCGACGTACGGGACGTGGCTGAAGGTGTTGGCCGAGAAGACGACGTCCGCGGGGCCCTCGGCCGCCCGGATCGACGCGGCCGTTGACTGTTCGAAGAAGTCCACCCGGACGCGGATCCCCTCGGCGGCGGCCACCTCGGCGGCGTCGCGTGAGGGGTCCACCCCGAGGTGCCGCACGCCGGCGGCCCGGATGGTCCGCAGCATCACCCCGTCGTTGCTGCCGATCTCGACGACGAGCGGATCCGGACCGGTCAGCTCGGTCATGAGGAGCCGCTCGGCGACCTGTTCGAAGTGCTTGCGCATCAGCGCCGAACCGGACGCGCGGTACGGGTAGTCCGGCCGGAACATGCTCTCCCGAGGGCACTCGTGGCGCTGCTGCACCATCGTGCAGGACTCGCAGATGCCGACCACCAGGTCGTACCGGATCCCGGCCACCGCGTCGCCCGGGTGGTGAAAGGCGTTGGAGATGGGTTGCGGCCCGAAGTCAAACCATTGCCGCACGGTTCCGCCGCAGATCCGGCACGTGAACGTATTCGCCGATGAATTTTCGTCAGTCACATCAGCCACCATTTCGAGATTTCGGCCAGTGATCGTCCGCGCGGCACGTCTCAGGGTGCCCGTCGGCGGTGTGGTGGGCACCTTTCAGGGTGCCGTCCGGGGCCGGGTGCGACGACGGGAGCCCGGCGGGGCCGGGACCGCAATCCTGAAGGTGCGGCGGCGTCCGGCGGACGACCACGATCTTCCTTGTCCGTGCCCGCGACAGGCGGAGCGAATCCGTGCACCGAGCCCTTCGGAGGTCATGACGATGAGTACAGGCAGGTACCGGAGCCGCCCCTGGGGCACCTCGCTCGGGGCCGCCACCATCTTGCTCGGCCTGGTGCTTTCCTTGACGCCGGCGGGCGTGGCAGGCGCGAGCCCGGAGCCGGTGGGCGGGCAGTCGGCCGCGCCGGCCGCCCGCGACCGCCACGTCACGCTGATCACGGGCGACCGGGTCACCGTGTCCGCGGGCACCGGCCGGGTCGTGATCAGCAGTGCCCCGGGCCGGCAGCGGCTGCGCTTCGCCACGCAGCGGGTGGACGGCCGGCTGACCGTCGTACCGGAGGACGCTCGCCCGCTGATCGCCGCAGGGCGGCTCGACCGGCGGCTGTTCGACGTCTCCGGGCTGATCGCTGCCGGCTACGACGACGAACGCCGCGCCGACCTGCCGGTACGCCTCACGACCGGTGCCCGGTCCTCGGTGGTCAAGGCGGCCGCCGGGCACACCTGGCGGGCGCTCGCGCACAGCCTGGCCACCGGCGAGTCACCCGGCCTGCGGCTGGACGGGGTGGCCGGGCCGGCCGCCCGCACGGCTGACGCCGGCACCACCACGCACACGCTGACGGTGCGCCACGTCGACCGCGACGGAAGCCTCGCCACCGACGCCGAGTCGCAGGTCCTGGGGCTGGACACGGCGGTTCGGGAGTACCTGACCCCGACGGGCGGCGTCGCCACGATCGAGCTGCCCGAGGGCCGGTACACGCTGGTCGGTGACATTGTCGACGCCCAGTCGAACTGGCACCGCCTGGTGCAGCCGACGCTCATGCTGGACCGGGATCTCACGGTCACGGTGGACGCGCGTACGACCCGGCCGGTGACCACGCGGGTGCAACGCGGCGACGCACGCCCGGCGTTGGTCGACGTCGGCTTCGACCGCTGGTACGGCGACGGTCAGCTCTACTCTCTGTCGCTCACCGCGGGCACCTTCGGGACGGTGTTCACGGCGCAGCTCGGGCCGGCGGTGACGGCTGCGGAGATGACCTCGGGGATCTCCTCGACGTGGGGCGTTCCCGGCCCGAAGGGCGACTTCCGTAACACCCCGTACACCTACAACCTGATCAACACCTTGCCTGGACAGTTCTTCACCGGGTTCCACCGGACCGTTGCCGACCGGGAACTCGCCGTGCTGACCTCCCGCCACCACAGCCAGGGGCCGGGCCGCATGGGCGTCAAGGGCTGGTACGGGCTGGCGCCCGGGTATGCCGCCGTTTCCGGCACGCTCCTGCCGTACGACCTGCCCGCCCGGGTGACGCATCTGCTGGACGCCCGCGACACGCAGTGGTCGGGGTCGTTCGGCGAGCAGATCCTCCTGAACGGTGTGCCCGTCTATGCGACGGCGATGGGATCGGACTACAAGCCGTACCTGGCGGGCCGGCGGTACACCGACCGCTGGAACGCCGCGGTGTTCGGCCCGTACCTGTTCCGGCCGGACCACGCCGCGGTGCGGGGCGACCGGATGTGGTTCGGGGTGCCGCTCTACACCGACCAGGACAATCACCGGGCCGGCTCGCGCTCCGACCACGCGTCGATCAGCATGTTCCGCGACGGCGTGCCGCTGGGCACGTCGACGGGCGGCCAGTTGACCGTGCCGGTGCCGCCGGGCCGGGCGACCTTCCGCATCAACAACGTCTCCGAGCGCGGGTCGATGTTCCTCATGTCCACGGGCGTCGACGCGACATGGACCTTCACCGTCGACGTCGACGGCACCAGCCGCGACCCGATCCCCCTGCCGCTGTGGGTGGTGCGGTTCTTCCCGGAGGTGGACGAGACCAACCGGCTCGGCGACAGGCCGGTCGTCCAGATCCCGGTCTCGGTGGAGCCCCAGCCCGGGGCCACGGTCGGTGCGCCAGGACAACTCGTGGTCAGCGTGTCCGCCGACGGCGGCACCAGTTGGCACCAGGCCCGCGTCGTGCCGGGCGGGCCGCGCGGCTACGTCGCGACGGTCACCCGGCCCGACGGCGCGCGGAGCCTGTCGCTGCGCGCCCAGTTCACCGACCGCGCCGGCAACTCCGTGGACCAGACCATCCACGACGCCCTGCACTTCGACAGCTGACCGGACCGAACGAGAGGAGCCCGATCCATGACCGCCTTCGCCCTTGCGTTGATGTCGCTCGGCGTGGTGGCCGCCGGTGGTGTGGCCGCACCCGCGCCGGTTGCCGACGAGAGCACCTGCATCACCATGCCGACCACCCCCGCCCGGGACGGCTTCCGGGTCTTCTCGCAGGCTCACAACGGCTGCTCGGCACCGACCACGCTCTGGCTCATCCGGCACGCGGCGGACGGATCTCCGTGGCACACCCCCACCGAGGTCGTCCTGATGCCGGGCACCTCCGGTCGGCTGGACATGCCGTGCCGCGGTACCGGCACGCAGACGTACAGCGCGGTCCAGTTCGACCCGAACATGGCGTTCAACCTGAGCACCCCCCGAGTCCTCATCAGCTGCTGACCCACCACCCTTAGGAGACTTCCGATGCGGGTCATGTTCCCCATCTGGCCGAACCCCTCACACCTCTACCCGATCGTGCCGCTGGCGTGGGCGTTGCAGAGCGCCGGGCACGAGGTGTGCGTGCCGGCACACCCGGACATCGCGGAGGCCACGACCGCAGTGGGGTTGACCGCCGTACCGTTGGGTGACCGGACGAAGATGCCGACCCCCATGGGCCCCGGCCGCCCGTACGTGTCCGAGCGGGCGCAGGTCGCCCGGGCCACCGAGGCCCTGGGCATCGCCGCCGACGAGCAGGAGGCGTGGGACTCGTTCAGCCAGTTCATGCTTCCGGCGATGTGGGACTTCCATCCGTACGGTGCGTCCCCGTCGGAGCCGCAGGAGGTGATGGACGCACTGGTGGCGTTCGCCCGGTCCTGGCGGCCCGACCTGGTGCTGTGGGATCCGTGCTTCCCCGGTGCGGCCGTGGCCGCGCGCGCCTGCGGTGCGGCCCAGGCCCGGTTCATCACCGCGCCCGACTACTGGGTGCACTCGATCGACCTGCTGGCCGCTCGCAGCGGCAAGCTGGCCGCCAACGGGGCCCAGGACCCGATGCTGGAGACGATCGCCCCGGTGGCCGAGCGCTACGGCGTCGAGGTCGACGCGGAGCTGCTGCGCGGGCAGTGGACGATCACGCCGCTGCCGGAAGGCATGCGGCTGCCGGTGGACACCCCGACCGACTCGGTGCGCTGGATCCCGTACTCGCAGCAGACCCCGGCGCCGGACTGGCTGTACCCGGTGCCGGAGCGTCCCCGGATCGCGATCTCACTCGGCCTGTCCTGGCGGAAGTACCTGGAGGGCGGGTGGAGCCATATCCCCGCCCTCCTGGATGCCGTCGCCAGCTTGGACGTCGAGGTGGTGGCGACGCTGAACGCCAAGCAGTTGGCTGAGGTGACCAGCCTGCCCGACAACGTCCGCACGGTCGACTACCTGCCGCTCAACCAGCTGATGCCGACCTGTCAGGCGCTGATCCACCACGGCGGCTTCGCCAGCTACGCCGCGGCGGCCGCGGTGGGGATCCCGCAGCTGGTCACCGACTCGCCCGAGGCGGGGGTGAACGCCGTCGCCGAGGGCGAGGCGATGAGCGCGACCAAGCACGCCGCCTCACCGGTCACCGTCCGGCATGTGACCGCCCGCGGGGCAGGGATGGTGCTCGACATCGGACGGCCGGAGGCCGGGGCGATTCGGGAGCAGGTGACTCGGGTGCTCACCGACCCGACGTTCCGCGACGGCGCGGCCAGCGTGTACGCCGACTACCTGGCCGCCCCGAGCCCGAGCGAGGCGGTCGCCGCCATCGAGGCCCGGATCGCCCGCGGCGCGGGCCGGTGAACCTGCGGTGCTCAACGTCTTCCAGCCCGCGCTCGGCGAGGAGGAACTCGCCGCCGTAGCCGAGGCGTTCGCCAGCAACTGGGTCGGCTACGGGTCCAGGGCGGCGCGGTTCGAGGCGGAGTTCGCCGACCACGTGGGCGTACCCGGTGAGAACATGATCTTCATCAACTCCGCGACGTCCGGCCTGTTTCTCGCCATGGAGCTGGTCGGGCTGGGCCCGGGCGACGAGGTGGTGCTCCCGTCCCAGGCGTTCGTCGCCAACGCCAACGCGGTGCTGGCGGCCGGGGCCCGGCCGGTGTTCTGCGACGTCGACCCGCACACCCTGAACCCGTCCGCAGCGGACGTGGAACGGGTCCTGGGCCCCCGGACGAAGGCGGTGATGGTGCTGCACTACGGGGGGTACCCCGGTGAGATCGCGGAGATCGCCGAGGTGTGCCGCCGGCGCGGCGTCCCGCTGGTCGAGGACGCCGCGTGTGCTCCGGCCTCCGCCGTCGCCGGCCGCAGCTGTGGCTCCTTCGGCGATCTGGCCGTGTGGAGCTTCGACTCGCGTAAGATCATCACCACGGGTGACGGCGGGATGCTGTACGTGCGGGATCCGGCCCTGGCGCGGCGGGCGAACCGGCTGGCCTACCACGGGCTGGAGGACCGCAGCTCCTTCACCACCGCGGCTCGCGTGTCGAGCCGTTGGTGGGACCTGCACGTCGACGAGCCGGGCCGGCGGCTGATCGGCAACGACATGACCGCGGCCATCGGCAGCGTGCAGCTGCGGCGGCTGCCTGGGTTCGTCCGCCGCCGACGCGAGATCGCAGAGCGGTACGACGAACTGCTGCACGACGTCGACGGGGTGCGGCTGCCACCGCCGCTGCCCGCCGGGCACATCAGTTCCTACTACTTCTACTGGGTGCAGATGGCCGCTGCGATACGCGACGAGGTGGCCGAGGACCTGCTCAAGGCCGACGTCTACACCACGTTCCGCTACGCGCCGCTGCACCACGTGCCCCTCTTCGGGTCGGCCGACCTGCCCGGCACCGAAGAGGCGAGCCGTACCACCCTACTGCTGCCGCTGCACCAGGGGCTGTCCGATGACGACGTGCGGCTGGTGACCGGGAGGTTGCGCGAGGCGGTCGAGAGCCGCCTGGCCGCCCGGCGCGCGGGCGCCACCGGCGGTTCCCGGGGGTAACCGGCGGACCGCCGCCAACCGAAGGGAAAGTCGTGTTCGGTGCGGAACTCTCCGAGGTGTACGACCTGGTCTACTCCTCGCGCGGGCAGGACTTCGCGGCCGAGGCGGCGCTGGTGACCGAACTGGTCCGCGCCCGCCGGCAGCAGGTGGCGTCGCTGCTGGACGTCGGGTGCGGTACCGGCGAGCATTTGCGCTGCTTGCGCGGGTCGATAGACCGGCTGGAGGGGGTGGACCTGTCGACCGCGATGGTGTCGGTTGCCCGCGCCAAGCTGCCCGGCGTCCCGCTGCACGTGGCGGACATGTGCCAGCTGGACCTCGGACGTCGCTTCGACGCGGTGATCTCGCTGTCGACCGCGGTGGCGTACCTGCCGTCGGTGGAGGCGATGGGGCAGGCGGTCGCCCGGATGGCGGCGCACCTGAATCCGGCCGGCGTGCTCGTCGTCGAACCCTGGTACTTCCCGGAGACCTTCCTCGCCGGGCACATCGCGGCCGACATCATCCGCGGGGCGGACCGCACGATCTCCCGGGTCTCCCGCACCGAGCGGCTCGACCGGGCCGCCCGCATCGACAGCCACTACGTCATCGCGCACGCCGACGGCATCCGGCACTTCTCCGAGAGTCAGGTGTTCGGGGTGTGGACGCGTGCGGAATACCAGGCGGCCTTTCAGCGGGCCGGCTGCACCGTCGAGTACCTGCCGCAGGTCCAGTCCGGTCGGGGACTGTTCGTCGGGCAGCTGCGGTGATCGCGCACCGCCGGCGGTGCGCGATCACCGCAGCTGGCCGGTTGCTCAGCGCAGGGACCGCGCGAACGCGCGGAGGTCGGTGACCATCGCGGACGGCTGCTCCATGGTGGCGAAGTGACCCCCTCGGGGGAACTCGCTCCAGTGGCTGATCGTCGGGTAGTCCCGCAAGGCGAGAGATCGCACCGGCGCGAAGTCCGGCTGGAAGACCGCCACCCCGATCGGCACGGGAACAGGCGCGGGCGCGGTACCCGGGGTGAACACCTCACGCATGTACTCGCGGGCCTCGTAGAACAGGTTCGCCGCGGAGGCCGCGGTGCCGGTCAGCCAGTAGAGCATCACGTTGGTGAGCATGAGGTCCCGGTCCACGGCGTCCTCGGGGGCGTCCGTGGAGTCGGTGAACTCGTAGAACTTCTCCACGATCCAGGCCAGTTGGCCGACGGGAGAGTCGGTGAGGGCGTAGCCGATCGTCTGCGGACGGGTTGACTGGACCTTCATGTAGCCGGACACCTCGGCGTCGAAGTACGCCAGCTTGCCCAGGCGGGCCAGATCATCCTCGGTCAGCGCGGCCAGCTCGGCGGGGTCTCCGCCGGGGACGGTGAGCAACATGTTGACGTGCACGCCAGCGACCCGCTGCGGAAACAACCGGCCGAGTTCGAGCGAGATGTACGCGCCGTGGTCACCGCCCTGGGCAAGGTAGGAGTCGTAGCCCAGCCGCTGCATCAGTGCGGCCCACGCGTGGGCGATCCGGGTGTAGTCCCAACCGGTCTCGCGCACCGGGCCGGAGAAGCCGTGCCCGGGCAGCGACGGGATGATCAGGTGGAACGCGTCCTGCGCCGAGCCGCCGTGGGCGACCGGGTCGTGCAGCGGGCCGATCACGTCGAGGAACTCGGCGATCGAGCCCGGCCAGCCGTGGGTGATCAGCAGTGGCCGGGCGTCCGGCTCGGGGGAGCGGACATGCAGGAAGTGCACCCGTGTGTCGTCGATCTCGGTGACGAACTGCGGGTACTGGTTGAATCGCGCCTCCGCGGCGCGCCAGTCGTACTTCGTGAGCCAGTGGTCGACGAGGTCGCGCAGGTACGACTGCGGCACGCCGCGCTGCCAGCCGGTGTCGGGCGTGTCGTCGGGCCAGCGGGTCGCGGCCAGGCGGCGCCTGAGGTCGTCCAGGACGGTCTCCGGAATGTCGATACGAAATGGCTTCACCGAATGGCACCTGCCTGTTCGTGATGATCGGGTCGAACGACGAGACCATCGTCGGCCCGCACCTCGCCCCGGGGCTACTTCATGCGTGCGGGATTCGCGCCGGAACCGGTGTGTCGCAATCCGGGGGACGGCAGCCGCGAGGCTGGGTAATCTGACGGGCGTCGACCACCGAACAAAGGATCCTCGCAATGGTGGACACTAGGGCACTCAAGCCACTCGAAGCGCTCGTCGGCAGGTGGCAGACGACCGGAGAGACAATCGCCGAACCGCCCGAGCCAAGTATCGCCATTTCTGGAACCGATGTTTATGAATGGTTCGATAACGTTTTTCTGCTTCATCATGCCGACGTGCAGATGGGCCCGCAGCGGATGCGGGTCCTTGAGATGATTGGCGAGCACGACCCGTCCGACGACAGTTACGCGATGCGCTCATTCGACAGTTCAGGAACCTTCACCACCATGCGGGCCAGCGTCGACGACGAGGGCGTGTGGACCTTCGCCAACGACGACATGCGGGTGAGGCTGGCTATCGGCGAGGACGGGCGGTCGATGGCGGCCCGCTGGGAACGGCGCACCGACGACACGATGTGGCGCCACTGGATGGACATGCAGTTCACCCGGCTACCGGACGCGGGCTGACCGCGTGGGATGTGCCGTACGCTTCTCCGGCACATCCCGGCGGACCCGGCCGTCTCAGGCCTGGCGCACCGGCGGGGCCGGCGCGGTGGCGAGCCAGGACGACGCCGGCTGCGGCCGACGCGGCGAGTGCCGCAGCACTCGCGCCATGATGGCCGGCCGCATCAGCGACGACGGTGGGTCCATCAGGCCGGCCACCCGCATGTACTGGTCGGTGACGGCGGCGTCCTTGGTCGCCGCGTACTGCACCCGGGCGATGTAGGCGTTGCCGACACGGATCTTCACGCTCCGGTGGCCCTCCACCTCCGGGAAGTCCAGGTCGCCCCCTGCCGAGATGTCCCACGGCACATCGATGACCCGGGAGATGTCGTGCAGAAACCGCAGCGGCGCCGGAGAACCGGCACGCAGGTACTTCTGCAACGTCATCGCCTCGATCGCGGCAACGCTCATCCCCTGCCCGTACACGGGGTTGAAGCTGCACACCGCGTCCCCCATGACCAGTAGGCCGTCGGGAAACCTCCGCAACCGCTCGTACCGGCGCCGCTTGCTCGCCGGGAAACGGAACGACTCGGGAGCGTCGAGCGGCTGGGCGTCCCGGATCGCCTCGTACACGTCCGGCACCGGCAGCGTGCGGGCGAACTCGAGGAACCCCTGCGGATCGGTGGGCGGATGGTCGCCGAGGATCCCGGTGAGCGACAGGATGCACGTGTCCGGCCCGACCTGGCCGAAGAACGCACCCCGGGGATGGGCTGGCGAGGCCACCGGATTGATCGATTGCACCCCGTCGAACCATTCGGGGCGGGTGCCGTAGTGACAGGTGGTGTAGGCGATGCCGACCTTCACCTCGTCCACGGTCGGCCGTTCGTAGCCGAGTTCGGTCAGCCATGCCGGGGTGCGGGATCCACGGCCGGTGGCGTCCACGACGAGGTCGCTGTCCAGGGTCTCCTCGGCCGCGTCGCGCGGGTGCACCCGGACGCCGACAACCCGGTCCCGGCCGGGCGTCGCGACCAGGTTCAGCACGTCGCACCGCTGCCGGAAACGAACGTTGGGCAGGGCTGCGACGCGGGCGCGGACGTGGTGCTCCAGCACCGGCCGGTCCGTCGTCACGGAGATCAGTCCGGTGCGGGCGGGCTTGAGCCGGCGGCCGTTGAAGTACCACCGCATCTCCCCCAGGTCGCCGGTGGGCACCCCGGCGGTGGCCAGTTCGGCGGTGAGGCCCGGGAAGAGTTCCTCCACGATGAGGTGCCCCCGGGCGTGCAGGCCGTGCGCGTGACGGGTGTGCGGCGCGCCACGACGGCTCTCGCGTACCCCCAGCACCTCATCCCGGTCGACGACCAGCACGGTGTCGTAGGTCTCGGCGAGCACCCGGGCGGCGAAGAGCCCGGCCATGCTCGCGCCGAGCACCACTGCGGTCTTGGTGGCCATCGTCACCCCTGCGCCGGGAGATGGGTGCGAACGGCGGTCGCCTGATCGTCGGGGCAGGACCGGGTGGCAGTGGATGGTGTGCTCGTGGTGATCATGTCCGTTCCCTTCCAGAGGTGGAGCGTGCGGGGTTCGGACCCGGCCCCAGACCCGGCGGTGCGGGTCGCGAGGTGGGTGCGTCAACGCGTGTCGGAGGTTCATCGCCTGTCCGCGCGGAGGTGAAATCGCTCGCCCCTGCACGCTCACATCCGGGCCGGTCGGGGCGCATCTTCCACATTGCGTGATCCCGTTCCCGGGTGGCCGCGCCCTGCCCGTTGTATGACTCGGCGTGCCGGGTTGCCGCGGTGGTGGTGTCCACTCACGGTCAGTGCGCGGTCAGGGTCATCTCCTGCTCCATCCGGCGGCGCAGCGGCTCCCACCACGGGCGATTCGCGCGATACCACTCGACCGTCGCGAGGATCCCGGCCCGGAAGGGCACCAGCGGCCGATACCCGAGCTCGGTGGAGATCTTCGTGATGTCGAGCGAGTAGCGCCGGTCGTGCCCCTTGCGGTCGGGTACGTACCGGAGCCGGTCGCGGCCTGCGCCGCAGGCCTCCAGCAGCATGTCGGCCAGCTGGTTGTTGGTGGTCTCGACCCCGCCGCCGATGTGGTAGATCTGCCCGGGACGACCGCCGGCGAGAACCAGCGCCAGCCCGCGGCAGTGGTCGTGCACGTGCAGCCAGTCCCGGACGTTGCCGCCGTCGCCGTAGAGCGGCACCGTACGCCCCTCCAGCAGATTGGTGACGAACAGCGGGATGATCTTCTCCGGGAACTGGTAAGGCCCGTAGTTGTTGGAACACCGGGTGACCACCACGGGTAGCTCGTGGGTGCGGTGGTAGGCCAGTGCGAGCAGGTCGGAGCCGGCCTTGCTGGCCGAGTACGGCGAGTTCGGGCTGGCGGGGAAGTGTTCTTTCCAGGAGCCGACGTCGATCGAGCCGTACACCTCGTCGGTGGACACGTGCAGGAAGCGGCGGAGACCGTGCCGGGTGGCCGCCTCGAGGAGGACAGTGCTGCCGAGCACGTTGGTGCGCACGAACGCGGCGCCGCCGTCGATCGAGCGGTCGACATGCGTTTCGGCCGCGAAATGCACGACCGCGTCGTGCCCGGGCAGCAGCGCGTCGACCAGATCGGCGTCGCAAATATCGCCGTGCACAAACGCCAGCCGGGGATCGTCGGCGACCGGGCTGAGATTCGCTCGGTTGCCGGAGTAGGTGAGCGCGTCCAGCACCGTGAGCCGAACGTCGTGCAGCCCCGGTAGCTTGCCGCGCAGCGCCATTCGCACGAAGCACGAGCCGATGAAGCCTGCCCCACCGGTCACAAGGATCCGCATCGATGTTCCCTTCGCATTGTCTGCTACCGGCAGGCGTGGCACTAGCCCAGCAGGCGCAGCAGGTACTCGCCGTACCCACTGCTCATCAGCGGCTGTGCGAGGGTGCGCAGCTGCGCGTCGTCGATGAACCCGGCCCGCCAGGCCGCCTCCTCGATACAGCCGACCTTGATGTTCTGCCGCTCCTCGACGACCCGCACGTACTCGGAGGCACGCACCATGTCGGCGACGGTGCCCATGTCCAGCCAGACCGAGCCACGGTCCATCACGGTGACCCGCAGCGTCCGTTCCCGCAGGTAGTAGTCGTTGATTGCGGTGATCTCCAGCTCGCCGCGCGGGCTCGGCCGCAAGGTACGCGCGATCTTGGTCACCTCGGTGTCGTAGAAGTAGAGGCCGGGTACGGCGTACCGGGACCGTGGCTGCGCTGGTTTCTCCTGCAGCGACAGCACCCGGCCGTCAGCGTCGAGTTCCACCACGCCGTAGTCCGACGGCCGGTCCACTGGGTACGCGAAGACGTGGCCGCCGGCCAGCTCGACCCCCGACCTCACCCAGGACCCGAAGTCCATGCCGTGGAACAGGTTGTCCCCGAGGATCAGGGCGGAGCTGAGCCCGCCCAGGAAGTCCTCACCGATCGTCAGCGCCTGGGCGATCCCCTCGGGCTCGGGCTGGACGGCGTACTCCAAGCGCAGGCCCCACTGGGACCCGTCGCCGAGCAGACGGTGGAACAGCGTTCGGTCCGTTGGGGCGGTGATCACCAGGATCTCCCGTATCCCGATGTTCAGTAGGGTGGACAGCGGATAGAAGATCATCGGCTTGTCGTGGACCGGCATCAGGTGCTTCGAGACCGACTTGGTGATCGGCCAAAGCCGGCTTCCGGTGCCGCCCGCGAGCAGAATCCCTCGCATGGGCGCGGTGTGTGGGTGCGCGGAAAGGCGATCGAGTGGCAAAGTCAGGCTCCTCGCGCTGTCGCGGCGAACGGATCTAGGGTGAGCTGAGCCCATCCAAGGGGCGATCCTCTGGCCGCTAGGTGGCGACCAGAACGTCCGATGCCTCGGTCGTCATCGGGATCGGGCCTTCGCTCAACCAGGATGCGTCGGGCGGGACATAGCGTTCATCTCCCAGGCTGCTCGCTCACCGGTGTCGAGACCGCAGGTCGCCCGCTTTCTCCATTGCGGACACAATGGCGGTCGGTGGGCGGACCGGACGGCTGGCTGTCGCCTCCGGGCAGGCTCACGAGTGGGCCTCCCTGCGGACCCGCAACTCCGGCACCGGCTCAGGCCGGCTCGGCGGTGGTTCGGGCGAACCGCAACGTGACGTGGTGCTCCTGCGCCATTCGGCGCAGCGCAGCGAGCGCGACCTCCAGGAGGATGGTCCGCACCACCGCGGCGGCCCGGTCGGCGTTCTGGCCGTCAGCCGGGAGTAGATCGAGCTCGCGGACCGCCAGATGCTCCGCTGCGGCCGCGTACGGCTTGAAGAACTCGACGCCGCAACCGCAGCCGAGGTGTTGCAGTGCCGCCAGAACGTGGGCGAGCCGATCCCGGCTCGCCGCGTCGGGGACCACCCGCCAGCCCAGTTCGACGATGAAGTCGTCCACATCGGCCCGGGCCCGTCGTACGTCGAAGGTCTCGCCGGTCGCCGGCTCGGCGGGGGAGATCGACTGGGTGACCAGGTCGTACAGCTCCGGCAGGGACAAGTGGTTGGCCTCGATTGCGGCCAGCAGTTCCCGGACGGTGGAGAGATCCAGCTGCCCGATGCCGGTGAACGCCCGGATCAGCCGCAGCCTGCGTACATGCGTCTCGCCGTACTCCGCCTGGTTCCGTCCGGTTGGCGTGCCCGCCGGGAGCAGCCGTTCCCGGAGATAGAACTTGATCGTGGCAACGGGTACGTTGGTCCGCCTGCTCAGATCGGAGATGCGCATCGACTTCCCTCGGCCTTGCTCCGCCGAGCGCGGCGGCGCTGTCTGAACCACCGTACGAGCGACCGAGGTGTGCCGTCCTCTTCAGGGTTGCGGCGCGCGCCGGCCGGCTGTGCCAGGCCCGGGCGGCCGGCTCCGGACCTGGCGGCCGCGACGCATCAGCTCGCCGGTCAGGCTGCGCTGCGGTCTGACGCGCGCAGGGGCGGGACCTGCGCCGTGGCCGGCATGATCGACGGCAGGTGATCGGTCTCCGCCCGGGCTGCGGTCCTGCCCAGGGCCAACTCGCGGGCGTCGAGTAGCGCCAGCAGCACCGGCGGGTCCAGGGCCCGCGCCGGCTGGAGCCGCAGGTCGGTGCGGATCACGCGGTCCTTATGGACGGTGAGCGGCCCGTGGCTGGCGACGGACACCAGACGTTCGGGATCATGCGGGGCAGGCTCGTCGAGATCGTCGGAGACCGACTGGGCCAGTAGGTACCAGGTGCCGGGCGGCACGGCGTCGAACTGGTATGCGCCTGGGCCGGCGAGGATCGCGCACCGGACGGGCTGGCCCTCCGGGACCCGGTTGGGGAACAGGCCGGCGAACACCGGTCCGGGCGCCTGGCCGGCCCCCAGGGAGATCCGGCCGTACACCTTGGCCGTGGAGGTGTGCCCCACGGCGAAGCGCGGGTCGGTGGGGATGCGGCGGGCGAACCCGGACCGCTTGCGGTACGTGGTCGGCGACATCCCGACGCTTCTGGTGAATCGGGAGCTGAAGGTTCCGACGCTGTTGTAACCGACGTACATGCTGATGTCGGCCACGTTCCACGACGTGGAAACAAGCAGATGCTTGGCTCGCTGCAGCCGCAGCGCCGAGAGGAACCGTCCGGGTGAGACGCCGGTGGTGTGCCGGAAGATGCGGGTGAAGTGGAACTTGCTGAACATCGCGGCGCGTGCCATGTCGTCCACGGTGAGTTGCTCGCCGAGGTGCTCCCGCATTGTGGTGATGGCGCGCCTTACGGCTTGCTCGATTGAATCCGCCACGATACCTCCAATCATCGAGAATGCCGTACGGGGCAGGTATTCGATTGGTGCGATGTCGCGCCGGTCGGGCTGCGGAATAAGGAATCGACGCGTCGCGAACCGCGCAGCCAGGATGCGCTTTTGCCGGCGTTTCGTCGCGCGATGGCGAGGTGCTCATTCGGCGAGTGGACTCGGACCGCGTATCCTGCTGTCCTCCGTCTCCACAGCCGGGCGCTTTGTCTTGGCCTGCGGTCGAGGCTAGCGGAGCCCCGTCCCGTCAGCAACGCGGTGGGTAACCGTCGGCCACCAAGCGCAATCGTGAAGTGGGTAGGCGGTCGGATCGGTTCGATGTGTGCCGGAATTGAACCGGATTGGACTCTGTGCGCGGATAGTGCTGCCATCCAGTCTCGATAGTGAGAATTGCCAGTCGACACCGGGCCCCGGTGGCGCTTCAGAATTCACCGGCCGGGGATCGCCGCCCGAGTGGGAGTAACTGGTGTGCGCCCGCCCACGCCGTACCTCACCTCCGGCGCGCCGCAGTCGGCGGCCGGCCGGCGGCAGCCGTCGCGGGTCAGGTTCCGACTCGCCCCACCCGGTAGGTCACGTGGGTGGCCTCCGGGGTGTCGACGGTGTCCAGGTGGTCCAGTTCCGGACCGGCGCCGTCGAACAGCGCGGTGCCGGACCCCAGCAGGAGCGGTACGACGTGCAGCCGCAGGCGATCGACGAGTCCGGTCCGCAGCGCCTGCTGGATGACCGACGCGCCGCCCATGATGTGGACCCGTTGGTCGCCGGCAGCTGCCCTGGCCGCTTCGACCGCGGCGGCCACTCCGCCGGTCACGAACGTGAACGTGGTGTCGCCCCTGCGTACGACGCCATGTGGCCGGTGGGTCACCACGAAGACCGGCATGCGGAAGAAGCCGCCTTCGGCCGCCCAGCCATCGGTGTCGTCGTACACCCGCCGGCTCGTCACGACGGCGCCGGACGCGGCGAACGTCGCCCTGCTCAGCCGCCGCCCCTCGTCGTGGTCGAGCCACGCGTGCAAGCGTTCGCCGCCCTTGCCGAACCCGGGCCACCGGTCCAGATCGGGGCCGGTGACGAACCCGTCCAGCGACATCGAGATGTCCGCTTCCACAACTGCCATACCCGGGTAGACGTAGCGGGGCCGTGAAGTGTCCGATGAGCCGGCCAACTTTTTCTCGTCGGTAGGGGTATGAACGGTGCTGTGGACGCCACGAGTTTCGCGGAGCTGACCCGCCGGTACCACCGCGAACTGCAGGTCCACTGCTACCGGATGCTCGGCTCGTTCGATGCGGCGGAGGACCACGTGCAGGAGGTCTTCCTGCGGGCGTGGCGGTCCAGGGACGCGTTCGAGGAGCGTTCCAGCGTCCGAACCTGGCTGTACCGCATCGCCACCAACGCCTGCCTGGACACGCTACGGCGCACCCGCCCGCCGCTGCAGCCGTACCCGGATGAACTGCTCGACGAGCACCCCGGCCCCGACGCGGTGACCATCGGCCGCGAGACGTTCGGTCTGGCGTTCCTCGCCGCGATCCAGCTGTTGCCGCCCCGCCAGCGGGCCGTGCTCGTGCTGCGGGACGTGCTGTCCTGGTCGGCGAGTGAGGCAGCCGCCCTGCTCGACACGACCGTGCCGGCGGTCAACAGTGCCCTGCAGCGCGCTCGGGCGACGCTCCGCGACCGGTGGCCGGGTGGTCGACTGGAGTGGTCGCCCACCGGTGCTCCGGATCCGGCGCAGCGTGAGCTGCTGCGGCGGTACATCGCCGCGCACGAACGGGCCGACCCCCAGGCCCTGGTGGACCTGCTCCGCGAGGACATCCGGTTGACCATCGAGCCGGACGTCGGCGAGTGGTCCGGCAAGGCCGCCGTCGCCGACGCGCTGTGCCGGGACATGAACACCCCCGGCCAGTGGCGGATGCTGCCCATGGCCGCCGACCGTCAGCCCGCCGTGGCCGCCTACGTCCGCGGCGCCGGCGACGCCACGTTCCGCCCGTTCGCGCTGATCGTGCTACGCGTGGAGGCGGGCCTCCTCCGCGCGATAGACGTGGTCAAGGCACCCGGCCTGTTCGCCACGTTCGGCCTTCCGGCGAGCCTGGACCGGTAGTGCCCCGAGGCTGAGTTTCGGCGCGCCGGAGGCGACGATGTCGATCTTGGTCCTGCCATACCCGGGTGGATCTTGGCGGCTCCGCCGTCCGGCGGTGGGCTGCCCCGTCCCGATGCTGCGATCATTGCATCTTTTGCCGTATCTGTCCTGAGCTGCCACTTTCGCCGCTTTTGCGGGCGTTCGACGTCCTCTGCTGAGGTTTGCTCAATAAGCTCCGAAGCGAGTTGCGGCACCGGCCCAGGCCCCTCCGGCGCGGGTCATGCTGCGCCATCCGCGCACCACGCGGACACCCTGCCTGACGTCCCTCGGGGCGGCCTGGGCGACGACCGCCGGAATCCCACGGAGATGCGTGAGACACGATGAAGGACTCGGACACCATGGTCCTGCCCCGGCTCGGGTCGGCCGAGGCCAGCGTCGAGGACCCCTGGGGAGAAGGGCACGGCGTCCCCGCCCCCGGTCGCCCGGCGACCGACGCCCCGCGGTGGCGTACCGCCGCCTGGCTGGTCCCGGCGCTGCTGATGGGCGCGCTGAGCGTCGTCGGGGCCGGCGCACCCGGACTCCGCACGGAGGAACTCGCGACCTGGGCCAGGGCCAACTCGTCCTGGCGGGACAACTGGTCCCTCCTCCACTCGAGCGACGCCACCGAAGCGCCCTACCACCTGCTGATGCGCGCGTGGGCGGAGGTCTTCGGCACCTCCGACCTCGCCCTGCGCGCGCCCTCCATGCTGGCCATGACCGCGGCAGCAGCACTGGTCGGCGTACTGGCGGCCCGGATGTTCGCGCCGGCCACCGGGGTCCTGGCCGGGGTGCTCTTCGCGTTGCTGCCGACCTCGACGCGGTACGCGCAGGAGGCCCAGCCGTACGCGTTGACCCTGCTCGCCGCGGTGCTCGCCACGTCGCTCCTGGTGCCGGCGATCGATCGGCCGTGGTTCTGGCGCTTCGCCCGCTACGCCGGTGCCGTGGCGCTGCTGGGCCTGGGCAACGTCGTCGCGCTCCTGCTGCTGGTCGGGCACGGCTGGGCGGTGTTCGCCTTCCGGCGCGACAAGGCGCTCCGATGGCTGGCCGCCGCGCTGGCGGGCGCGCTGCCCGCGGCCGCGTTGCTCTGGCTCGCCGCGCCGCACGGCGTATCGCTCGCGCGGAACGCGCACCCGAGCCTGCCGGCGTTGGCCGCGACCCCCCGGGAACTGTTCGGCGTCGCCGCACTGGGCGCCGTGCTGCTCGCACTGGCGTTGTTCAGCCTCCCGCTGCGCTATTCCGCCGCCGTGTGCACCGCCTGGGCGGTGGTGCCGCCGCTCGCGCTGTTGCTGGTCGCCCAGGCGACGCCCGTCTGGCTGCCGCAGTACCTGCTCTTCACCCTTCCGGCGTGGGCGATGCTCGGCGCGGCCGCGCTGTCCCGCGCCCGGCTCGGCTGGGCCGCGGGGGTGCTGGCGGCGATCGCGGTGATCGGCGCCCCGGCCCAGGCCGACCTGCGAGAACCGGACGGACACCAGCAGGCCAGCCACCGGCTCGCGGAGGTCGTCGAACGCCGCCTGCAACCCAACGACGGCGCCGTCTACGGCTCGACGGACGCGGGCGACGGACGGGTCGGCCGGGACCTGGTGGCGCACTACCTGCCCGCCGACCGCCGGCCGCGAGACATCCTCGCCACCGGCCCGCAGCGCGCCGACGGCCGGGGGCCGGTCGCCGAGTGCGCCGACGTGGCCGGATGCCTGCGGGGCACCCGGCGACTGTGGGTGATCCGGCTCGGGGAGCGCGCCGACCCGGTGCAGGGCATCGGCGGGGCGAAGGAGCGGCTGCTCCGCACGAGGTATCAGGTGGCGCAGGTCTGGAGACTCACGGGGCTGACGCTGGCCCTGCTGGTGAACGAGCGGAGCGATCTCTGACCGGTGGCGCGCCGGCGGCGAGCGCCGGGCCCGTCGATCGTCATCTCGCAATCCGCAGTGTCCATCCGTATCAGCCGCTCACGATCGGCCCGCGCCGAGTTCGTGGCGAGCAAGTCGAACCCTTGGGGGAAACGTGGGCGTCGCTGTCGATACGCGCCGGTCTGAATCCGCGGGGGAGGGGCCCCCCGGCCGGCGTCAGACGGTCACCTCGGCGCAGCCGCCAGCCGGCCGGCGCCCTGACCGTCGGCAACTGAACATCAAGGCCCGCCTCGCGTACGCGAAGTGCGGTGCGGTCGCCGGACCGCTGGTCGCGCCGCGGGACCCGCAGGCGCCGGTCGAGTTCCGCCGTGTCGCCTCGCCCGCGGCCCGGCTGATGCTGACCCTGCTCGTCCTCGTCAACAGCGCGGCCGGGTTGTTGCTCGTCGGGTGGCTGCTGCTGCCCGCGCACGTACCCGGCTCGGGCGTGCTCGGGCTCGGCGGCTGGCAGACGGCGGCGGCCCGGCTCGGCTTCTGCGTGGTCGTCGGGGTCGAGCTGATCCGCCTCGCGCAGAACGTGGTCGTCTGGGTGTTCGCGTACCACGCCAAGGACCCGGTGCCGGTCGATCCTCCGGTCGGCCTGCGGGTGGCGCTGCTCACCACGATCGTGCCCAGCAAGGAGCCGATCGACGTCGCCGAGCGGACCCTGCGGCGCCTGCGGCAGATCGTCTACTGCGGTCAGGTGGACGTCTGGATCCTCGACGAGGGGGACGATCCGGCGGTGCGGGAGATGGCCGCCCGGATCGGCGTGCACCACTTCAGCCGCAAGGGCCGACCCGAGTACAACCAGCCGAGCGGTGAGTTCCGCGCCCGGACGAAGTCGGGCAACCACAACGCCTGGCGGGCCGAACACGAGGACCGGTACGACGTGGTCGCCAACGTCGATCCGGACCACGTGCCGCTGCCGAACTTCCTGGAACGGACCCTCGGCTACTTCCGCGACCCGGACGTCGCCTTCGTGGTCACGCCGCAGGTCTACGGCAACATGCACCAGAACTTCGTGGCCCACGGCGCCTCGGTCCAGCAGTACCTCTACAACGGTCTGATCGCCCGCGGCGGGAACGGCCTGGACGCGCCGCTGCTCACCGGCACCGGCCATCTCTACCGGCCGTCGGCGTGGCGGACCATCGGCGGCTACCAGGACTCGATCATCGAGGACCACCTGACCAGCATCCGGATCCACGCCGCCGTCAACCCGGAGACGGGCAACCAGTGGAAGGGCGTCTACACCCCGGACGTGGTGGCCCTCGGGGAGGGCCCGACGTCGTGGGCGGACTACTTCAACCAGCAGAAGCGCTGGGCGGCCGGCATCTGCGAGATCCTGGTACGCCCCGAGCTGCGCGCGCCGCGCGAGCTGCCCGCGCGACGGCGCTGGCAGTACCGTCTGCTCCAGTTCTACTACCCGAGCGTGGCGGTCAGCCTGTTGCTGGGGAACTTCGCCACGGCCCTGTACCTGCTCACCGGGGTGAGTTCGGCGCAGCTCGACCTCACCGTGTGGTCGGTGCTGTGGGGCTCGAGCATGGGCACCTGGTTCCTGCTGTGGCTCTGGCTGCGCCGCTTCAACATCGCGCCGCACGAACGGGAAGAGATCGGGCTGGTCGGCATGGCACTCGCGTTGTTCGCCGGGCCGGTCTACGTGGCCGCCGCGGTCGGTGCGCTGCTGCGGCGGAAGCTCGGGTTCGTGGTGACGGCCAAGGGGAAGTTGCGCACCATCGAGTCGCTCGGCACCTTCCGGCTGCACTTCTGTTGGGCCGCGTTCGCCGCCGGCCTGCTCGGGGCGAGTTTCGTGCTGGACCACGGCTTCACCATGCTGCGGGTGTGGCCGGTCCTGACCCTCCTGACCGGGCTCGTTCCGCCGCTGATCGCGCTCGTCTCGAACATCCGGGCCCGCCGTGAGCAGCACGACGACGCGGCCGAGCCCGCCGCCGTCGCCGACAGCGCGGAACGGCACCCGCCGAAGTCACGGGTGCCGGCTGAAGGGGTCCCGCGATGACGAGGCTCACCGTGCCGCGGGTGGTGATGCTGCTGATCGGCGGGCTGCTGGTGGTCTACGCCTTCGCCCTGCCGGCGGTGACCGCCTCCCGGGGCCCGGGGGATCCCCGGTCCGGTCGGGTGGCGAAGGCCGACGCGGAGGCGCTCGCCCAGCCCGGCGCGTCGCTCCGACCGGCTCAGCAACTCTTCCCGCCGGCGGGAAAGACGTTCATCGGGGTGATGACCGAGAAGGGCCCGCACGACTTCACCGCGATGAACATGTTCACCGCGGCGGCGGAACACCAGCCGCAGGTCATGCTCTTCAGCTCCGGGTGGGCGGTCGACGCCTTCGACCGGACGCTGTTCGACCGGATCAAGGACCGGGGCATGCTGCCGATGCTGGGCTGGGAGCCGTGGGACTACCGGTTGGGTGAGACAGCCGTCAGGGAGGGGCTCCCGACCCCGGAGATCGACAGGGCACGGAACGAGCAACCCCAGTACCGGTTGTCCCACATCGCGCGTGGGGACTTCGACAGCTACCTGCGGTCCTGGGCCGACGGCATCAAGTCGCTCGGCTATCCGGTGGCCATCCGGTTCGGGCACGAGATGAACGGCTACTGGTACCCGTGGTGCGAGTCGGTCAACGGCAACCAACCGGGTGACTACGTCAAGGCGTGGCGGCACATCCATGACCTGTTCCGGGCCGCCGGAGCCACCAACGTCACCTGGGTGTGGAGCCCGAACAACAGGTGGGACGACTCGACGCAAAAACTTGCCACGTTCTATCCCGGGGACGACTACGTCGACTGGGTGGGCATCTCGGGCTACTACAGCACGGTGTTCACCTCGGACTACCGGTCCTTCGACACGATCTTCAGCCAATCCATCCAGGAGATCCGGGCCTTCACCAGCAAACCGCTGGTCATCACCGAGACCGGTGCCTCCGACGCCAACGGGCGCAAGGCCGAGTGGATCACCGAGGCATTCGGGATGCTGGCGCGCTACCGGGACATCATCGGCGTCATCTGGTTCGAGGTGGACAAGCAGAAGGAAGTGGACTGGCGCATCGTCAGCTCACCGGCCGTGGCAAAGGCCTTCGCCAAGGCGGTCGCGGATCCTCGCTACCAGTTCACCTGGTCGCCGGACATGCTCCCGCGCACGAAGCTGGCCGATTAGATGTCCGAACCCCCGTACCTGCGCGCGGATGACGACACGGCCGAGCTGGTCGCTCGCGCCGACAGCGAGGAACGCCCGCCGAAGTCGCGGGTGGCGGCCGAAGGGATTCTGCAATGTTGAGGTTGAGTGTTCCGCGGGTCCTGGTCGTGCTGATCGGCGCGCTGCTGCTGACCTACGCGTTCGCCATCGCACCGATCACCATGTCCGGGGGCCGGGAGGTCGGCCCGTCCGGCCGGGTTGCGCGGGCCGAGCCGGGCGCGGTGCGGACGGGCGAGGCGCTGGCGACGGCCGCACCGGCCGAGTCGCCCCGACCGGCTGCGGAACTCTTCCCACCGGCCGGCAAGGCGTTCATCGGCCTGATGACCGAGAAGGGCCCGCACGACTTCACCGCGACGAACATGTTCGCGGCGGCCGCCAAGCACGAGCCGCAGGTGATGCTGTTCAGTTCGGGGTGGGCGGCCGACCGGTTCGACCGGACGCTGTTCGACCGGATCAAGGACCGGGGCATGCTGCCGATGCTGGGCTGGGAACCCTGGGACTACCTGGTGGACCAGGCGGCCCGCGAGAAGAATCTGCCCGCCCGGGAGATCGACAAGCTCCGTTCCAACCAGCCCGCCTACCAGTTGTCCCGCATCACGGGTGGGGACTTCGACCCCTACCTGCGCTCCTGGGCCGACGGGATCAGGTCGCTCGGCTACCCGGTGGCCATCCGGTTCGCGCACGAGATGAACGGTGACTGGTATCCGTGGTCCGAGGCGACCAACGGCAACCGGCCGGGCGAGTACGCCAAGGCGTGGCGCCACGTACATGATCTGTTCCGGGCGGCCGGGGCCACGAACGTCATCTGGGTGTGGAGCCCGAATGCCCGCTGGGACAAGTCCACCGGGAACATGTCCGAGTTCTACCCCGGCGACGACTACGTCGACTGGGTGGGCGCCACGGGCTACTACGGCACGGGGGTCTTCACGGACTACCGCTCCTTCGAGGCGATCTTCGGCCCCACCATCACCGAGATCCGCACGTTCAGCAGGAAACCGATGGTCATCACCGAGACCGGCGCCTCGGACGCCACCGGGCGCAAGGCGGAGTGGATCAAAGACGCGTTCCAGGTGCTGCCCCGATACCAGGACATCATCGGCCTCATCTGGTTCGAGGTGAACAAGGAGCTGGACTGGCGGGTCGCCAGCTCCCCGGCGGTGGCGAAGGCGTTCGCCGAGGGGGTCGCCGACCCTCGCTACCAGTTCACCTGGTCGCCGGGCTCGCTGCCGCGCACCGCGCCCGACAACCAGGCGTCCCGTGGCCCGGCGTGAGCAGCACGAGGAGACGAGCCGGCCGGTCCGGGCCGGCCGGAAGGAACGCCGCCCGCAGCTGTCGCGGGCGGCGGCGAAACGGGGGAGTGTCTTGGTAAGGCTTACTGTTCCACGGGTCGCGATGGTGTCGGTCGGCGTGCTGCTGCTGGCGTACGCCTTCGCCGTCGCGCCGGTCACCACGTCCCGGTTCCGGGAGGAACCCGCGGCTCACCGGCCTGCGCCGGCCGAACAACAGGACTCGGTGGTGACGACCGAAGCCAACGGGCTCGCGCCGCCCGACCCGATCCTGTCACCACCACCCGAGCGGCAACTCTTCCCGCCGGCGGGGAAGACGTTCATCGGGGCGTTCACCCAGAAGGGCCCGTACGACTTCACCGCGCTGGACACGTTCACGGCGGCCGCCAAGCACCAGCCGCAGGTGATGCTGTTCAGCGCCGGGTGGGCGGCCGACCAGTTCGACCGGACGCCCTTCGACCGGATCAAGGACCGGGGCATGCTGCCGATGCTGGGCTGGGAACCCTGGGACTACCGGCTGGACGAAGCGGCCCGCAAGAAGCGGTTGCCCGCCCGTGAGATCGACAAGCTCCGCTCCAACCAGCCTGCCTACCGGTTGTCCCGGATCGCGCGGGGGGACTTCGACGACTACCTGCGGTCCTGGGCCGAAGGGATCAAGTCGCTCGGCTACCCGGTGGCGATCCGGTTCGCACACGAGATGAACGGCTTCTGGTACCCGTGGTGCGAGTCGGTCAACGGCAACCGAAAGGGTGACTACGTCAAGGCGTGGCGCCACGTACATGATCTGTTCCAATCGGTCGGGGCCACCAACGTCAGCTGGGTCTGGAGCCCGAACGCCCGATGGAGCAGGTCGACGCCGAAGCTCTCCGCCCTCTATCCGGGCGACGACTACGTCGACTGGGTGGGCGCCACCGGCTACTACGGCACGGGGGCGTTCTCCAGGTACCGGTCCTTCGACTCGATCTTCAACCCCACCATCAAGGAGATCCGCACGTTCAGCAGCAAGCCGATGGTCATCACCGAGACCGGTGCCTCCGACGGCCACAAGCGCAAAGCCGAATGGATCAAGGAGGCGTTCCGGGCGCTGCCCGGACACAAGGACATCATCGGCCTCATCTGGTTCGAGGTGAACAAGGAGCTCGACTGGCGCATCGTGAGCTCCTCGGCCGCGGCGAAGGCGTTCGCCCAGTCGGTCGCCGGCCCGCGCTACCAGTTCACCTGGTCGCCCGACACGGTCCCGCGTACCGCGCTGGACGACTAGTCCGGGCCCGTCCCCACGGCGTCACCGGTCGCGGACTGCCCGCCGCCCGCCGGTGACGGCGGGTTGACGCGACCTCCGGCAGGGTGCGCAGGACGACGTCGTGGTGGTCCGGGCCCGCCGGCCTCGACAGGTCCACCGTCTGCCCGCGTAGGCCGTCGAAGGAGACCTCATGATCAGGACGATGGTCCGGATGCGTGCGCGTCCGGGGTGCGAGCCCGCCGTTGCGGCGGCGTGGCGGACGGCCGCCGGGCAGATCGCCGGCCTGGCCGGCAACCTCCGGCAGGACCTGCTGCTCGACGCCAGCGACCCGCGCGTGTTCGTCGTCGTCACCGAGTGGGCCGACGAGTCGGCCCTGCGCGACTACGAGAACGGGGCGGTCGCCGGGCGCTTCGCCGGCGCCGTCCGGCCGCTGGTCGAGCCGCCCGGCCCGGGCAGCTACCGGGTGATGCGCGATCCCGGCGGCGCCGGCTCGACGATCTTCGTGGACGTCGAGGTCACCGTGCCGGCCGCCCGGCTCGCCGAGTTCGAGCGCGGCTACGCCGAGGTCCTCACCCGGATGGCCGGGATACCCGGGTACGTGCGCGAGGAGCTGCTGCGCGAGCCCGCTGCGGACATCTTCCACATCTTCGCTGAATGGAACAGCGAAGCCGAGTTCCACCGCTGGATCGGCGACCCGGCGCACGCCGAGCAGGAGGCTGGGCCGATCGCACCGTTCCTTCTCGACTTCCGGCGCCGCCTGTTCCACGTCGCGGCCGATTCCGGGAGCACCTGGGCACTGAGTACCGGCAGGGAGGCCGACGTGGACAGGACAACGGACGTACTGGTCGTCGGGGCGGGGCCCACCGGGCTGACCGCCGCCGTCGAGCTGGCCCGGCGCGGCATCGAGTGCCGGGTGATCGACAAGCTGGCCACGCCGCCCGGGCAGGCGGACAAGGCGATCGGCGTGCACTGCCGCACCATGGAGCTCTGGGAGGACCAGGGCATCGTGCGGGAGGCGATGGACGCCGGGATCTGGCTGACCGGGAACATGGTGTTCGTCAACGGTGTGGAGACCCACCGGATGAGCTGGGAGCTGCCCGAGCTGCCGTACGCCCACCTCGGCCTGCCCCAGTACGAGACCGAGCGGATCCTCACCGAACGGCTGGCCACCCTCGGCGTACGCCCGCAGCGCGGCGCCGAGCTGGTCGAGTTCACCCAGGACGACGACAGCGTGCTGGCCACGGTCGCGACCGCCGACGGTGGCCGGGAGACGGTCCGGGCGAAGTATCTGGTGGGCTGCGACGGCGCGCACAGCCGGGTCCGCGAGCTGCTCGGCCTGACCTTCACCGGCGGCCTCGGCCGGTTCCCGCAGCTGTTCATGCTCGGCGACGTCGACGTGGACTGGGACATGCCGGACGGCCACCTGCTCCGGTTCCTGCACGAGACCGACGGCCGGATGGACGGGATGCTCGTCTGCGTCCCGCTGCGCGGCGAGGCCCGGTATCGGATCGCGACGCTGGCGCCGCCCAGGTTCTTCGCCCAGACCGGCGGGCAGGACGCACCGCCGGGATTCAGCGAGGAACTGGCCGCGCCGACGCTCGCCGACGTCCAGGCCGCGCTCGACCACCTGGCCCCACCCGGCACCCGGGCGTCGAACCTGCGCTGGTCGTCGGTGTTCCGGATCAGCCACGGCATCGTCGACCGCTACCGGGACGGCCGGGTGTTCGTGGCCGGCGACGCCGCGCACCTGCACCCGCCCGCCGGCGGCCAGGGCATGAACACCGGCATCCAGGACGCCTGGAACCTGGCCTGGAAGCTGGCTCTGGCGGTACGCGGAATCGCGGCGCCCGGACTGCTCGACAGCTACGAGACCGAGCGGCGCCCGGAGGGCGAGGAGATCGTCGGGCGCGCGGTCCGGATGGCCTTCACCGACGAGCTGGACCGCGAGGACCTGAAGCGCCAGTTCCTCCAGGAGATGTCCATGCTGCTCAGCTACGCCGACAGCCCGCTCGTCGGCGAGTGCCTGACCGACCCGGACGCGCTGCGGCAGGGCCCCCGGCCCGGCGACCGCGCCCCCGACGTCGATGGCCTGCGCCGGCAGGGCGTCGGACACCCGCTGCGTTTGCGCGACCTCACCCGCGGCACCCGGCACACCCTGCTGGTCTACGCGGACGGCTCCGCCGACGAGGCGGCGCTGGCCGCGGTGGAGAAGCTGTACGCCGAGGTCCGCGGCCAGACGGCCGGGGAGGTCGACGGGTACCTGCTGCTCGGCCCGGACGCGCAGGCGCCGCGGCTGCTCGCGCCGCCGGTGGTACGCGACGACGAGGGCCGGTTCCGCGCCACGTACGGGGTCGCCGGCACCGCCCTGTACCTGGTCCGGCCGGACGGGCACGTCGGGTTCCGCAGCCAGCCGATCGACGCCGACGCGCTCCGCAAGCACCTGCACCTGGTGTTCGGCGGTGCGCGATGACCCGGGTGCGCACCGTGCTCGCGATGCGGACCAGGGAAGGCTGCGAGGACCGCTTCGAGGCGGAGTGGCTCTCCGCGGCCGAGGAGATCCGCACGCTGGACGGTTGCCTGCACCAGGACCTGATCCGCGACGCCGACGACCCGCGCAGCTATCTGATCATCAGCGACTGGGCGGACCGGGAACGACTGGACGCCTTCGGCCGCAGCGAGCACCGGGACCGGCTCCTGCGCATGATCCGTGAGCTGCGCGAATCCGCGCAGCGGCACACCTACCAGGTGCTGCACAGCGTCGGCAGCGAGCCCGAGGGGGCGAGATGACCGAGCAGGCCGTACCCGCTTCGGAGTTCTACACCGACCAGTTCGCCGCCGACCCCTATCCCAGCTTCGCGCGGCTGCGGGACGACCGACCGGTGTGCCCGGTCAGCTCGCCCCGCTTCGACCAGTACCTGATCACGAGGTACGACGACGCCAAGACGGCGCTGAACGACCCGCGACTGTCCAAGGACCTCTACGGCCCCGGCCAGCACTACCTGCGGCTCTTCGGGCCGAACTCCGAGGGCCTCAACAAGAACATGCTCAACTCGGACCCGCCGGAGCACACCCGGTTGCGCCGGATCATCTCGCAGGCGTTCGCGCCGCGCCGGATCGAGGCGCTGCGGCCGCGGGTGGCGCAGATCGTGGACGGCCTGCTCGACAGGATCGTCCCGCAGGGCCAGGCCGAGCTGATGCACGAGTTCGCGATCCCGCTGCCGATGATGGTGATCTGCGAGCTGCTCGGCATCCCGGAGGCAGACCACGGGCGGGTGCTCGACTGGACCCAGGTGATCCGGACCTCCGGGTCCTCCCGCCGCCCCCCGCAGGAGGAGCGGGCGGCCGTGCAGGAGGCCCAGCTGAAGCTGCACGACTACCTCGTCGACCTGATGCAGGCCAAACGCGCGCACCCGGCCGACGACATCATCGGCGCGCTGATCGACTCCTGTGACCGGGACCGGGCATTGTCCGAAGCGGAACTGGTCACCACCACGTTCCTGCTGCTGTTCGCCGGGCACCAGACGACCGCGGACTTCCTCGGCAACGCCACGCTGGCCCTGCTGACCCATCCCGAGCAGCTGGAACTGCTGCGCACCACGCCACACCTGCTGCCGTCGGCGATCGAGGAACTGCTCCGGTTCGACGGCCCGCTGCCGGTGGCCAGCCCGCGGATCGCCACCGAGGACGTCGAGTACGAGGGGGTGTGCATCCCGCGCGGGTCGATCGTCGGAGTGGTCATCAACGCGGCCAACCACGACCCGGCGCACTTCACCGACCCGGACCAGCTGGACCTGCGGCGCGTCCGCGGCCCGCACCTCGGCTTCGGTCACGGCGTCCACTACTGCCTGGGTGTCTCGCTGGCCCGGATGGAGGCGCAGATCGGCCTCGGTGCGCTGCTGCGCCGGCTGCCCGGGCTGCGGCTCGCCGTGCCGGTCGCCGAGGTACGCCGGCTGCCGGCCGCGTCGCCGTTCCGGGGCCTGCTGGAGCTTCCGGTCACCTTCGCCGCCTAGCACCTCCGGCGCGCCGCGTCCCCGTCCGCCCTACCACCGAAACCCACCCAAGGAGCAGCCATGGTCTTCCGGAACGTGATCGTCTGCCGCATGGTCCCCGGCAGTGAGAACATCGTCGGCGACGTCTTCGGGCACTACGACAAGACCACCCGACCGCAGGACCTCGGAGTCATCGGGCGGATCCTGCTGTCGCACCACGACCTCTACATCCACGTCATCGAGCGCAAGCAGGACCCGAAGGTGTCCGGCCAGACCCGTGGGCTGCCCGCGTTCCAGAAGATCGCCGAGGCCATCGGCCCGTACGTGACGCCGTACCCGAGGTACTGGAAGAACCCGTCCGACTCGGTGGCGAAGGAGTTCTACCAGTGGGTGCCGGACGGGAAGGGGCCCGAGGACACCACGCTGACCATGATCGTGGGCCGGATCAAGCCCGGCGCCGAGCCCGACGTGGCGCGCGTCTTCACCGAGTCCGACGCCGGCCCGCTCCCCGCCGAGCTGGGGGTCACCGGGCGCTGGCTGTACGCCATCGATGACGTCTACGTGCACCTGCTCGAGCAGGACGCGTCGCTCGCCGAGGCCATGCGGCACAACCACGACAAGCCGGCCTTCAGCAAGGTGATGGAGGACCTCAGCCCCTACATCAGCCCGTACCGTCCGGACATCTGGCGCGGGCCGCAGGACTCGGTGGCCAACCCGTTCTACCGCTGGCGAGCCGAGGACTGACCAGTACGACCGCGGTGGGGGCGTCGGCGGACGCCTCCACCGTCGTCACTCGTCCACGACGTTGTCCGTCTCGCCGTCGTGCTGGAACCGCACGGGCTGGTGCTCGTCGGGCCGTGGGTTCTGCGACGGGGTGTGGTGCGGGTCCCCGTCGGGGGAGAAGAGCACCTCGTCGGTCTTGTGGGTCTTCTCCTCGTCCTCTTCCGGCTCCGTCACGTCCGCTCCTCGCCAACTGCGCCTCGCCTGTGCTCCCACCCTAGGTGGGCGGGATGGGCCGGCGCAGGCTTTCCCGTCGTCGCACTCCGAACTGCCGAAACCGCCCAGACGGCGGCCGGAGATGCGGGATGGTGGGTCCCGCAGCGAGCCGGGTGCCGGGGGTGACGGATGCCGACCAGGGAGATCATCCAGCTGATCGGCGAGTTCCTGGACCTCGCCGGGGTGCTGGTCATCGCCGTGGGCGTCATCATGGCCACGGTCGTCTTCGTGCGCGGCTGGTGGCGGACCCGCCGGCTGGTCGACGTCTACCCGCCCTACCGGCAGGGCGTCGGGCGAGCCATCCTGCTCGGCCTGGAGTTCCTGGTCGGTGGTGACATCATCCGTACCGTGGCGGTCTCGCCCACCTTCGCCAGCGTCGGCGTGCTGGCCCTGATCGTGCTGGTCCGGACCTTTCTCAGCTTCTCGCTGGAGGTGGAGATCGACGGCCGGTGGCCCTGGCAGGGCCGGAATCCGGCGACCGGTCTGAGCGCCGGCCCGCGGGCGGGGCGGTAATTCCGCGGCGGTCAGATGTTGGCCGAGTCCGGCGGCACTTCCCGCGGGAGCGCGGGTGCGCCGGCGGCGGGCTCCTCCTGGCGGCAGTGGAGCCCCAGCGTGTACGCCGTCATCGACAGCGAGCCGTACGCGTACCCGTCGACCAGCACGTCCGGCCGGCCGTCGGCGGCGCCGGCCAATCCGGCCAGGTAGAGCAGCGGGATGAAGTGGTCCGGGGTCGGTACGGCCAGGTCGAAGTCGCGGTGCCCATCCAGCCGGGCCGCCTCGGTCGGGCTGCCCCGCATGATGTCCCGGGCCGCATCGTCGAAGCGCCGCGCCCAGTCGAAGCCCTCGTCGGTCAGCCGTGGGTCCACTCCACCCAGGTTGTGCACCACGTTGCCGCTGGCCACGACGAGGACGCCGCGCTCGCGCAGCGGCGCGAGCCGGGCGCCGAGGTCGAGGTGGTAGTCCAGCGGCTTGAACGCGTTGATGCTGAGCTGCACCACCGGGATGTCCGCGTCGGGGAAGGCGTGCGTCAGCACCGACCAGGTGCCGTGGTCGATGCCCCACGAGTCGAGGTCGGCGCCGACCCAGGTGGGATGCACCGCGTCGCTGATCTCCTCGGCCAGTTCGGGCAGCCCGGGCGCCGGGTAGCGCACATCGAACAACTCCTGCGGGAAGCCGTAGAAGTCGTGGATGGTGCGCGGCCGGGGCATCGCGGTGACGGCGGTGGCGCCGATGTACCAGTGGGCGGAAACCACCAGGATCGCCCGGGGCCGGGGCACCGCCCGGCCGAACTCCCGCCAGGCGGCCGTGTAGCGGTTGACCTCCAGGGCGTTCATGGGGTTGCCGTGCCCGAAGAACGCCGCCGGCATCACCGTCTCGGTCGTCTGGCTGCTCATGCCGTCCTCCGGCTCCGTCGTGAGCCGAGCGTAACCCGGGGTGGCCGGCCGCACCTGCCCACCGCGGCACGTGCCACCGGCAACTCGGCCACCACGCCGAGCCGTACGTGCCGGCCTGCGGCCCGCCACGTCGGGCACCCGTTGGTCTGATCTCGCCGCTTTGCCCGTGCGGCGGGGAGCAGGGAGCCGTAGCGTGCGATGGAACCCGCGGGAGGCGAGAGCGGTGGACCACAGCGCCGGTCGGCCGGGCGGTGCCGGCGGCCAGGCGCACCACCGGCACGACAAGCACGCCGGCCACGACCCGGCGATGTTCCGCCGTCGGTTCTGGCTCTGCCTGGCGCTGACCGTGCCCATCGTGCTGACCAGTCACCTGTTGATGAACTGGCTGCACTATTCGCTGCACGTCCCGGGTGTGACGTGGGTGGGTCCGGTGCTCGGCTCGGTGGTGTTCGGCTACGGCGGTTGGCCCTTCCTGGTCGGGGCCGTCCGGGAGGTGCGGGATCGGGCGCCCGGCATGATGCTGCTGATCGGGTTGGCGATCACCGTGGCCTACCTCGCCTCGGTGGCGACCACCATCGGCGTCTTCCACCTGGACTTCTGGTGGGAGCTCGCCGCGCTGGTCACGATCATGCTGTTCGGCCACTGGCAGGAGATGACGGCGATCGGCCAGGCGCGCGGAGCCCTGGCCGCGTTGGCCGCCCTGCTGCCCGACGAGGCCGAACGGGTCGGGCCGGACGGCTCGGTGCAGCGGGTCGCGGTGGTAGGGCTGCGCCCGGGTGACCTCGTGCTGGTCCGTCCCGGCGGGCGGGTGCCCGCGGACGGGCACGTCGTCGAGGGCGCCGCCGAACTGGACGAGTCGATGATCACCGGGGAGTCGCGACCGGTGCCGCGCGGGACGGGGGACCGGGTGGTGGCGGGCACGGTGGCCACCGACTCGGCCCTGCGGGTACGCGTCGACGCGGTGGGGAAGGACACCGCGCTCGCCGGTATCCAGCGGCTGGTCGCCCAGGCGCAGGAGGCCGGCGGCCGGGCCCAGGCGCTCGCCGACCGGTTCGCCGCGTGGTTGGTCTATGTCGCCACCGCCACCGCCGTGGTCAGCCTGGTCGTCTGGGCCGCGCTGGGCCGGGTGGACGAGGCCGTGGTACGCACCGTCACCGTGCTGGTGATCTCCTGCCCGCACGCGCTCGGCCTGGCGATACCGCTGGTCATCGCCCTGTCGACCAGTGTGGCGGCGCGGGTCGGGATCCTGGTGAAGGACCGCCTGTCGCTGGAGCGGATGCGCAGCGTGGACGCGGTGCTGATCGACAAGACAGGCACGCTCACCAAGGGGCAGCACACCGTGACCGGGGTTGCCGCCGTCGACGGCCTCGGCGAGGACGAGGTGCTGCGGCTGGCCGCCGGGGTCGAGGCCGACAGCGAGCACCCGCTCGCCCGGGCCATCGTCGCGGCGGCCCAGCGGGTCGGCCCGGCCACCGGCGCCGACTTCCGCTCCCTGCCGGGACGCGGGGTGCGGGCCACGGTGGCCGGGACGGCGTACGCGGTGGGTGGGCCCGCCCTGCTCCGGGAGTTGGCCGCCGAGGTCCCGGCCGGGCTGCGCCGCGCCGACGGGGAGTGGGCGGCGCGAGGCGCCGCCGTGCTGTATCTGGTCCGGCTCGACGACGCCCCGCGGGTCGTCGGCGCGCTCGCGCTGGAGGACGAGGTACGCCCCGAGGCCCGCCAGGCGATCGTCGAACTGCGGCAGCTCGGGGTCCGGAAGATCGCGATGATCACCGGGGACGCCCGCCCGGTGGCGGAGGCGGTCGCGGCCGACCTCGGGTTCCGGCCCGACGTGGACGAGGTGTTCGCCGAGGTGCTGCCCGCCGACAAGGACGAGATCGTGGCGGGCCTGCGGAAGCGCGGCCACCGGGTGGCGATGGTGGGGGACGGCGTCAACGACGCGCCCGCCCTCGCCCGCGCCGACGTCGGGCTGGCCATCGGCGCCGGTACGGACGTGGCCATCGAGTCGGCCGGCGTCGTGCTCGCCTCCTCCGACCCGCGCGGTGTCCCCGCCGCGGTGCGGCTGTCCAAGGCGTCCTACCGCAAGATGGTCCAGAACCTGATCTGGGCGGCCGGCTACAACGTGGTGGCGATCCCGGTGGCCGCCGGTGTCTTCGCCTGGGCCGGTGTCTCGCTCAGCCCGGCCGCCGCCGCCGTGCTGATGTCCGCGTCGACGATCGTCGTGGCCCTGAACGCCCAGACACTGCGGTGGGTGCGGCTGACTCCCGGGGACCCGGGAGCCCGCTGACCGCCGTGGAAGGATGGCGGGGTGCAGTTTACCGTGACAGACGTACCTGAGCGGGAGCGATTCGAGGCGCGGGACGAGGCGGGGACGCTCGCCGGGGTGGTCACCTATCAGCTGACCGGCAGCATCATCGCCTACACCCACACCAAGGTCGACCCGGAGTTCGAGGGTCAGGGGGTCGGATCGACCCTGGCCCGGGCGGTGATGGAGGACGCGCGGACCAGGGGCCGGACGGTGGTGCCGATCTGCCCGTTCCTCAGTGGGTGGCTGGGCAAGCACCCGGAGTACGAGAAGCTCGTGGCCCGGTCGACCCGGAAGATCAAATAGACGGAGCACCCCGCCTGAGAACTCCCTGAGTGACGGACGCCTCATGGACGGTGACCGGTCGCCCGGGGCAGGTTTGACCTCAATCTGCTCCGGTCATCGAGCCCAGAGCGTGGACGAGAGGGGAAAGGGGTGCCCGAGACGAACCGCGTCCGGCCCAGTCACGACGCAGTGCTGCCGGACGACGTGATCGACACGCTGCTGTGGCGGGTGGCGTACGACGTGGCGGCCGCTCACCAGCCCGACGCGACGGGCGCCTGTGCCAGTCCGCTCTGCGTCGACCAGGGCGTGCCTTGCGCGCCGCTGGTCTACGCCCGCCGGGCGATGCTGGTGGCCCGGGGCGGCGGGCGGCGGTACGCGACCCAGGAGGCGCCCGACCCGATGGCAAGCGACCGGCGGCGCGACGCCGCCTGACGACGGCGCAGGCCCGGTCGTCGTGGGCTGAGTCGGTTACGCCATCAGCTCGAAAGGGCCCGACGAGGACAGGCCTCCGGGCCGATCCAGCTACGTCATCAAGTTCGTCGGCGGCACGGCCCCCAGGCCTGCCGACCACCCGGAGCATGGCGCGGCCGGCTCAGTGGGTCGGGCCGAAGGCGGCGAGGAACCGGTCCCGGAAGGCGTCCATCGGCCACACCGGGGCCTGCGGCCCGGGGCGTAGGCCGTCCTGCCAGCCCCAGCCGGCAATCCGGTCCAGCACCCTCGAGTCCTTCGCCACGATGGTGATCGGCACGTCCCGGCTGGCGTGCTCGCCGGTCACCGGCGCCGCCGGCTGGTGGTCGCCCAGGAACACCAGCACCAGGTCGTCCCCGCCGTACGTCAGCACGTACGAGACCAGGGTGCGCAACGTGTACTCGATCGACTGCCGGTAGCCGGCGCGGATCGCGGCGTTGTCCCGCTGCACCGGGCCCTCGATCCTGGCCTGGTGGAAGACCGTGCCGTCGCCGACCGCCGCCCACGGCACCGGCTGGGGGATCGCCGACCACGGTGAGTGGCTGGAGATCAGCGGGATCTCCGCCATCAGCGGGGCGTGCGGTTCCGCCCGCTCCAGCCGCTGAAAGGTGGCCAGGGCGTACTGGTCGGGCATCGGCGCGTAGCTGAACTTCGGGCCGCGGTAGGCGAGCTTCTCGGCGTCGTAGTAGCGGTCGAACCCGAAGAACCTCCGCTGCGGCCACGGCTCGGTGGCGGCCGGCATCACCCCGACGGTCTGCCAGCCGGCCCGGTGGAACGCACCGTTCAGGGTCAGCCGGTCGCCGGCCAGCAGGTCCCGGTGGCGCTGGTCGTTGTCGACCCACAGCCCCGAGAGCAGGGTGTCGTGCGCCAGCCAACTGCCGCCGCCGAAGGTGGGCGAGCGGAGGAAGCCGCTGCGCGCGTCGTACCCGGCCGCCCGCAGCCGCCGGTAGCCGTCGTCGAGCACCGCGGCCACGCCCGGCGCGAGCCCGGGGGCCTCGACGGCGTCCCGGCCGTAGCTCTCCACGAACGCGACCAGCACGTCCTTGCCCCGCAACCCGGTCAGCAGCCGGTCAGCGGGGACGTCCCGGTACGCGTCGACGGACACCTCCCGGGCGAACGCGACGCGGTCCCGCAGTCCGGCGCGGATCTGCCCGGCGTGTGCCGCGACCAGGGCAGTGGCGTCCCGGTCGGCGACCGGCACGCCGGCGGCGAGCCGGACCCCGAACAGGGCGCAGCCCAGCCAGAGCACCGACAGCGCCGCGACCACCCGCACCGAGGTGGCCCGGTGCCGGACGGCGACCTGGGCTAGCCGCAGCACACCCCAGGCCATCAGGATCGGCAGGCCGACGGCGAGCAGCAGCGCCCCGGCCGCCGCGGCGACCGCGCCGGCCCGGCCGACCGAGTCGGCGAGGAAGCCGAAACCGTCGTCGAACAGCCCCCAGTCGAGCAGCACGTCGAACGGGCGGCCCCGGGCCACGAAGAAGCCCATGTCCAGCAGCTTGAGCAGGCCGAGCAGCCCCAGCACCAGGCCGAGCAGCACCGCGACCGGCCGGCGCGCCCGGGCCGGGAGGCCGAGCAGCAGCCCCGCCGCGACCAACCCCTCCAGCGGGATCCGCAGGAACGCGCCCGGCCCGAGCCGGTGCAGCTCGTCCGGTACGACCAGCGCCGCCACCACCAGCACCAGGGCGAGGCCGGTTGCGGCCCCCGCCGCGATCCGGCGCCCTCGCGGCGGTGCCTCCTCCGGCGCGATCGCCTCGCCCGGCACCGTTGTCTCCTCGGGCGGGCCGGCTGCGTCCGGCGGGGTTGCTCGGACGGAGGCCGGGGTGCGGGGCTGCGGGACGGGCGGGTCCGCGGCCAGCCGGCGATGAGGGGTGCGGAGTGCCACGGCGAGGTCCTTCCCTGCGGCGGGGTGAGCGGGGACGTCAGACCGGCTGGCGAGCGGCGATCCGCGCGGGCGGGGCCGCCGCACCGGCCGGGCGGTGCCGCCAGAGCCAGGCCACATCGTGGCCGAACGACTCGACCAGCAGGGCCAGCGCGCCGGCGACCAGCGCGGCGGTCGCCACCGGCGGCAGCAGCTGACTCGCCGCGACCGCCAGCACCACACCCTGCGCCGCCGCGACGACCTTGCGCCAGTACCGGGGCCGCAGCGTGCCGCGCATCCAGGGCAGCAGCCAGCTCGCCGCGACGAAGGCGTACCGCATGCCGCCGATGGTGAGCACCCAGCCGCCGACGGACGGCGCCAGGTGGGCGCTGAGCACGAGGATCAGGAACGCGTCGACCTCCATGTCGAACCGCGCGCCCAGCGCGCTGGCCGTGCCGGTGCGCCGGGCCACCGCGCCGTCGACCGCGTCCAGCGCCAGCGCCACGGCGGTGAGCGGAACCAGCACTGCCGCCGGCGCCGGCCCGGCCCCGCCCGGCACCACCAGGGCCAGCACCCCGCCGACCAGCAGCGCCCGGGTCAGGGTCACCCGGTCGGCCGGGCCGAGCCGCTGCGCGCCGCTCGCGCGCAGGCCGCGCCACAGCAGGCCGCAGAGCACCCCGCCGTACGCCAGACCGGCGAGCCAGCCCGGCACGCCGATCCCCACCGTGCCGGCGAGCCCGGTCAGCAGAACGAACTGGACGATCAGCCCGACCAGTGGGCCGTTTCGAACCGTGGACACCCTGCCTCCGTGTCTATGATCGACAACCCCTGTCCATCAACACGGGCAATCCGGCCGACCGGTTCGGTCCGGATGCGGAGCGGAGGAGAATCGGTGACCCGGCAAGCCCGCGCCTTCTGGCTCCGCGCCCCCGGCGAGGGTGAACTGCGCCCGGTCGAACTCCCCCCGCCCGGCCCCGACGAGGTGCTGGTCCGCACCCTCTTCTCCGGTGTCAGCCGGGGCACCGAGACCCTGGTCTTCACCGGCCGGGTCCCCGCCGACCAGTACGCCAGCATGCGCGCCCCGTTCCAGGAGGGCGACTTCCCGGCCCCGGTCAAGTACGGCTACCTGAGCGTCGGCACGGTCGAGGAGGGCCCGGACCCGCTGCGCGGGCGGACCGTCTTCTGCCTGCACCCGCACCAGACCGGGTACGTGGTGCCGGCCGACGCGGTGGTGGCCGTACCCGGGAACGTGCCGGCGGCCCGGGCGGTGCTGGCCGGCACGGTGGAGACCGCGGTGAACGCGCTCTGGGACGCCGCGCCGCTGGTCGGCGACCGGGTCACCGTGATCGGCGCGGGCATGGTCGGCTGCTGCGTGGCCGCCCTGCTGGCCCGCTTCCCCGGCGTGCGCACCGAGCTGGTCGACGCGGACCCGGCGCGGGCCGGGGTGGCCGCCGCGCTCGGGGTCGACTTCGCCCTCCCCGCCGACGCGGCCGGCGACCGGGACCTGGTGGTGCACGCGAGCGCCACCGCCGCCGGGCTGCAACGCGCGCTCGACCTGCTCCGCCCGGAGCGCAGCGTGCTCGAACTGAGCTGGTACGGCGACCGCCCGGTCACCCTGGCCCTGGGCGGCGCGTTCCACTCGAAGCGGCTGGGCGTGCGGAGCAGCCAGGTCGGCACGGTGTCGCCCCGGCGGGCCGACCGCAGCTACGCCGACCGGCTGGCGCTGGCCCTCGAACTGCTCGCCGACCCGGTGTTCGACGCGCTGCTCACCGGCCGGTCCCGCTTCGCCGACCTGCCCGACGTGCTCGACCGGCTCGCCTCGGGCCGGCTGCCCGCGCTCTGCCACCTCATCACCTACGACGAGGAGTGATCCGTGTTCAGCGTGACCGTCCGGGACCACATGATGGTCGCCCACAGCTTCCGGGGTGAGGTGTTCGGCCCGGCCCAGCGGCTGCACGGCGCCACCTTCGTCGTCGACGCCACCTTCCGCCGGGCGGAGCTCGACGCCGACGGGATCGTGGTCGACATCGGCCTGGCCACCGAGCAGCTCAACGCCGTGCTCGGCGAGCTGACCTACCGCAACCTGGACGACGAGCCGGCCTTCGCGGGGGTGAACACCACCACCGAGGTGCTGGCCCGCACGGTCGCCGACCGGCTCGCCGAGGCCGTGCACGCCGGCCGCCTCGGCGCGGGCGCCCGGGGCCTCGCCGGGATCACCGTCACCCTGCACGAGTCGCACGTCGCCTGGGCCAGCTACGAGCGGTCCCTGTAGCCGGATGAGGGTCGTCCACGTGGTGCTGCCGGGCGACATCGACGACCCGGCCAGCCCCAGCGGCGGCAACGCGTACGACCGGCGGGCCTGCCACGGCCTGGCCGCCCTCGGCTGGGCGGTGCGGGAGCACCCGGTGCCCGGCGGCTGGCCGCATCCCGGGCCGGGGGAGCGGGCCGCCCTCGCCGGGGTGCTCGCCGGGCTGCCCGACGGCGCGCTCGTGCTGCTCGACGGGCTGGTCGCGTCCGTGGTGCCCGAGGTGCTGGCGCCGCACGCCATGCGGCTGCGCCTGGTGGTGCTGGTGCACCTGCCGCTGGAGGACGAGGCCGAGGCGTGGGCCTTGGCGCTGGCCGCCGGCGTGGTCACCACCAGCGAGTGGACCCGCCGCCGGCTGCTCGACCGGTACGCGCTGCCCGCCGGCCGGGTGTGGTCCGCCCCGCCCGGTGTGGACCCGGCGCCGGTCGCCCCCGGCTCACCGGCCGGCGGCCGGCTGCTCTGCGTCGCGGCGGTCACCCCGGTCAAGGGGCACGACGTGCTCGCCGCCGCCCTGGCCACGCTCGCCGACCTGCCCTGGACCTGCGTCTGCGTCGGCGCGCTCACCCGGGATCCCGGCTTCGTCGACCGGCTCCGGCGGCAGCTCACCGACGCCGGCCTGGCCGACCGGGTCCGGCTGCCGGGCCCGTGCACCGGCGCCGCGCTGGACGCCGCGTACGCCGCCGCCGACCTGCTGGTCCTGCCGTCCCGGCAGGAGACGTACGGGATGGCGGTCACCGAGGCGCTCGCGCGGGGCGTACCGGTGCTGGGCAGCGCGACCGGCGGGCTGCCGGAGGCGCTCGGGCACGCCCCGGACGGCGCCCGGCCCGGCCTGCTCGTACCTCCCGACGACCCCGCGGCGCTGGCCGCGGCGCTGCGCGGCTGGCTCACCGGGCCGGACCTGCGGGCCCGGCTGCGCGGCGCGGCCCGGCGCCGGCGGGACACCCTCACCGGCTGGACGGTCACCGCGGACCGGCTGGCGACGGCCCTGACGGAGGCGACGGCATGACCACCCTGCTCCCACCCGACTTCGCCGACTGGCTGCGGCTGCGCGAGCCCGCCGACGCGGCGGCCCGCTCGGCCGAGCTGGTCGACGTGGTCCGCCACCGGCTGCCGGCCCACCGCCCGGTGGTCGTGCACGACCTGGGCAGTGGCACCGGCTCGATGGCCCGCTGGCTCGCGCCCCGGCTGCCCGGACCGCAGCACTGGGTGCTGCACGAGCGGGACGCCGGCCTGCGGGCGCTCGCCGCCGCCGAGCTGGTGCACGTGGCCGCCGATGGCAGCCCGGTCACCGTGGCGACCTGCGGCTCGGACATCACCCGGTTGCGGGCCGCCGACCTCGCCGACGCCCACCTGGTCACCGCGTCGGCGCTGCTGGACATGCTCACGGCCGAGGAGATCGAGCAGATCGTGACCGCCTGCGCCGGCCACCCCACCCTCTTCGCGATCTCGGTGCTCGGCCGGGTCGAGTTCAGCCCGGCCGACCCGCTCGACGCCGAGTTCGCCGCCGCGTTCAACGCCCACCAGCGCCGCACCGTCGGCGGGCGGGCCCTGCTCGGGCCGGACGCGGTGAACGCCACCGTGGCGGCCTTCCGCCGCCGGGGGGTCGGCGTGCAGGTCCGGGCCAGCCCGTGGTGGCTCGGCCCGGACCAGGCGGCGCTGACCGCCGAGTGGCTGGTCGGCTGGCTCGCCGCGGCCGTGGCGGAGCGGCCGGAGCTGGCCGGCGTGGTCGGGGCGTACCGGGACCGGCGGCTGGCCGAGGCGGCGGCGGGCCGGCTGCGGGTGGTGCTGCAGCACGCCGACCTGCTGGCCGGGTGAACCGCGCGACCCTGCGGCACGTGACAACAGGTAGATCAAGGGAGGACCGTTGTCACCTGCCACCACCGTCGCGCCCACCCAGGCGTTCGCGGACCCTCCCTCCGGCCACTCCGGCTCGGCGTGTCTGACGCCACGCCGCGACCCGGAGCAGCCGGTCGCCCACCCCGGCAAGGCCGCCGTCCCGGCCGGCCCGATCCCGCCGGCCCGGTCGCCCTGGCCGTGGATCCGGACGCTCGGCGGGCTCGGGGTGCTCGCCGTCCTGGTCTGGTCGGTGGGCACCGGCCCGTTCCTGGCCGGGCTGCGGCTGATCGACGCGCCGGCCCTCGCCGCCGCGCTCGCGGTCGGGGCGGTCACCACCGTCTGCTGCGCCTGGCGCTGGTCGCTGGTCGCCGGCGGGCTGGGCGTCCACCTGCCGCTGGTTAGCGCCGTCGCCCACTGTTACCGGGCGGTTTTCCTGAACTCCACCTTGCCGGGCGGGGTGCTCGGCGACGTGCACCGGGCGGTCCGGCACGGCCGCGACGCCGGGGACGTGCTCCGAGGCGTCCGAGCGGTGGTCTGGGAGCGTACCGCCGGGCAGGTGGTGCAGCTGGTCATCGCGGTGGCGGTGCTGGCCGTGCTGCCCTCCCCGGTCCGGCCGTACCTGCCGGCGGTGGTGGCCGGGCTGGCCGCCGCCGGGCTGGGACTGGTGCTGCTGGCCCGGGCGGTGCCCCGCTCCGGCGCGTCCCGGTGGGCCCGGGCGGCGCGTACCGCGGTGGCGGACGTCCGGGCCGGGCTGCTCGCCCGGCGGACCTGGCTCGGCGTGGTGCTGGCCTCCGCCGTGGCGGTCGCCGGCCACCTGGCCACCTTCCTGATCGCGGCGCGCACCGCCGGCGCCGACGCGCCGCTGTCCCGGCTGCTGCCGCTGACCCTGCTGGCCCTGCTCGCCATGGGGGTGCCGGCGAACGTGGCCGGTTTCGGGCCGCGCGAGGGGGTGGCCGCTTGGGCGTTCGCCGCCGCCGGGCTCACCGCCGCCCAGGGCGTCGCCACCGCCACGGTGTACGGGGCGCTGGTCCTGGTCGCCAGCCTGCCCGGCGCGGCGGTGCTGCTGGTGCGCCGGTTCCCTTCGCGGGTGTCCGGCGACTGTCGGTGATCCCGCCTACGGTGAGGGTGCGAGGTGTGCGTTGCCGGCGCGTCCGGCAGCCCCGGACGAAGGAGAGCGGATGGACGAAGCGCTGCCCACGGCGACGGTCCGGACCCAGGTCACGGTCCCGCTGCGGTTCCCCGACGGGTACGTGACGGCCGCCCGGGTCTACTCCTTCCACGGCCTGGTGGACGGCCGCGAGCACCTCGCCTTCGGGCTCGGCGACCGGGCGGGGGACTCGGCCGCCCCGGACGCGTCCCCGCCGCTGGTGCGCCCGCACAGCGAGTGCCTCACCGGGGACGTGTTCGGCAGCCAGCGCTGCGACTGCGGGCCGCAGCTGCGGGAGGCGGTCGAGCGGATCGCCGAGGCCGGCGGCTACCTGCTCTACCTGCGCCAGGAGGGCCGGGGCATCGGCCTGTACGCCAAGCTCGACGCGTACGCCCTCCAGGACGGGGGGCTCGACACGTACGAGGCGAACGTGGCGCTGGGCCGGGGCGCCGACGAGCGCGACTACACGGTGGCCGCGCAGATGCTCGCCGCGCTGGGCGTGACCCGGGTGGACCTGCTCAGCAACAACCCGGACAAGGCGGCCCAGCTCGACCGGCTGGGCGTGACGGTGGTCGACCGGGTGCCGACCGGGGTGCACCTGTCCCCGGCGAACGCCAGCTACCTGGCGGCGAAGGCGACCCGCGCCGACCATGCCCTCGACCTGCCGTTCGTGCCGTGACCGGCCGGCCTTACGTGCTGCTCAGCTGTGCGATGTCGATCGACGGCTACATCGACGACGCCTCCACCGAGCGGCTGCTGTTCTCCAACGACTCGGACTTCGACCGGATCGACGCGGTCCGGGCCGGGTGCGACGCGATCCTCGTCGGCGCGGCCACGGTCCGCCGGGACGACCCGCGGCTGCTGGTGCGCTCCGACCGGCGGCGGGCCGACCGGGTGGCGCGGGGCCTGCCGCCGTCGCCGGTCAAGGTCACCGTCACCGGCAGCGGCGACCTCGACCCGGCCGCCCGCTTCTTCGCCCTCGGCGACGGGGCGAAGCTGGTCTACTGCCCGGGTGGCGCGGTGGAGAAGACCCGGGAGCAGGTGGGCGAGGTGGCCACCGTGGTCGACGCGGGCGACCCGGTCACCCCGGAGGCGGTGCTCGCCGACCTCGCCGTCCGGGGCGTACGCCGGCTGATGGTGGAGGGCGGTGGCAGCGTGCACGCCCAGTTCCTCGCCGCCGGCCTCGCCGACGAGTTGCACCTGGTGGTGGCGCCGTTCTTCGTCGGCGACGGCCGGGCACCCCGCTTCGTGGCGGACGGGCGCTACCCGTGGCACCCGGGCCGCCGCGCCCGGGTCGTCGAGGTGCGCCAGATCGGCGACGTGGTGCTCACCCGGTACGCCCTCTCCGACCGCTGCGACACCGCCTGACGCGGACGGCCGATCTTGATCGGTCAGACTACGGTCGGCCGCATGCCGTCGTCCGGGTCCGGGATCCCGTGGAAGATCTACCCAGGGATCCCCCTCGCCTTCCTGCTGCCGTGCGCGATGATGGTGGTCATCGGGATCTTCTCCGACCCGAAGCCACCGCCGCCACCGGCCGGCGTGCTCGTTCCGGCCGACGTGCTCGACGTGCGGCGGGACGAGAACGGCCGAGTCTCCGTAACGCTGCGGGTGGACCAGGCCGACGACTTCCCGGTGTTCTGCGGGATCGAGCGGGACGCCTTTCCCGACGGGCGCCTGCCGGAGGTGCATTCGCGGATGACGGTCGACTACACGCCCACCGGCTGCGCGCCGCCGCCGTCGGCCGAAGATCAGTTCCCTGGCTGGGCGGTGAGCGTGACCGGGGCCGCCGGGCTGGCCCTGATGATCTTCTTGCTCTGGGCGGGTTCGGCGCGCGCCGCCCGGCCCCGCTACCGGAGGACGGGGGAGCGGGCCCGGGCGGCGGCGCGCCTCAGAGCACCTGGGACAGGAACCGGCGCAGCCGCGGATGCTCCGGCGCCTCGAAGATCGCGGCCGGCTCGCCGGCCTCCAGCACGACGCCCCGGTCAATGAACGCCACCGTGTCGGCCACCTCGCGGGCGAACCCCATCTCGTGGGTCACCACCACCATGGTCATGCCGGCGGCGGAGAGGTCGGCCATCACCCCGAGCACGCCCTTGACCAGCTCCGGGTCGAGCGCCGAGGTGGCCTCGTCGAAGAGCATCACCTGCGGCCGCAGGGCCAGCGCCCGGGCGATCGCCACCCGTTGCTGCTGCCCGCCGGAGAGGTGTGCCGGCCGGGCGTCTGCTTTGGCGGCCAGCCCGACGAGGTCCAGCTGGGCCCGGGCCACCTGCACCGCCTCGTCCTCGGAGAGCTTCTTCAGCTTCCGCAGGGCGAGGGTGATGTTGCGCAGGACGGTCATGTGCGGGAAGAGGTTGAACTGCTGGAAGACCATGCCGATCCGCTGGCGCAGCGCGTCCGGGTCGTCGCGCAGCACGCTGCGGCCGTCCAGCAGCACGTCGCCGCGGTCCGGCTCGATGAGCCGGTTGATGGTGCGCAGCAGGGTCGACTTGCCGGATCCGGACGGGCCGATCACGCAGGTGGTGCCGCCCCGGGCCACGTCCAGGTCGGCGCCCCGCAGCACCTGATGCGCGCCGAAGGCCAGGTGCACGTCCCGGACGGCCAGGCTGACCGAGGTGTCGGTGGTGGCGGTGGCGGTGGTGCTCATCGCGGGTCCCTCCGTCCGGTGGCGGGCAGGCTGGTCTCCCCGGCCAGGGCCAGGCCGGCGTCGTCGGCGTCGTCCGGGGCGACGGCGACGCTGCGGCCCTGCCGCAGCCGGCGGTCGATCCAGTTGACCGCGTGGGTCAGCGGCACGGTCAGCGCCAGGTAGAACAGGCCGGCCAGCAGCAGCGCCGACTCGTTGCCGGTGGTGGCCGCATAGTCCTGGCCGATCCGGAACAGCTCGCGCTGGCTGGCCACCAGGCCGAGGAAGTAGACCAGGCTGGAGTCCTTGATCAGGGCGATCAGCTGGTTGACCCACGCCGGCAGCACCCGGCGTACCCCCTGCGGGACGATGACCAGCCGCATCGCCTCGCCCCAGGAGAAGCCGAGGGCCCGGGCCCCCTCCAACTGGGCGGCCTCCACGCTCTGGATGCCGGAGCGGAAGATCTCCCCGATGTAGGCGGCGGCGATCAGCGACAGCGCCAGCACCCCGAGCGGGTAGGGGTTCGGCCCCCACACCTGCATGCCGAGCGGCGCCAGGCCGACGCCGATGAGCAGGATGGTCGCCGCCGCCGGCAGGCCGCGGAACACGTCGGTGTAGACCCGGGCCGGCCACCGCAACCATCGGGTACGCGAGATGCCCGCGATCGCCAGCAGCATGCCCAGCACCGAGCCGAGCAGGGCGGCGGAGACCGCCAGGATCAGCGTGTTCGGCAGCCCGACCGTCAGCATCTCGGGCAGCGCCTCGCGCATGGAGTCCCAGTCGAAGAAGGTCTCCCACAGGGTGCTCAACGGATCCATCAGACGTCTCTCCTACCGCCCCGCTCGTTCGTCGTCGTACGTCAGGAAGCCGCCGACGGCGACGGCACCGCGACCGCGCCGCTGCCGGGCTTGAAGTCGGCCGGGATCGGCCGGCCCGGGTAGTACTGCGCCTGCAGCTTGCTCCAGGTGCCGTCGGCGATCACCTCGTCGAGGCCCTTGTTCAGCGCCTCGCGCAGCTTGTCGTTGCCCTTGGCGACCGCGTACGCGGTCGGGGCCGGGCTGAGCTGCTTGGCGGCCACCTTGATCTTGCCGTTGCTGTCGGCGGCGGACTTGTCGCCGATCTCGGCCGGGGCGATCCAGGCGTCGGCGGTGCCGGCCTTGAGCTGGTTGATCGCGCCGTTGTAGTCGGGCACCCGCACCGGGTTGAGGTTTTCCCGGGTGGCGTAGTCGTCCTGCACCGTGCCCTGCACGACCACCACCCGCTTGCCGGCGAGCTGTTCGAAGCTGGTGATCGACGAGCCGGCCGGCACGTCCAGCCCGAAGTAGCCGAAGTCGTAGCCGTTGCCGAAGTCGACGGTCTTCTTGCGGGCCTCGGTGATGGTGATGGACGAGCTGCCCACATCGAACTTGCGGTTGTTGACCTGCGAGAGCAGGGCCGAGAAGTCGGTGCCGACGAACTCGACCTTCAGGCCCACCTTGGCGGCGACCGCGCTGAGCAGGTCGTTGTCGAAGCCGGTGAACTTGCCGTCCTTCAGATAGACGTTCGGCGGGGCGTCGGTGAGCGTGCCGGCCCGCAGCACGCCGGCCTGGAGCAGGCCGTACGGGTTGGCGGCCGCGCTGGTGGCGCCGCCGTTGTCGCCGCAAGCGGTCAGCGCGGTGGCGGCGAGCACGGCGGCGGCGCCGAGCGCGGCGACGCGAGTCAGGGCAGGAAGGAATCGCACAGGTGCCTCCAGGGTCGAATGGCGACGTGGGCGTACGCCGCCGACGGCGCGCCCGGACGGACGAGCCGGAAGGGATGGTGCGGAAGGAAGGGAGGTGGGCGCTCAGCGCATTCGGCGACAGGCGTCGCTGCACACCCGCATCAGGTCGACGTGCCGGCGCTTGACCAGCGCGAAACCGGCCGGGTAGGCGACGCCGTCGGCGGGCAGGGTGCGGAAGTGAGCAGACACGGTTCTCCCTGGTCGGTGATGACCTGGGTACCAGGCCACGCTTGCACCGGCGTGCTGCCGATGCCTGGTCCTCACCCGGGGCACCCCACCGCGGAGGAGGGTTGCCGGCCAGCGAGCCGGGGCTTGGCGCTGGCGCTCATGACCTGGCGAGAAGGCTAGCAGCAGCCCCGCCCCGGACGTCCAGCCGTTATGACCACCCTCACGTGCCGCGCCTTACCCCGCGTCGGGCGGCGCCGCCGTCCCGGCAGAGCTCAGCGACGCCGTACCGGAGTGGGCCGGGCGGCCCGGACCGACCCGATCCGGCGGTACCCGACGCGGCCGCTCGGGCGGGCGGGCACGATCGGGGCATCCCGGCCCGTGCCGTGCCGGCCGTCGCCGGACGACCGCTGCTCGTGGTACTCCTGCTCGACGTTGACGGTCCAGACGTCGTGCCGGGTGCCGTGGGCGATGTTCTCGGCGGTCAGCATCGCGGTCAGCATCGAGTGGTCCTGGTTGTTGTAGCGGTGCATCCCGTTGCGCCCCACCGGGTGCACGTTCGGCACCTCGCGGGCCAACCAGTCGCGGATCACGTCCAGGTTCCGCTGGTACCGCTCGTCGTAGACCGGGTACGCCTTCGGCATCCGCACCACGTGGCCGCCCTCCACGCAGCCGGGCCGGACCAGACCGAGCCGCTCCAGCTCCGCGGTGGCGAGCGCGACGAGTTCCTCGTCCGGGGTACGCCACATCTCGTCGTCCTCGAAGACGAAGTACTCCAGCCCGAGACAGGTACGCCCGTCCTTGACCAGGTACGGCGACCAGGAGCCGAAGTTCTGGATGCGACCCACCCGCACGGCCGGATCGTGCACGTAGATCCAGTTGTCGGGGAAGGAGAACTCGGCGGGCACCACCAGGGCGACGGTCAGAAAATCCCGGTAGCGCAGGTCGTCGGCGGCGGCGCGGACCTCGGGCGGGGCCGCCGGGCGCATGGCGTGGACCAGCGCGGAGATCGGCATCGAGCAGACGACGTGGTCGGCCCGCTCGGTGCGTTCCCCGTCCGCGTCGGCCACGGTCACGCCGGTCGCCCGTCGGGTCGCCGGATCCCGGTGCACGGCGGTCACGCGGATGCGGGTAGCCACCGATCCGCCCCGCTTCCGCACCTCCTCGGCGCAGCGCTCCCACATCATGCCGGGCCCGAGCTTCGGGTACTGGAACTCGTCGATCAGGCTGGTCACGTCCGTGCGGTTGCGCCCGGGCAGCAGGGCGTTGCGGAGCGCCTTGGCGAGCGAGAGGTTTTTGATCCGCTGTGCCGCCCAGTCGGCCTGCAACTGGTCAGCCGGCATCCCCCAGACCTTCTCGGTGTAGGTCTTGAAGAAGATCGAGTAGAGCCGCCACCCGAACCGGGCCGACACCCAGCCCTCGAAGTGCGACTGGTCCTTCGGCGGCCGCAGCCGCGTCCACGCGTACGAGCCGAGGCAGCGAACCGCCTCGGCGATGCCCAGGTTGCGCAGCGCGTTGCCGGCGTTCAGGGGGTAGTCGAAGAGCGCGCCGCGGTAGTAGATCCGGCTCATCCGGGGTCGGAGCAGGAAGTCCTCGTCCGGCAGGATCTCGTGCCAGAGGGCCTCGACCCGGGCGACCTTGGTGAAGAACCGGTGCCCCCCGATGTCGAAGCGCCAGCCGTCCCGTTCGACCGTGCGGCTGATGCCGCCCACGACGTCGTCGGCTTCGAAGACACGGACCGGCTCGCCGTGGCGCAGCAGTTCGTACGCGGCGGTCAGTCCCGCCGGTCCCGCGCCGATGATCACGGTGCCGTTGTCGTCGCCCATGCTGCCCGGAGCCCCCCGCTGCCGTGTCGGATGCGGCAGCGCGCATACCCGTCCGGCGCCCCGCCTCACCTGTGTCGGCCGGGCGAATCTCACCCGCATCCGGTCCGCCGCGGCTCCGTCCGTGGACACAATCCACTCGGTTCGGCGACGACCACGGCTGGGTGAGGTGCCAACGGGGATGTCGGGGACCTCCGCGGTCCGGCGGTCGGTCGCGGTCGCGACGACCGGTGGGGGACGGATGGGTGGCGGGCTACGGGTGGGCCGTGCGGCCCCGGTTGCCCGCCGCTCCCGCCTCCGCGATCGGCTGCGGCCGCTGGCCCGTGCGGCGTCCGGGCTCGCCGCCCGGGTGCCCGCCCCCTGGGGCTTTGTGCTCGCGGTCTTCGTCGGGTCGAAGGTCGTGCTCAGCCTGATCGGCGTGGCCGTGCTGGCCGCCTGGGACGGGGTGCCCGGCGCGCCACCCGCAGACGAGACGCTGATGCGCGCCCAGCAGCACGATGTCTCGCCGCACCGGTGGATCTCCCTCTGGTTCGCCTGGGACTCGTTCCTCTACGACCATCTGGCCCAAGTGCCGCTCGATCGGCCCTGGCACGACTTCGGCTTCCCGCTGCTCTACCCGTTCCTCGCCCGGCCGTTCGCCGTGCTGCTCGGCGGGCACACGGCGTGGGCACTGCTGCTGGTCAGCAACGCCGCCCTCGTGTTCCAGCTCTATTACGCCCATCAGCTCGGCGGTCGCCTGCTCGGCGACAACGGCGCGGACGCCGCCGCCTCGGGGCGTCGGTTCACCCGCTACCTGCTGCTCCTGCCGGCCGCCTTCCTGTTTCAGGCGGCGCTGACCGAGTCGCTCTTCCTCTGCCTCGCCCTGGCCGCCTTCTGGTACGCCGAGCAGGGCCGCTGGCCGCTGGTCGGGATCGTCGGCTACTTCCTCGCGCTGAGTCGCTCGATCGGCTTCCTGGTGGTCGTCCCGCTCGCCCTGGTGCTGCTGCGCCAGCACGGCTACCGCCTCGGGCTCCGGTCGCTCGGTCGGTACCTGAGGATCGGCTGGCCGCTGCTGCTCGTACCGGCCGGGTGGCTGACCTTCATGGCGTTCGGCAAGTGGCAGAGCGGCGACTGGTACGCGTACAAGCACGCCCAGGAAGAGGGCTGGGGCATCAGTGTGCAGAATCCGCTGGGGGTGATCAGCCACGGGCTGACCGGCTCGTCGGGCGACGCCCTACGGGCCGGGGCCGCCGTGGCCGTGTTGGTGATGGCGCTCGTCGGCCTGCGTCGGGCCGAGCTGCCTTACCTGGTCTACACGGTGATCGTGGTGCTGGTGCCGCTGTCGATGGGACCGCCGGTGTACCGGAGCCTGCTCCGCTACCTGCTCGCCGCCTTCCCGGTCGCCCTGGTGCTGGCCCGCTGGGCCCACCGGGCCACCCTCGACAGCTGGCTGACCGCCGCCCTGGCGCTGATCCAGGGCGCGCTGTTCGCGGTGTGGCTGACCTACTGGACGCACTTCATCATCTGACATGCGTGACCGCGGCGGCGAGCCGGCGGGCTTCGGTCACCAGCCGGCTGCCGCCGCCCCGGGCCACCACGTCGGCCAGGCCCGGCACCTCGATCCGTACCCCGGTCGCGGTGGCCGTCTCGGCGGCCAGGGTGAGCAGGTCCGGGGTGCCCCGGGGTGGGGTGGGCGCGGCCAGCAGCGGCGGCAGCGCCGCAGCGAGCAGCCGCCAGGTGCTCAACCGGGCGCCGGCCGCGACCATGTCGCGCAGCGGCGTCGCCGCCCGGGTCAGCGTCACCTGGCCGTCCGCCGCCAGCGCCCCCAGGTGCCCGCCCACTGCCGGCGCGTCCAGGTCTCCCGCCGCGGCCAGCATCAGCAGGGCGTCGAGCGTGGCGACCCGGTCCACCTCGTGCCGGGCGCACAGCCCGTACGCGAGGGCCAGGTCGAGCGCCGGACCGCCCGCGCCGGTGCACTCGGCCAGCGCCGGCAGGATCGTGGCGCCCTCGCGGACGTCCTCCTGCGCCGTCTGGGCGATCTCCCGGAGCAGGTGTGCGGCCACCAGGCCCCGGTGCCCGGGCAGTACGGCCGGCCAGAGGTCGTCCCAGCCGTCGTGGTGCCGCCCCACCGGCCGGGGCGTGACGGTGAGCAGACCGAGCGGGTCCGCCACGCCCTCCGGTGGCCCCGTGGCGACCAGCGTCCGCCGCACCGGCAACCGGTCGTAGCCCCAGTCGTAGGAGCCCGACCGGTCCCGCCGGCCGACGGTCACCACCTCGTAGGTCGGTGCCGGGAGGGCGTCGCCGCGCAGCCAGCTGGCCAGCTCGTCGCCGGCCGGTGTGCCGAGTGCCGCCGCGCGGGCTGCCAGCGGCTCGTCCACCACGGCCGGTAGCCGCAGCAGCGCCTGGGTGAGATCCCACCGCCAGACCGGGCGGTCGCCCAGGGCGGCCAACCGCTCGTACAGGGCGGCCGGGTCGAGGGCTCCGGTGGCCGAGGTCGGCGCGGCGAGCAGGCCGGGATCGTGCCGCCCGTCCAGCCGCTGCCCGATCTCGGCGAGCCGGGCGCAGTACAGCTGTGTCAGGGCGGGTCGGCGGGCCCGGTCGACGGCCGGGCCACGGCGGAACAGGCGCCACGTCCGGGGGCGGGACTCGGTGAGCATGTTGGCCCAGTGGCCGCGGCGGGTGGCCGCATCGGCCGGGTCGGCGGCGGCCAGCAGGACCCAGTGCAGCTGGACCGAGAGGTTGAAGACCGCCCACATGTGGTCGTACGCGCCCACCCGGTGGCGTTGCAGCACCGGCAGCAGGGCCGCCTGCAGCCGGTCCCCGTCGGTGGTCGCCAGCCGGACCAGCCCGTCGAGGATCCGCTCCAGCGTCAGCGCCGGCCAGCGCCCGCCGAGCAGGGCCGACACCTCCTCGACCAGCTCGTCCACCTCGGCGATCGGCGGCGGGGCGGCGGCCGGCGGCGCGGGGGGCGGCAGTTCGTCGCCGGCCACCGGCAAGGCGACGGCGGCGGTCGGCCGGTGACCGTGCCGCGTGGCGATCGCGGCCGCCCGGTCCCGCAGGTCCGCCGCCGGGTGCTCGGCGGCCACCGCCACGACGGCCGCGATCTCCGCCGCCCGGTCCGGGCGCTGCCGGGCGAGCCGGTCCAGCCAGGACAGCTGTCCCCGGACCAGCGCCTTCTCCGGGCGGGTGAGCACCGCGCGGGACACGTCCAGCAGCGACTCCAGCTCCACGTCGCCGGCCAGGCTTCGCAGTGCCCGCTGCGACATGAGGGCGACCGGCCCGGGCGCGTCGGCGAGCAGCCGCAGATACGCGGCCGACCGCGCCGCCACCTCGCCCGCGGTCGGCGCGAGCACGTCGTGCAGGTCGACGAACGGCCGCAGGGCCGCTGGGCGGTCCCCGCGCAGCAGCCGCCCGAGGACGCCGTCCAGCAGCGTCGACCGGTCCAGCCGCCCCTCCGCCGCCAACGCGGCCAGGGCCTGGGGCACCGCCTGCCGGTCGTCGCCGAAACCCCATGACGCCAGCTCGAGGCCGACGCCGTCCACCTCGAACAGCCGCGGCAGCAGCGCGTCCAGGAACGGGTCGGCCCGCAGCCGGTCGAGCAGGGGGAGCCGCTGCCGGTTACCGGGGCGCCACCACATCGACTGCGCCCAGCCCGCGACGAACGCGTCCCCGGTCGGCGGCGCCACCTTCTCCGCCATCAGCAGGCCCGCGACGAAGTGCCAGCCCGCCCCGGGCTCGTTCCGGGGCAGCCGCTCGGCCAGCCGGTAGGCCAGGTCGGCCAGCCAGGTCACCCCCCGCTGCCGGGCCGTCTCGACCACCGGCTCCGGATCCGCGTCCCGCAGCCACACCGACCGCCGGCCCAGCAGGGCCGCCGCCTTCGTCGCGGTGTTAAGCGTGCCCACGGCGGCCACCACCAGCGCGGTCGCCTCCCTGCCCGACCACCAGTGGTCCCGCCGCCGCCGGACGTGCGCGACCAGCTCGTCGCCGAGCGCCCGGCGGGCCGCCTCGTCCAACTCGACCAGCGCTGCCTGGACAGCCGGAACCTTGCCGCGGACCAGCGGCTCCCAAAAGTTCCTCATGCCCCCACCTCCGCCGGCGCCGTCGCCATCGACACGGCCAGCGCGTGCTTGCAGGGCCCGCGCTGCCCCTGATGCCGCCCCCACCAGCGGCAGGAGCAGGTGTACGCCCCGTCCGGCAGCCGCCGCACCCGGTAGACCTCCGCGCCGCTGCGTACCGTGGCGTGCCCGTCGGTCCACTCGACCGCGCCGCGTTCGGCCAGCGCCCGCGCCCCGACCAGGCGCGGATTGTCCCGCTCGGCCCGGCCCGCGTCGTACGGCATGACCCGGTGGAAGTACCCGCCGTCGACCACGTCGTAGCCGACCCGCCCGGCGGTGCCGAGCTGGGCCAGGGCGGCGCGTACCCGGTCGTCGGGCAGGCCGGCCGCGTCGGCGAGCGCGGCGACGTCGATCGTCGGGTCCCAGGAGAGCAGGGCGCCGACCAGTTCGGCGTCGTCGATCACGTCGTCTCCGGCCAGGGCGAGCAGGGCGGCGCCCTCGCCGGAGAACCCGCGGTAGGGCTCGGGGGAGAGGGTCAGCGAGAGCCGCAGCGCGCCGGTGTCGAGTTCCCAGGTGCTCGCCACCGCGGGGGAACCGGCCCGCACCGGTGGCCCGTACACCCGCAGGGTGCGCGCGTGCCGGAGCAGGCCCCGCAGGGCCGCGAGTCGGCCTGCGCCGGCCAGGCAGACGGCGCCCGGCGCCGGTCGCGAGGTCAGCCGAAGGGTACGCCCGGCGGGCACCGCCCAGAGCACGGAACGGTCGTTGGCGCCGGGGAGCCGGCGCAGGAACGCGGCGGCCTCCGCGGCGGGGATCTCGGCGCGCGGCTCGAACGCGGCGGTGAGCACGTGCACCTCGGCGAAGCCGCGCAGCCAGCGCCCCGGCAGCGGGACCTTCTTCTCCACCACCGTTGCGTCCATGGTGGAGACCGTCAGGTCGTCGGGTCCGACGGCCACCTGCAGCGGCTCGATCCCGCCGACCCGGGCCAGCGCCTCCCGCAGCGGCGGGTTCACGTCCACGTTGGTGGTGCCGTGTCCGACGATGTCGCCGTCGAATCCGGCCGGGACGACGTCCATCCGCGCGTACACCCCGCAACAGCCGGAGAAGGACTCGAAGCGCAAGCGGTCCCGGCTGCCCGTCACCACCGGGTCCAGGCTCGCGGGGCTGACCGGCTGGTGGTAGCGGGTGCGGGCCACCTCGGCGACGGCGAGCAGCCCGGCGGCCGCCGCCGCGGGAGTGGTGAGGAAGCCGCTGAAGAAGCGCGGGTTGGCGGCGGGGCCACCGCAGGTCTGGAGGTCGAGACCGGCGGGGCGCAGCGCGGACGGCTGGAGGTATCGGTATGTCTGGACGGCGTTCACGGCGCACACCGTAGGGCGACCGGCCGACATCCTCCGCCGGCCCGGCTCCGGCCTGCTACTTTCTGGCGATGTTCAGCCTGCCCCTGACCGACGACGCCGAGCTGCGCCCGCTCCAGCCTTGGCACTCCGACGAGTTCCTCGCCAACCTCGACCGGTGCCGGGAACACATCGCCCCCTGGGTGGGCGCGTCCTTCGTGGCCACCGACGCCGACTCCGCCCGCCGGGTCCTGCAGAACTACGCCGACCGGTGGGCACGCGACGACGGCGGGATCTGGGGCATCTGGCAGCGTGGCACCCTGATCGGCGGCGTGCTGTTCGTGTCGCTCAACACCACCACCGGCGTCTGCGAGGCCGGCTGCTGGCTGGAGGCCGCCGCCGAGGGGCAGGGCCTGGTCACCCGCGCCGCCCGGGTGATCATCGACTGGGCGGTCCGGGAGCGGGGCATCCACCGGGTGGAGTGGGTGACGAAGGCCGGCAACGAGCGCAGCATCGCCGTCGCCCGACGGTTGGGCATGCGCCGCGACGGCGTCCTCCGCGCGGCCGCCCCGGGCCCGACCGGCCGGGCCGACATGGAGGTCTGGTCGGTGCTGGCACCGGAGTGGACGGCAGAGGCCCCGGCCGCCCGCTGACCCGCGGCACCGCCACGCGGCGCAGTTTTGTCGTACCCGGGCGTGAACATCTGTCCATGGCTGCCCCCGCCCTGGCCGACCGGTCCCCCCAGCCGCGCGCCCTGCCGCTGCGCGAGGTCCGCACCCGGCTCACCCAGCTCGTCGCCCTCGCCGAGCTGACCGACACCGTCACCGTCGTCACTCGCGACGGCGACACCCGCCCGGTCGCCGCGATCGTGCCCGCCCCGGCGGCGCGCACGGCGGCCCAGGCCCGGGCCGACGCCGAGCGGATCGCCGCGATCAGCGCCGGCTGGTCCCGCCGTCTCGAGGAGCTGCACCGGCAGAGCAGCCGGCGGCACGCGGCCGAGCGGCGCGCGCTCACCGACGCCCTCGCCGAGGTCTGGGCCGAGCTGGAGCGCCGCGTACCGGCCGGCGACCCGGCGCTGGCCCGGCTCCGGGCCGCCCACACAGAGTTCCTCCGCGACTGACCCGCGCGACCGGCCCGGCGCCAGCCGGGCCGCCACGCCTCGGAGCCCTTAGCGGTCGCTCCTCGGCATGGCGGTCACCGCGTCTGAATACGGGTCAGTCCCGGCCGCGCTGGGCTCGGTAGCGACGGATCAACGCCGCAGTGGACGAGTCCACGTCGCCGAGCGCGGGGTGGGAACCGGTGAGCTTGGGCGCGAGCTGGTTGGCCATCACCTTGCCCAGCTCCACGCCCCACTGGTCGAACGAGTTGATGTCCCAGACCGTGCCCTCGGTGAAGACGATGTGCTCGTACAGGGCGATCAGCTGGCCCAGCGTCGACGGGGTCAGCTTCGGCGCGATGATCGACGTGGTCGGGTGGTTGCCCGGCATCACCCGGTGCGGCACCACGTCGGCCGGGGTGCCCTCCGCCTCGACCTGCTCCCGGGTGCGTCCGAAGGCCAGCGCGGCGGTCTGCGCGAAGAAGTTCGACATGAACAGGTCGTGCATGTCGCCCAGGTCGTGGTTGGGCTGGCTGAACGCGATGAAGTCGGCCGGGACCAGCCGCGTCCCCTGGTGCATCAGCTGATAGAAGGCGTGCTGGCCGTTGGTGCCCGGCTCGCCCCAGAAGATCTCCCCGGTCGGGTACGTCACGGGCCGGCCGTCGACGGTCACCGACTTCCCGTTGCTCTCCATGGTGAGCTGCTGCAGGTATGCCGGGAACCGGTGCAGGTACTGCGCGTACGGCAGCACCGCGTGGGTCTCCGCGTCGAAGAAGTCGGTGTACCAGACGTTCAGCAGGCCCAGCAGCGCCGGCACGTTCCGCTCCACCGGCGTGGTCCGGAAGTGCTCGTCCACGGCGTGGTAGCCGGCCAGCATCTCGCGGAACCGGGTCGGCCCGATCGCCAACATCAGCGACAGGCCGACCGCCGACGGCAGCGAGTACCGGCCGCCCACCCAGTCCCAGAAGCCGAACATGTTCTCCGGGTCGATGCCGAAGTCGCGGACCCGCTGCTCGTTGGTGCTGATCGCGACGAAGTGCCGGGCGATCGCGGAGTCGTCGGCGTCCAGCCCGGCGAGCAGCCAGCGGCGCGCCTGATCGGCGTTGGCGAGGGTCTCCTGGGTGGAGAACGACTTGGAGACCACGACGAACAGCGTGCTGGCCGGGTCCAGGTCGGTGGTCTTGTCATGGATGTCGGTCGGGTCGATGTTGGACACGAACCGGCAACTGATCCCGGCGTCCCGGTACGCCTTCAACGCCTCGTACGCCATCACCGGCCCGAGGTCCGAGCCGCCGATGCCGATGTTGACCACGGTGGTGATCCGCTCGCCGGTGTATCCGCGCCAGGCGCCCGACCGGACCCGCTCGGCGAACGCCGACATCCGATCCAGCACCCGGTGCACGTCGGCGACCACGTCCTGCCCGTCCACCACCAGCGACGCGTCGCGGGGCAGGCGCAGCGCGGTGTGCAGGACGGCCCGGTCCTCGGTGGAGTTGATGTGCTCCCCGGCGAACATGGCGGCGATCCGGTCGGTCAGCCGGACCCGCTCGGCGAGCGCGGTGAGCAGGCGCAGCGTCTCGTCGGTGAGCAGGTTCTTGCTGTAGTCCACGTGCAGGTCGGCGACGTCGCCGGTGAGCCGCTCACCCCGTTGCCCGTCGGCGGCGAACAGGTCCCGCAGGTGGGTGCCGCGCAGTTCCTCGGCGTGCTTGCGCAGGGCCTGCCATTCGTCCGTGGTGGTGACGTCCACAGCCATCGGGTCGATCTTCTCCTTCACGACGTGGTCTGCCAGCGGGCCGTTGTCGCCCCGCTGCCGGCGACCACACCAGCCTGCCACCCGGCGCAGGCGCGCGCGACGGGACCGGCCATCACCCATCCCTTGGAACGCGCGCCGCGCCGCGCCGGTTGGGACGCCTGTTCGACACGCCGCTTACGGGGAGACAGCGGGAAGTAGCCGAACGTACGCTCCGATCGCCGGCCGTAGCGGTGAGGAGGCCCCATGACGACGGTGATCGGTCCGCGACCTCCGTCCGACGAGGACGAGCCGGCCGACGGTGGGGCGGAATCCCCGCTGCCGGAGCTGGAGGACGGCCACTGGATGCACCGGGCCACCGAGATCGCCCACACCAGCTTCGGGGCGGTGGCCCGCCGGCTGCCCGCCCTGGTCCGCGAGGCGGTCGCGCTGGCCTGGGCGACCAGCCGCCGGGACACTCTCGCCTCGATCGGGTTGAACGTCGCCGCAGGCGTGCTCACCACGCTGGGGCTGCTCGCCACCACCGGGGTGCTCCGGCAACTCTTCGCCGCCGGTCCGACCCCCGACCGGATCCGCGCCGCCGTGCCGGCCCTGGTCCTCGCCGCGCTGGCGGTGACCGTACGCGGCGCATTGACCGTCGCGGCCGGCTGGGCGCAGGCCCGGCTGATCCCGCAGATCAACTATCAGGTGGAGCTGCGGCTCTTCGAGGCCACCACGGCGATCGAACTGGCCGCCTTCGACGACGCCGGCTTCGCCGAGGAGATGGATCGAGCCCGGGACCGGGGCATCGCGGAGGCCGCCTCGATCGTCGACGACACGGTCAACCTGGTCACCGGGGTGGTGGGCGTGCTCGCCACCGCCGCCGCGGTCACCGTGATCCAGCCGGTGCTGCTGCCGTGTCTGCTGCTCGCCGCTGCGCCGGAGGCAGTGACCGCGGTCCGGATGGCCCGCCGCCGACACCTCGACTGGCTGGGCCGGATCACCCGGCGCCGTCGGATGTGGATGCTCGCCCACCTGATGGCCGACCGGCACACTGCCGTGGAGATCCGCGCGTACCAGATGCGGGAGTTCCTGCTCGCCGAGTACCGCCGGATCATCGGCCTGGAGACCCGGGCCGAGCTGCGGCTGGCCCGCGCGCAGAGCGCCACCCGCGCGGCCGGCCTGTCGGTCACCGGGATTGCCGCATTCGCCCTCTACGCGGTCCTCGGCGGCCTGCTGTTGACCGGAGTGGTGGCCCTCGCGGCCGCCGCGACCGCGTTGCTGGCGTTGCAGTCCGCCCGGGCCGGGCTGCGGACCGCTGTGTTCGCCACCAACTCGCTCTATGAGGACGCGCTCTACTACCAGGACTACCGGGACTTCGTCGACCGCGCCCGGCAGCGGGTGCCGGCCGGCGGCGATCGGGACGTCGACGCCGTCGAACGCATCGAGCTCGACCAGGTCACCATGCGCTACCCGGACACCGATGTCCCGGCCGTGGACGGTGTCAGTCTCACCATCCGCCGGGGAGAGGTGGTCGCCCTGGTGGGCGAGAACGGGTCCGGCAAGACCACCCTCGCCAAGCTCATCGCCGGCCTCTACCGGCCCACCGAGGGGATGATCCGCTGGAACGGTGTGGACCTGGCCGAACTGGACCCAGGGCAGGCCGGCGCCCAGGTGGCGGTGATGAGCCAGGACTGGTGGAAGTTCCCGTTCACCGCCAGGCAGAACATCCGGATCGGCCGGCACGACCGGGCCGCCGACCGTCCCGGCCCGACCGTCGAGGACGCCGCCCACGGCGCCGCCGCCCACGACATGATCACCGGCCTGCCGTTCGGGTACGACACGCTGCTCGACCGGCAGTTCAAGAACGGTCAGGACCTCTCCGGCGGCCAGTGGCAGCGGCTGGTGGCCGCCCGCGGCCTCTACCGGGACGCCCGGCTGCTGATCTGCGACGAACCCTCGGCGGCCCTGGACGCCCGGGCCGAACACGCCCTCTTCCAGCACCTGCGGCGGCACCCCGACCGCGCCGTGGTCCTTATCACCCACCGGCTGGCCAACGTCCGGCACGCCGACCGGATCTTCGTGCTGGACCACGGCCGCCTCATCCAGCAGGGCAACCACGACGAGCTGATGGCGCAGGACGGGCCCTACCGGGAGCTGTTCGAACTCCAGGCCGCCGGCTACCTGGCCGAGGCGGGGGAGGGGCCGGGCTGACCGGTTGACCTCGAGTGCACTCGAACTCCTAGGGTTGCCGGACCGGCCGCCGCCCGGTCAACGCGGCGTACCCCTTCAGGAAGGAACAACCCTGTGCGCTACCGCGTTCTCGGCGGCACCGGCATCCAGGTCAGCACCCACTGTCTCGGCACCATGATGTTCGGCGCGGTCGGCAACCCCGACCACGACGACTGCGTACGCATCGTCCACGCCGCCCTCGACCAGGGCGTGAACTTCGTGGACACCGCCGACATGTACTCCGCCGGCGAGTCGGAGGTCATCGTCGGCAAGGCGCTGCGCGGCCGGCGGGACGACGTGGTCCTGGCGACCAAGGTGCACTTCCCGATGGGGGAGGGACCCAACCGGGGCGGCAACTCCCGGCGCTGGATCGTCCGGGAGGTGGAGGAGAGCCTGCGCCGGCTGGGCACCGAGTGGATCGACCTCTACCAGGTGCACCGGCCCGACCACACCACCGACGTGGAGGAGACCCTCGGGGTGCTCACCGACCTGGTCCGGGCCGGCAAGATCCGTGCCTTCGGCTGCTCGACCTTCCCGGCCGAGGAGATCGTGGAGGCGCACCACGTCGCCGAGCGGCGGGCGCTCGGCCGGTTCCGCACCGAGCAGCCGCCGTACTCGATCCTGGCCCGGGGGATCGAGACCGCGGTGCTCCCGGTCTGCCAGCGGTACGGCATGGGCGTGCTGGTCTGGAGCCCGCTGGCCTCCGGGTTCCTGTCCGGCCACTACCGGCAGGGCCGCACGGTGGACCTCACCGCCGGTCGGCCGGCGCTCACCCCGGCCCGCTTCGATCCGGCGCTGCCCGGCAACGCGGCGAAGTACGCCGCCGTCGAGCAACTCGTCGCGCTCGCCGACGAGGTCGGCTGCACCCTGCCCGAGCTGGCCGTCGCGTTCACCGTCGCGCACCCCGGGGTCACCTCGGCGATCATCGGGCCGCGCACCATGGAGCAGCTCGACGGGCTGCTCAAGGGCGCGTCGCTCACCCTCGACGACGCGGTGCTCGACCGGATCGACGAGATCGTCCCGCCCGGCACCAACCTCTACCAGCCGGACGGCGCCTGGTCGCCGCCCGTCCTCACCGACCCGGCCCGCCGGCGCCGCCCCCTCGCGGATCGCGCCGCCGCCTGACCACCCGGCCGCCGCCGGCTGATATCCATCGACCGGCGCGTCGGCGTGCGCCACACTGACGGTGTGGATCATCGTGATCTGGTCCGGGTGAGCAAGCGGATGTCGCTGGCGCTGCGGCACCGCCCGGACCGGTTCGGCCTGACGCTCGACCGGGCCGGCTGGGTGCCCGTCGCCGACCTGCTCGCCGCGCTGCGGATCAGCCGCGTCGACCTCGACGCCGTGGTCGCCGGCAACGACAAGCAGCGCTTCGCCGTCGAGCGCGGACCCGACGGCGTCGACCGGATCCGGGCCAGCCAGGGCCATTCCGTCCCGGTGGACCTCGGCCTGACACCGACCCCGCCGCCGGACCGGCTCTACCACGGCACGAGCGAGAGCGTCCTGCCGGCGATCCGGGTCGAGGGGCTGCGCCGGGGCCGCCGGCACCACGTACACCTGTCGCCGGACGTGGCGACCGCCCGCCGGGTCGGGGCGCGCCGGGGCGGTGCGGTGGTGGTGCTGACCGTGGACGCCGCCGCCATGGCCGACAACGGCTACCGCTTCTACCGCAGCGCCAACGGCGTCTGGCTGACCGACCTCGTCCCCGCCGCCTACCTCACCGTGTGACCCGAGGTGGCGGTGATGGGGTGGTGGACGACGCCGTCGAAGAGGCAGAGGTCGGCGGCGCCGACGAGGGTCAGGCCGCCCACCGTTCGGCGAGGAAGTCGGCCAGCACCCGGGTGTGCGTGGAGAAGGCCAGCTCGACCGGCTCGGTGAGGACCAGCCACTCGGTGGCCTCCTCGGTCGGCGCCGACGGCGGCAGGTCGCCGACCGCCCGCTCGGGCAGCACGCCGAAGACCATCATGGTGCCGCCGGCCGGCGCGCCGTGCACCGCGAACAGCCGCGCCTGCTCGGCATCGGCCAGCAGGCCGGTCTCCTCCCGCAGCTCCCGGACCAGCGCCTCCGACCACTCCTCGCCGTACTCGATGAAACCGCCGGGCAGGGCGAGCTGCCCGCGGGCCGGCTCGATGTCCCGGCGGACCGCCACCACGCCCAGGCCGGTCGGCGTCCGGACCGGCAGCACCGCCACCGCGACCGGCAGCGGGTTCCGCCACACCGTCCCGCCGCAGGCCGCGCAGACCCGCGGCCAGCCGGCCTCCGCCGAATAGGCGGCGCCGCAGTACGAGCAGTGCGAGTACGGTGTGACGGTCACGCCGCAGCACGTTACCCGCCTGGCTCGTGAGCCGTCAGGCTTCGGCCCCGACGGGGCTGCGGCTGAGGGAGGATCTGGTGGTCGCGGGGCGGGGCGTCCCGGTGAGACGCCCCGCGACGGCGGGTCGGGCCGTCAGCCGCCGAGCCGGGCGGCCACCGCGCTGCGCAGCTCGGGCAGCCGGTCGTGCAGCAGGCCAGGACATTGAGTGTTGTTGAAGTCCTTGTGTCCGTAGATCTCGCTGGACGGGATGCCGTACTGCTGGCAGGTGAACGCGCAGAACCACACCAGGCTGTCCCAGAGTGCCTTCGGTGGCTGCACGTCGAGGTAGATGCCGTCGTTCTCGATGCCGATGGCCTGGCTGTTCTGCCCGACGCAGTGCGCGCCCTGGACCATGGTCTGCCCGTGCAGCAGCGCGTACAGGCTGCCGTGCCGGCCCTCGGTCAGGTAGCCGCCACGGCTGTTGGTGAAGTGCTGCCCGGAGTCGAGCCAGCCGTTGGTGTCCATGTGCAGGTTCTGAATGTCGCGCGAGTTCCGGTAGGCCTGCGCCAGGCTGTAGTCGGTGGTGTTCGGGAACGCCGTGTGATGGATGATGATCTTGTTGGGACGGCTCTGCACGACGCTGACGTTGGTCGAGGGCGGGCGGGCGCCCCAGGTCGCGCAGTTGGCGATATCCGGCTGGTCGACCCGGGTGGCGACGGCGCGCGCGTCGCGGTCGTCGCCGAACTGGGTGAACGCCGTGGCGCCGGCCGCGGCGCCGAGCAGGACCGCGCCGCGCAGCACGGCCCGCCGGGGGACGGGGACGGACATCGGGGCCTCCTCAGGGGTACGGACGCCGGTGGCGGGGCTGCTCCCGGGGCCCGGCGCGGCGTCAGACACGCCGCGCCGAGCGGCCGAAAGGGCGCCCGCCACCGGATCGGGTCAGCAGGGTCCGTTGCAGGCCAGCACCTTGAGCCGGTCCAGGGTGCCGTTCCAGACGTTCTGGTCGCCGGGGAAGACGCCGGAGTCAGCCCACTGCCAGAACGAGTACGTCCCCCAGCCGGCTGGCAGGGTGCCGACGCTGCTGGAGTAGCGCGCGATCCAGAGCGGGTTGTTCGCGGCGAACTGCGAGGTGTTCCCGGTGCAGGTGGTCCACCAGTCGGTGGTGGTGTAGATGGTGGCCCACCGGCCCGTGCGGGCGTAGTACTGGTTGACGAACGAGGCGATCCAGCTGCGCATCGAGGCCTGGCTCAGCCCGTAGCAGGTCGCACCGTACGGGTTGTACTCGATGTCCAGGGCGCCCGGCAGGGTCTTGCCGTCCTTGGACCAGCCGCCGCCGTGGTCGACGAAGTAGTTGGCCTGGGTGGCGCCGCTGGATACGTCCGGCCGGGCGAAGTGGTACGAGCCCCGGATCATGCCGACGTTGTACGAGCCGTTGTACTGCTGAGCGAAGTACGGGTTGGTGTAGCCGGTGCCCTCGGTGGCCTTCACGTACGCGAAGCGGGCGCCGTTGTTCCAGGCGGCGGACCAGTTGACGTTGCCCTGCCAGCTGGAGACGTCCATGCCGGGCAGGCCGGCCGGCGCGGCGCTGGCGGGCGTCGCGCCGAGCAGGGCCGAGGCGGCCAGGGTGACGGTGGCGAGCACGGCCGTGGCGGCCGTACGTAGCGCCGATCGCAGGGGACGGTTCATCTTTCCCTCCCGGGGGGTCTGCCGCTCGCGGCGGCGGGAGTTGGTGAAAGGAACTGTCAGTATTACGTCACAGGATGGAGACAAATTTCAATAGATACATGGAAGATCATCTGTTGAATTTCTCGCGGCGCGGATCCACGGTGGGACGTCCACCTGCTCGACACCACCGATCAGCCGGTCGCGCGGTCCGGCGATCACCGGCTGGCTCATTCGATAGGCGGAGACGGCCGGGGTGCGAGCCGTCGTTGGTCGCATCCGGCGACAACCGACGACCAATGTGCCCCGCGACGTGCCGCTCTAGCGTCGTTCCCATGACTGGTAACGAGATTGACCGAAGGCACCTTCTCCGGCGTACGGCCGGCATGGCCGCCGGCGTGGGGGCGCTGGCCACCGCCGGAGCGCTGGGCTTCAGTGGCGCGGCTGTCGCGGGTGAACGGCCGTCCGCCCACCAGCCGGGCTACCACCCGGTCGTCGGCGCTTGGCGTGGCCTGGTGACGCTACCGCACGAGGTCGAAGTGGGGCTGTTCACCTTTCTCCCCGGCGGCTTCTTCCTGTCGTTCGCTGACGGAATCCACATCGCGACCGGCCGATGGGTCGCCGCCGGACGAAGTACCGTGAGGTTCTCCCTGTGGCAGGTGCTGCCGGAGGATCTGAAGGGGCTGCCACCTCGCTACCACGGGGAGGTCCAGGCAACGCACGAGGCTCAGGTGAACGGCGACACGCTGACCAGCGTCGGTACGTGGCGCGGTCTCGACATCGACGGAAAGGAGACCGGGCGCGGGCCGGTGTATGCCACGGCGATTCGCTTCGGAGTCGAGCCCTTCTGAGGGTGACGCTCCGGCGGCGGACTGACGTGGTCAGCGCACCAGGCCGGCGTGGTGCGCCAAGATCGCCGCCTGGACCCGGTTGGTCAGTTGCAGCTTGGCCAGCACCCGACTGACGTGGCTCTTGACGGTGGCCTCACTGAGGTGCAACCGCTTGCCGATGTCGCCGTTCGACAACCCTTCGCCGACGGCGGTCAGGATTTCCCGTTCCCTGTCCGTGAGGACGTCGATCCGGCGCAGCGCGTCGCGTCGGTGTGGGCTGCTCGGTTCCGCGAACCGGTGCAACAGACGGCGGGTGACCCGCGGCGACAGCATCGCGTCGCCTGCGACGGCGCTGCGTACCGCAGCGGCCATCTGGTCCGCGGTGGCGTCCTTGAGCAGAAAGCCCACCGCGCCGTGGCGCAGCGCCGTCTCCACGTACTCGTCCAGCTCGAACGTCGTCAGCACGACGACCTTCGGCGGGTCCAGGGAGCGGGCGAGCGCCGCGGCGGCGGCGAGGCCGTCGGCGCGCGGCATCCGGATGTCCATCAGCACCACGTCCGGCTGGTGGATTCGCGCCTCTCGGACCGCCTGGTCGCCGTCCTCGGCTTCGCCGACGACCTCGATGTCGTCGTACGCTGCAAAAATGGTCCGCAGCGCAGCCCGGACCAGCCATTCGTCGTCGACGACCAGCAGTCGGATCACCGCTCCACCTCCGCTGCCTCCCTCGCGACCGGGATGCGGGCCCGCACCTCGAAGCCGCCGTCCGGCAGCCGGCGGGTGCTCAGCGTGCCACCGACCAGCCGGACCCGCTCGCTGATTCCGAGCAGGCCGTGCCCGCCGCGGGGGGCGGCCGTGGCGGCCACCGCGCTGGCCCCGTTACGAACTGCGAGGCTCACGCCGTCATCGTCGGACGCCACGACCACCGTGGTCCGCGCGGTGCGTGCGTGCCTGTGCACGTTCGTCAGGGCCTCCTGCACCACCCGGTACACCGCCTGCTCGACCAGCGCTGGCGCCCGTAGGCCGTCCTCGACGGACAACTCGACCGTCAGCCCGAGGGCGCGGGACGCGTCCACCAGGTCCGCCAGGTCGGCGACTCCCGGCTGCGGCCGCAGCGGCGCCTCGCCGCCGTCGCGGAGCACACCGACGAGGGTACGGAGTTCCTCCAACGCCGCCCGGCCGATGTCCTGGATCTGGCCCGCGACCTCCACCGCGCCCCGTCCCTCCGCCGCCGCGAGCGCGGTGGCGTGCAGCACCATGAGCGACACCCGATGGGTGACGACGTCGTGCATGTCCCGGGCGATCAGTGCCCGTTCCTCGGCGCGCGCCTGCTCGACGAGCAGCCGCTCCTGCGCTCGCCGCGATGCCACGAACAGGCCGGCCAGGGTCGGCAGGATGCACATGGCCAGACTGATCGGAAGGCTGGCGTCCGCGCCGTACGCCAGCCACATCGGCATCGACACCGCCGCCACCATCGCGACCGTGAGCGCTACCCGCAGCCGCAATGATCGGACATATGCCCCCACCGCGTATTGCGCCACCGGCACGGCCGGCCAGGCACCCGCGACGAGCCAGCAGGCCACGGCGCCGGCGTACAGCAGTAGTGGCCGGCGCCGGCGGTCGAACACAGCCAGGCCGCTGGCGACCGCCAACGCCACGGCGATCCACAGCGGGGCCGGGCGGTTGAGGACCGGGGAACCGTCGAACAGGCCGGACTGCAGGTCTCGCCACATCCCCGGTAGGACGCACGCCGTGGCGAGCACGCCGTCCACCGCCCGGCCAGGACGCAGCCATGGAGCCCGGCCGGTGAGCATGGCCTGAGTCTAGGCAGGACAGCCGCTGACGGGCTTCCGCCGATCGATGTAGTCGAAAGATGTGCCGCACTGCTGGGCCTACCGACCATGGGTGCGCGGCTCCGGGCACATCGCGCGATGTCGACCCCATCCGTCAAAACCTAGCGTCGGGGCATGAAACCCATCTCCCGCGACCTCGCCCGCCCGCTTCAATGGGCCTTTGCCGCCTTCGCCGCTCTGGCCATCGGGTTGCTCCTGCACGGCTCGGACGCGACCGTCTTCCGGGTGATGGCGCTGATGGGATACGGCGCCGGGGCGATCCTCTCCCTTGTCGCCGCGCTGCGGTGGCACCGTCTGGGCCGGCGGCTGGCGATCGGCCTGCACCTGGCGCTGGCGCCGCTGCAGTTCGTCTTCAGCATTGCCGAGTCGATCGCACTTGTCGGCATCCTGTTCTCGTTGGTGATCCTCGCCCGATGCAGGCCGCGCTTCCCGTTGCTGTCGCCGCGGGCCCGCAGGATCTGGTTGGCCCTGCATGTGGGGTTCAGCGTCGGGTGGCTCGGCGTCGCGCTCACGATGACCGCCCTGGCCGTCATCGGCTGGGTCGCGGATTCCCACGCCATGCGACACGGCGCGTACGAGGTGTTGCATGTGATCGACCTGGCCGTCGCGATTCCGTCGATGGCGCTGTCGATCATCACGGGCCTGGTCGTGTCGCTCGGTACAAAGTGGGGGCTCGTCCGGTACTGGTGGGTGCTGGCCAAGTTCGTCATCGCGGTGAGCATCCCGCTGGTCGCCGGCACCGTCGAGAGCGCACTGGCCGACGACCTGGCTCGCCGTACCGTCGATCCGGTCGGCCAGCCCGGTGCTGTCGGCATCGCGCTGACGGCCTGCCTCGGCAGCTTCACCATCGCGCTGTGGGCCTCGACCGTCCTGTCGGTCGTGAAGCCCTGGGGCCGAACCCGCTGGGGGCGGCGGGCCGTGGCCGTCCGGGCCGACTCCGCATCCTCGCCGCGTCATCCATTGTCGGTCCCGGCACCGCCGAGCCGTGATGCCAGCGTCGCCAGAGTCGACGGCGCGGTGTCGACCGCACCGTGATCGCGGGAGCGAGGGGAACCGCGGCAACACCGGCCATCGACCGATTCCAGCGGGCACTCTCGATGCGTTCGGTGGGAGAAAGGCACGGCCGGCGTGTCGATCCCGGCGCCGGCCGTTCGTATGGAGGGTGAAGGGGCCGACGGTCGCGCTGGCCGAGGTGGCCGGGCCGGCCGCCGCGCTGGCCCAGGTGGACGGCCTGGACCTGGCCGGCTACCACGTCTTCCACGCGGTCCGCGCCGACCTGCTGCGCCGCCTCGGTCGCGCTGGGGAGTCGGTCGCGGCGTACGACGCGGCGATCGCGCGGACCGACAACCACGCCGAGCAGGCCCACCTGCGACGGATCCGCGACCTGCTGCTTCCGTGAGCGCCCCCGGCGCCCCGCAGCCGGTCCGCCGTCCGGACAGGAGGGTGGGGCTGCGCGGGAATCCTCGGCCCCGCAGAATCGTCCGGTGCGGCGCGGCGTGTGGAAATGGAGTCTCGTCACCGTCGTGACCCTGCTGGGCGCCGGCGGCACCGCCTGGGTCTGGCTCCGGTACGACTTCGAGAAGGTCAACTGGCTCTGGGGTGTGGTCGCCGGGGTCATCGCGGTCTACGTGGTGGTGGACCAGCTCTTCGCCGGGCGGGAGGCCGCCCCGCCGACGGCCTGGGTGCACCGGCGGGCCGCCGCCGACGAGCTCGCCGAGCTGATCCGGCGGGAGCCCACCGAGCAGATCCTGCTGCGCGCGGTCGACGAGCCGTACCCGCTGCCGGTGGCCTGGCACAACGCCCCGGAGCGGCTGATGCCGTCCTGGCGCTCGATCGGCCGGTCCGCCGACGCCGGACCCGTCGACCTCACCGGGCGGGACGGGACGCTGTGGGAGTGCTACCGCTCGGTGCCGTCGGGGCGCCTGCTGGTGCTGGGACCACCCGGATCCGGCAAATCGATCATCGCGCTGCGGCTGGTCCGGGAGTTCGCCGCCCGGCGCGACCCGGAGGCGCCGATCCCGGTGCTGCTGCCGGTGGACTCCTGGGACCCGGGCGCCGAGGGGTTCCACGACTGGCTGGCCGACCGGATCACCCGGCGGTACCCGTATCTCGCCGCAGGCCACTCCCGCCGCGAGGCGGTGGTGCGTGACCTGCTGCTGGCCGACCTGGTGGTGCCGGTGCTGGACGGCCTGGACGAGCTGCCCGAGGACCGGCTCAGCGCCTGCCTGGCGGAACTCAACGAGCTGCCGACCCAACGGTTCGTGCTGACCTGCCGCTCCGCCGTCTACGAGACGTACCTGATCCAGGGCGAGCGGCTGCGGGCGACCGCCGTGGTGACCCTCGCGCCGCTGACCGCCGCGCAGGTCGGCCGGTACCTGCGGGACGCCGCGCCGCTGCACCAGGTCGGCAACTGGTCCACGGTGGCCGACCGGCTCGACGCCGACGCCGAGCTGGCCGCGGCGCTGTCCACCCCGTTGCTGGTTGCCCTGGCCCGAACCGCGTTCGACCAGCCCGGCACTGACCCGCGCGAACTGCTTCCGCTGGCCGCCGAGCGCGGCCGGCGTTCGGTGGAGGACGAGGTGCTGTCCCGCGCGGTCGACGCGGCCCTGCGGTCGCGGCGGGGCGGGCAGGGCCTGCGCCGCTGGGAACCGGACCGGTCCCGCCGCTACCTCGCCCAGCTGGCCAGCCACCTGGAGTCCCTGGACAGTCGCGAGTTCCGCTGGTGGCAGCTCCCCGTCGCGCTCCCGCGTCCGTTCTGGGTCGCCTTCGACGGTCTGCGGGCCGCTGTCGCGGCGTGGCTCGCCCTGTCGCCGGTCGGGGAGGCGCTCGGCGCCCTCGCCGCCGTGACCGGTCACGCCCAGGTCCGGGAGCTGCTGCACGGTGTCACCGCCCGGCCGTCCCTGCTGGTGGTCCTGGCGGCCCTGGCGGCGGCCGTCCGGTCGGCGCTCCGCGACGACCCGCACCACGGCGTGCCGCCGGTACGGCCGGTCTTCACCGGCGGGTTTCGGGCCCTCCTCGAGGGACTGGTGGCCGGACTGGTCGGCGGTGCCTTCTGGGGCGCCCTGGCCTGGCCGCTGTTCGTGGCGATCGGGCCGCCGCCACGGCTCGGCACGATGCTCGGCGCCGTACCCGTCGTGGCGGACTGGTCGGTGCCGACCCAGTGCGCCCTGGCCGTGGGGGTCGGCTGGTGCGGGTTCACCGTCGTCCGCTCCGCGCTGCGCGTCGACCTGTCCGCCCCGGCTGCGGAGTTGAGCGCGCTCAGTCCCGCGGGGACGCTGCGGGCGGATCGCGCGGCGACGATCGCGGCGCTGCCGCTGACCGCCGTCCGCGCCGTGGCGCTGTGGTTCCTCGGCCTCGCCGCCCTGTGGCTGGCCGGCCTGTCCGACTTCCCGCCGCCGGTGGCACAGGGGTACGCCGGGCTGGGCCTGGGCCTGGGCTGGTGGCTGTACCGGCGGGGCGGCAGCGCCTGGTTCCGCTTCGGCGTGGCCCGGTTCGTGCTCGCCGCGCGCAACCGGCTCCCGTACCACCTGCTGGCCTTCCTCGATCACGTCGACGCGGTCGGTCTGCTCCGGCACGGCGCGGGTGCCTACCGGTTCCGGCACGGTCGGCTGCAGGCCCGGCTGGCCGCCGGGTCGGTGGCCGGCCGGCGCGGCAGCCGGCTGCGGGAGGACTTCGCCGTCGAACTCGCGGGGGCCGGCTACTGGCCGGAAGCGTTCCAGACGTTGGCCGCCGTCGCCGACACCCGGGCGGCCAACATCGGGCTCGACGACGATCGCACCGGGGTGGCCCTGCGCCGGGCGGTCCTGGTCGGGGCGGCGGCCGGGCACTGGAGCGGCCTGGCCGACCTGCTCGCCCAACTCCCGGCGCCGCCGGCCACCGGGGCGGCCCCTACCCCGGTTGAGGAGCAGCGGCGGGTGATCGCCGAGCTGGTCGGCCGGGACGCCCCGGTGCGGGAACTACTCGCCGCCGCCGACGAACTGGCCACGCGGGAGGAGCGGAGCGGGCGGCCCGAGCCGGCCACCGCGGAACTCCAGGCGGTGCTCCGGTACGCCGCCGGCGACGTGGCGGCGCGGGACGCGTGCGAACGGTTGGTCGACGCCGTGCGGTCCGCCGGACTCGACGCCGAGTGGTCCGCGCCCCTGGCCGCCGGGCTGCTGGCCGGGCTGACCCTCGCCGACGGGCAGCCGACCGAGGCGGTGGCGATCTGCCGGTACGACCTGTACTTCGCCGACCTGCTGCCCGCCGGGTCGGACCTGCTCACGCTCGTCGAGACCTGGCGGTGGTCGGCGGCGGTGCTACGCCGGGTCACCGACGAGCGGGCCGAGACCTTGCGGCGGATCCGGGTCGCGGTCAGCGCCGAGCGCGGGCGCGGCAACCGCCCGGTGCTGACCCGTCGGGAGGTCGCCGAGATCGGCCTGCACGCCTGCCATCGGCTGATCGGGCATCCGATGTTCGGGCCGCTGGCGCTCGGCGTGGCGTACCGGCTCGCCAGGGTGCTCCGGGCCCCGGACATCGTGGCACTCACCCTGCGCCGTGCGGTCCCCATGTGGCACGACGGCTGACGGTCACGCGGCGAATGCTTCGGCAGGAAAACCTGATGTCTAAGACGTGATTCAGATTTCCGCTACGAGTACATTGGCGTGGTGCCCAACGGAGTGCAGGCCCAGGTGCCGGTGTTGTACGTCGCGGACGCCGACGCCGCGCGACGGTTCTACGAGGTCTTCGGCTACGCCGAGCTGCGCACCGGGGGCGACGGTGAGTCCCGCTGGTCCTATCTGCAGTGCGGGGAGCTGACCCTGCTGCTGGCCGCGATCACGCCGCGCCTGGTCACCGTCGAGCTGCCCCTGCTCATCTACCTCTACGTCGACGACCTCACCGCCACGATCGACCGGCTGACCGCCGCCGGGTACGCCGTCGAGCGGTCCGGCTACCCGGAGCACGCCCCCGGCGGTGAGTGCCGCACCACCGACCCGGACGGCAACGTGGTCCTGTTCGGGCAGCGGCGGGCGGTCCCCGAGCAGGCCCGCAGCCCGGCGGCCGACAAAGAGGTCCGGTTCTCGCTGATCCGCGAGGCCGCCGAGCGGGTCCGACAGCACGGCGGCGCGCCGGCCCGCTGCCAGATCGGCGGCCCACGCGGCGAGGCGTGCCCGGAGCCGGCCGAGGTGAAGCTCGCCGACTCGTGGGGCGACACCGTGTGGGGCTGCCTGGCGCACGCCGACGAGGCCCTGCTCAACGCCCGCGGCGCGTTCCTGGCCACCGAGGACGGGCAGGGACTGGGCGCGTTCCTGCGCAACCGGCAGGCGAGCCCGACAGCCCGGACCGGAGCGGCTCGGCGTCAGCGCCGCCCGTCCTGACCCAGCTCCGACGCGCGTTCTGTCGAGGCCGCCTTCGGGGCGGCAGACTCAGTTGACGTCGCGTTCGGGGCGGCCTCGGTCGACGCCGGCTTCGGGGCGGTGGCGTCCGTTGATGTCGTGTTCGCGGTGGCCTCGCTGGACGTCGCCTTCGGTGCGTCGCCTGAGGAGTCGCGGGGGGAGCCGGCTGCCTGCTGCGGGACGATGGGGATGGCGGTGAACGGCTCGAAGATCCGGTCGAAGTTCCGCCGGTCCCGCATGAGCCCCGCGGTCCACTCGGCGGCGGCCCGCTGCTCCGCGGCCATGTGCCGCCGCGCCCGGGCCAGCTCCTCGTTGATCGCCTCCGTCTCCTCGCGTCCCGGGGGATCGTCGACCATTTCGTCGAGGATCGTCATCCACCGCCGGTTCAGCTCCTCGGCGTACCGGGCCCGAGCCAGGTACAGCTCGTACTCGCACTCCAGCTCGATCATGCGGTCCAAGTGCGGCCGCAATGTCTCCCGGACCCGCTCGTCGTGGCGAACCCACCACACCTCCGGCCGGCACTGGATCGTCACGCCACCGTGCGTGTACCGCCATCGCTTCGGATCCTGCTCGGTCAGGGCCTTCTGCAGGGCCACCTCGAGGTCGCCCGCCCGGTGCGGGGCGAAGTCGCGCGCGCAGTCCGCGGCCGTACGTCGCAACTGCTGAATCACCTTGGGCGTGAAATGGCGCACGTACCAGATCGGCACATCGGGCCGCTCGCCCGTGATCGACCAGATGAGCACGGCCCGGACGGTGAACGTGAACACATGCCCCTTGGCCGCGACGGCGATCGGGTGGGACAGCTCCCGGTGCTCGTGCGTCTCATCGGAAGGGTGAGACGGCACATCCCCGTCCGCCGCCGCCCACAACCTCTGCAGCACCGGAAGCAGCCGCGCCCACGTGCTACGCACGCCCGCCTTCAGCCGGGGGCCGGCCCACCCCGCCCAGTCTCGACCCCGGTCGATCCACGGTGGCCGCCGGCCCGGCGAAGGCGCCTTCCCGCCCGACGCGTCGGTCATCTCACCCCTCCTCAGCACCGGGCCGGGCGGCCCGGTGCCACCGTCCGCCTGGCGGTGACTGGTTGAGGGGCGCCGCGCCGTCGGCGCGGACCAGCCGGACGCGTCGACGGTGGCGAACGTCAGCCCACGCTAACAAGGCGGGGGCACAACGGCTCGCAGCCGCGCGGACGGACCGCTCATCGCCCATGAGCTCTCCGCTGCGGGCGCATTCTTCGCCAACATGATCATGGCTTTATGATCATCATCTGTTGGTGCCGTCGGCCGGCAGTGGACGACCAGCGCCGACGAAGGATCGGGGATGGCCGCATTCAACCTCCTCGCCGGGGCTCGAGAGCAGCGGCTCCTGGCCACCGCGTGCCAGGCTTCGAGGTGCGTCTTCTCGGGCGTTCTTGGGGCGGACGGTGCCGGTCAGTCAGCCGAGCCGGGAGGAACCACCCAGGCCGTTGGTTGACCCGTGATCGCCGTGATCATGTCGAAGTCGCCGTCGTAGTGCAGCACGGTAGCGCCATGGCGTTCGGCGGTGGCGGCGACCAGCAGGTCCGCCATCGACAGGGCGCGGTGGTTGCCCTTGTGAAGCGCCTGGACCTGGACGTCGATCGCCCGGTCCCAGATCTCGTCCGGCATGGCCAGCCAGCGGAAGCCGCCGAGCAGCCAACGCGCGCGCTGCGCCTCCTTGGCCGTACGGGCGCTGTGGATCACCTCGATCTCGACCGCGCCGCACACTGCCAGCAGCCCTCTGTCTGACAACTCATCGAGCACGGGAGCGACGGCGGGCTTGGGCCAGCGGGCGAGCGCCGACTTGTCGAGGAGGTAGAGCTCCCGGCTCACGCTGCGTCCGGCTTGGCCGCGCCCGTTCCACCGGTCAGGTCAGGAAGACCGCCGGTCTTGAGCCAGTCGGCGAACTCGCGCCGCTTCTCCCGGTTGACCACCGCCTCAAGAGCGGCGTTGACCGTCGCCTTCTTCGTCGTGGTTCCGAGGATCTTCGCCGCTTCCGCGAGCAGGTCGTCGTCAACGTCCAGGATCGTTCGTGACACGGTACAGACCTCCCTGTCGGCAGCCAGTCAGCGCCGATGATATCAAAACGACCTGCAGTTGATATCAGTGCAGCACTGATTCAGACGAGCGCGTCGTAGTCGGGAACTGGCCAGGGGACGGTGTAGCGGCGCTGCTCTTTTGCCCGTCCGAGCAGCTTCTGGAGGTACGCCAATCGCTCGATTACCGACGATCTCCATCGCTCGCCTCCGTGGCCCCTGTGTGGACAGCAGCGCGTGACGACTTTCGCGCCCGGCCATCGCGAGCTGTTCTGCCGCCACCCTGGTTGTGCCTTGACGTAGCGGGGCGGGTGGCGCGGGAGCGGCTCGTGGTCGGGATGCTGGCGGGGCGGAGGCCGGCGAGCTGGACGTAGATCTCCCGCTTGGCGGTCGCGTTGCCGCGCCGGTTGATGACGTAGCCGGTCAGCCAGACCCAGCCGGCGTACGTCGGGCGGTCGCAGACCGATACGACACGGAAGGTCAGGGCGCGGTCGCCGGCGAACTGCACCGAGGCGCGCCCGTCGATCCGCAGCAGGTCGCCTGGTTCGGGACGCACGGCTACCAGTGGCCCTCGTTGGGCCGGCATTCCCGGGCGTGCATGGTCTGCCAGTCGCGCAGCGCGCGCTTGAGCCGGTCGTTCTCCTCGCTGAGCAGGCGGATCTGCCCGTGCAGGTAGGTCAGCTCGTCGGCGAGTTGGGCCTGGAACTCGCGTACCTGATCGGGGTCGGCGCCACGGCGGCGCGGGTCGAACGTGGGGGTCCGCACCTCGTGCGGGGTCAACCGGGCCGGCTGGCCGGTCCCGTAGAGCTGGCCACCTCGATACACCTGGGCCACGTCAGTCCTTTCCGGAGCAGGCGGGAGCGCGGAGGTCAGTGCGGTGGGTCTGGAAGGGCGGGCCGTCCGCATGCCGGCCGCGCGCGGCCCGCCCGGCTCCGCCGCCGCAGCTCTGATCAGCGGTACGACAGCGGAGCGGTCCGGTGGGTCGGGACGGGCACGCGCACCCGCCCCGACCAGGGGGATGAGCCGAACCCGTTGCCACGCGAGGAGCGGCTCGGGCTCAACACTAACGGCTTAGCCGTTTAAGTCAACCACCGATTGTTGTTGCTCCGGGGCGTTTCGTGATCGAATTGGCAAGCCACGCAAGGAGCGCCATGCCTACAACGCCCGACTACATCCGCATTGCCGACGACATCATCGCTGGTGTCAAGGCGCGAAAGCTCAAGCCTGAGGACAAGCTGCCGTCGATCGCCCAGATGGCGGCGGACTACAAGGTGGGCACCTCCACCATCCAGATGGTCTATGTCCGGCTGGAAGCGCTGCGCGTCATCCGTCGGCACCAGGGCAAGGGCATCTTCATCGCCGACCCGCAGACCTGGATGCGCGAGCCCTGACAGGGCTGTAGGTGACGTGACGGGTAGCTGACAGTATCGACCGCGGTGCCGTTGAGTGTCGGACCCGGGCGGGAGACTTGTCCTCCCGCCGCGGAGGTGTCCATGCCCTACGTCAGGTCGCACACCAGAAGGAACGGCGCCCGGGTCCGGGCGCACTACCGGAAGCGCCGCCGTGCCGGATTGGGGTCGGCTGCTCGTCGGCGTCGACGGTCCCGATCGTCGGGCGTCAACCTGGGGGCCGGGCTCGCCGTCCTGGGGGCGGTGGCACTGGTGGTCCTGATTGTCGACTTCATTGGGCGGCACGCGTACTGGTCGGCGTTCGTGGTCGCCCTCGTCCTGACGGCGGTCGCGGCGGTGATGGCGCTGCTGGCCAGGGAGCGTCGCCGCCGGCGGGCGGAGCAGGCGGAGCGGGACCGGCTGATCGCGGTGACCGACGTGATGAGCGGCGCGGAGTTCGAGCAGTGGTTCGCCCGCCTCCTCGCCGGCTCGGGTTTCCGCCAGGTACGCGTCTGCGGCGGGTCGGGCGACCGGGGTGCGGACGTCACGGCAGTCGCCCCCGACGGCCGGCGGGTGGTGGTGCAGTGCAAGCGGCAGAGCGCCGGCAACCGGGTGGGAAGCGCCGCCATCCAGCGGTTTGCCGGCACCTGCCGGGAGATCCACGGCGGCGAACTCTGCATGATCGTGACCAACGGGTACTTCACCAACGGGGACGGCGTCAACCTTGCTCGCCGGCTCGGGATCAACCTGGTGGACCGGCAGTCTCTGGAGCTGTGGGCCTGGACCGGCCGCCCGCCCCGCGCCCTGGCCTGACTGCGCCGGGGCCACCCGTCGCGAGCGTCCGGCCCGTGGTCGATCATCAATCGTTCACCGGAACGGTGGAAACGGTTTCCGTGCGGGGGCTGTACGCCGGAGCGGATCACCGCCAGACTGGGGCCCGATCGGAAACGAAGCCGATCGATGTCCAGTCGCCCCAGGACAGGGAGGATCCCTTGACCACGCTCGCGACCCCGCTGCGTTCCCCCGCTGCCCGCGTACGTCGCATCTTCGGCGCGTTCGCGCTGCTCACGGCCATGGTCGCCACCGCGCTCGTCGGCCCGTCGGTGGTTTCGCCAACCCTCGCCGACCCCGCTCAGGCGGCCGTCTACAGCTCCTGCACGATGACTCGCTGCGCGGACGCCCGCACCGCGCGCTCCGGTTGGTCCGGCAAGGGCTTCCCGACCAGCCGTGGCTGGTACTCGTGGAGTGGCGGCCAGTGCAACTTCGCCGGTGGCCAGTTCTACAACCGTGAGGGCCAGCTCCCCGCCAACGCCACCTACTACGAGTACGACGTCTACCCGCGCGCCTGCGGCGCAGCGCGGGACGCGTACCGGATCGTGGTCAACAAGAGCACCGGCGTGACCTGGTTCTCGCCCGACCACTACGCGAACTTCTACCGGCTCTGACCAGGGTGTCGCGGGTCGGGCCGTCCGCCGGCCCGACCCACGCGACCGCGAAGGAGGTACGGATGGCGTCAGCGGCGGCGCACCCGCCGGCCTGGCTTACGTTCGACGCCCGGCCGGACGTCGAGCCTGCCGGGCCGGACGCCGAGACCGCTCTGTCGGACGTCGAGCGTGCCGGGGTCGTCCTCGCCGGGGCGGCCGCCCGCACCCGCGCCGGCCTCTTCGACGCGCTGGCCACGGCCCTGCCCCTGCCCGACTACTTCGGGCGCAACTGGGACGCGCTCGCCGACGTGCTGGCCGATCGGCTCGACACCGGTCCGCTGACGCTGGTCGTCCGGGACGCGGGGGAGCTGCTGGCCGAGGAGCCGCCCACACAACTCGGCATCCTGCTCGACGTGCTCGGCGTGACCGCTGCCCGTGGGCACGCGCCGCTGCGCGTGGTGCTGCACGACCATCCGGACCGGCTGCCCGCGCTGCGGCACCGGATCACCACCGCCCTGGCCAACCGGGCTCCCGCCCCGCCACCGGACCCCCACTGACCGGCCCGCCCCCACGCCGCCCCACGGCGCGCCGGCGTGCGCCAGCCGGGCGGCGCCGGCAGGCCCCTGTTTCAGGGAAAGAGGGGCCTCCAGGCGCGAGATGAGAACACTTTCCGTGAACCTGTGCGGATCTTGAGGCGGTGCGCGCGGAAACCGGCGGGGCGGGCGGACGTCAGTTGGGTTGGTCGAGGATGGCGCTGAACCGCTCCTCGGCGAGGTCGAGCTGGGCGAAGATGTGCCGCTTGACCGGCGCGGACAGCGGCGTGTCCGGCCGGGCGATGAGGTCCCGGAACACCGGCACCAGGGGCCGGTACTTGGCGGCCGACCGGGCCACCTTCGGACCCACCGTGTGGATCACGCCCACCCCGTTGTCGGTGAAGTCCGACACCTTGATCACCCGGGCCCAGGGTTCCCGGTCCAGGCTGGCCGCGACGTGTTCCCGGTACTGGACGTGCCGGTCGCGCTCCGGGTCGTACGTCGGGTTGGTGACCGCGCCGACCAGCCGGGCGACCCGCGGGCCGAACCGTTCGGCGAGCGTGGCCAGCGCCGCCGTCGTCGCGTCGCCCCCGACGGCTCCGGGTCGCTGTGCGGTGTCAGACGCGCCGAGCGAAAGTTGTCGTGGGTCCAGGCCGGCCAGCTCTGCCGGGTGGTCCTCGACCGCGTCGTGCAGTAGGCCCGCGACGATCACGTCCACGTCGCGGACCTGGTAGTGGTGCATCATCCGGATCGCCACCCGCAGCAGGTGGTTGAGGTACGGCTCGCGGACCCGTCGGTCGTCGCGGTGCAGCTCGGCGGCGAGGTCGAGGGCCTCGGTCAGCCGCGCCTGCGCGGCGTCGTCGAACGCGCGGATCTCCAGCCGGAACCGCGCCAGCAGGCCCGGCTCGCCGTGGATCTCGGTGATCGCGTGCATCGGCATGGTGGCCAGGTACGCGGGGAACTCCATGGTCCACTTATAACTGATCTTCGCTGCCACCGGGGTCGCGCCGTCGGCCACCCGACGGCCCGCACCGGCCGCCGGAATGCCGGTTGACTGTGCGTACGGCGGGGGCGGCGGCGACAATCGGCGGATGGACCGGCTGCTGAACCTGCTGGTGGCGCTGCCGCCTGCCCTGGTTCTGGCGCTGGTCTTCCTGCTGCCGGCGCTGGAGGCGTCGACCTTCCTCGGGCTGCTCGTGCCGGGGGAGATCGCGGTCCTGGTCGGTGGGGTGCTCGCCCACGAGGGGCGGCTGCCGCTCTGGGCGGTGATTGTGGCCGCGATCGCCGGGGCGGCCCTCGGCGATCAGGTCGGCTACCTGGTCGGCCGCCGCTACGGCCGGCGGCTGCTGGACCGGGCGCCCCGCCGGTTCGTCCGCTCCGGCGAGCTGCAACGGGCGCTGGACCTGTTACGCCGGCGGGGCGCCCTGGCGGTGGTGCTGGGCCGGTGGGCGGCCGCGCTGCGCGCGCTGGTGCCGGGGCTGGCCGGGACGAGCCACATGCCGCACCGGACGTTCACCGTGGCGAACATCGCCGGCGGCACCCTCTGGGCGGTGACGGTGGCCGTGCTCGGCTACCTGGCCGGGGCGTCGTACCGGCTGCTGGAGCGGCGGCTCGGCTGGGGCGGCGAGGTGGTGCTGGCCGTGGTGGTGCTGCTGGTCGTAATCCGGGTGATCCGGTCCCGCCGGGCCGCCCGCCGCGCCCGGCAGCAGTCCTCGCCAGACACCCACGCCGGTTGATCAAGAAGTTTGCGTCGAGATCCCGGCCCTGGCTGACGCAAGCTTCTTGGTCAACAAGGCTGTCCGCCGGTCAGGCTGGGGCGGGGCCGAGGCTGGCGCGGCGGACCAGCTCGGCGGGGAGGGTCTCGATCCGGTCCCCGTCGGCGTCCGGGTCCAGGGCCAGGGTCATCGCCCGGGCGCCGAGCTCGGCCAGCGGCAGCCGGACCGTGGTCAGGGTGGGTGTCACGTCGGCGGCGATCGGCATGTCGTCGAAACCGACCACGGAGACCGCGTCCGGCACGCGTACGCCGCGATCCCGGAGCACGGACAGGGCGCCGACCGCCATCGAGTCGTTCAGCGCCACGACCGCGGTCAGCTCCGGTACGGCGTCCAGCAGCTCCGCCGTGGCCCGGGCCCCGGCGTCGCGGGTGAAGTCGGCGTACCGGATCCGCTCGGTGGGAAGCGCCTCGTCGAGGCCGGCGGCCAGGCCGGCGAGCCGGTCGGTGGTGGTGGTCAGCTGGTCCGGGCCGGCGATCACACCGACCACCCGGTGGCCGAGCCGGCGCAGTTCCGCCCCGACCAGGCGGGCACCCTCCTCGTTGGCCGGCAGGACGGCGTCCCCCCGGTGCCGGTGCCGGCCGACCAGCGCCACTCGCCCGCCAGTGGCCACGTACGCGGTGAGCCGCTCGTCGAGCAGCGCGTTGACGCCCTCGTCGTGGTAGCCGGATCCGGCCAGCACGATCGCGGCCACCTGCTGGGCACGGAGCAGGTCGACGTACTCCAGCTCGCGTTCCGGGTCCCGGTAGCTGTTGCAGATGATGACCAGCCGGCCCTGCTCGGTGGCGACCCGTTGCAGCCCCCGGGTCACCTCGGCGAAGTACGGGTCGGAGACGTCGTGCACCACCACGCCGACCACGCTGCGCTGCGGCCGGGCCAGCAGTTGGGCGTGCGCGTTCGGGACGTACCGCAGCTCGGCGACGGCCCTGAGCACCCGCTCGCGCAGATCGTCCGCGACCGGCTTGCTGCTGCGGTTGATCACCCGCGACGCGGTCGCGGGGGAGACGCCCGCCCGGCGGGCGACGTCGGCCAGCGTCGCCATACCACCCCTTTTCCTACCCGGTCGAGAGGCTACCGCAGGATGGTCGGGAAAGCCCTTGCCCGATCGGCGGACGCCACCCTCTCCCCAACCCCGCGTCATCGGGACGGGACGGTGGGTCGGGAGGTGGTGGCGGTGGTCCGCACCGCCTTGACGATGGCGGGGATGGAGCCGACCAGCAGAACCAGCGCCCAGACCGCCGCCACCACGGCGAAGACCAGCGCGCCGAGGTCGTCGGTGATGCTGACCAGGATCACCGGCACCAGCCGGTGCAGAAACTCGAGCACCACCGTGCAGACCAACGTGGTCAGTGCCAGCAGCACCAGGCCCTTGTTCTGCAGGAAGCGCGGTTGGGCGAGCAGCAGCAGGCCGGCCCAGACCAGTTTGAGCAGCAGCACCAGGCCGAGCAGCACGGCCGCGTCGCCGACCGGGAAGAACCCCCACACCGCCAGGTACGCCAGCGTGCCGAACGGCGCCGCCACGAACAGCGAGACCAGCACGGTCAGCTCGACGAAGGCCACGATCAGCAGGACCACCGAGACGATCAGCAGGACGATCCCGAAGATCAGGGTGGCCACCCCCTGCAGCCGGCCCTGGATCCGGTCCGGCACCACCAGGCTCAGGCTGAACAGCCCGGTGGTCCAGAGCGCCACCACGTCGATCAGCGCGAGGTAGCCGGTGCCCCGGCCGGCCGGCTCGGTGACCGTCCCGACGTCGCCGAGCTCCACGCCCAACTGCCCGGCGCTGTCTTGCAGCGCGCCGCCCGCGTCCCCGCCGCCGGTGAGCAGCGCCGCCCCCACCTCCAGCCCCACCACCAGCGCCACCGCGAGCAGCGCCAGCAGCAGGAACGGTTTGCGCAGCTCACCCATGACGTGCCTCCCTCCCTGGCACGACCCCGGGCGTCCGTCCGATCAGGACCGGGCGACGGTGACCGTGCATCCGTCACCTCCCGGGCAGCTCAGGGCGACCTCGGTGGCCCGGTCGTCGACGGCCACCTTCGCCACCGCCGTACCGCCGTCGCCCGGGCTCACCTCGTCGCGGAGGGTGACCTCGGCGTCCCCCGGCGCGGCCGCCGACACCGCGAACGACGTCGGGCTGCGCAGCACCAGGGTGCGCAGGCCGCCCGGGTCGGCGACCCGTAGCAGGCAGGCGGTGCGGAAGGTGATCACCGTGCCGTCTGGGGACGTGGTCGGCGGCGTGGCGGGCGGCGCGCAGGCGACGGTGACCGTGGCCGGGTCGACCGTGGTGCTGCCGCCGTCGAGCCGGCCCAACCATCCCGGCCGGGCGGCCGGGTCCCCCCGGTCGTGCCGGCCCCCGCCGACCGCGATCATGTAGAGCGCCACCAGCAGCCCGGCCAGGGCCGCCAGCAGCACCTTCTGCCGCCCGCTCATGGCCGATCTCCGCTTCGCTCCGATCGACCATGAGGCATCACCGCGCGGTGCCGGATGATTCGCTCGCTCATGGCTGGATCAGCTGGGTGAACCGGAGCTGGTCGACGCCGGCGAAGTAGCGGTCGGTGCCCTGCGTCTTGCTCACCGCCACCAGGGTGACCTGGTGGGCGCCCTTGCTCAGGGTGAGGGTGCCGACGTCGATCCAGTCGGTCTTCACCACGGTCGGGCTGAAGCCGAAGAAGGTGTCGCCGACCTGCCGGCCGTCCACCAGGAAGATGGTGTTGGCGTAGTCGAATGACGTGGTGCGTACCGTGGAGAAGCGCCAGGTCCCGTCGACCGGCAGGTCCACTGTGACCGTCACCCGGTCGCCGACCGTCCTTCCCTGGAAGAACAGCTGGGCGTCGCCCGACCAGGTGACGAGGCAGCAGTTCTGCTGCTCGACCACCGTCGCCGCCGTCGGGCCGGCCGACTGGACCACCGCGCCCGGCACCAGGCTCTCCGCCTCCAGGGTCACCTCCTGCGCCCGGGGCGGCGGAGGCGGCGGGTCACCGCCGCGGGTCACCAGCCAGCCGACCACCCCGGCCACCACCAGCACCAGCGCCGCCGCGGCCGCGAGCCACGGCCACGGCGGGCGCTTCGGCGGTACGGCGGCCCGCACGTCGTAGGTCACCCGACCGCTGGCGCGGGAACTCTCCTCGGGTGCGGTGTTCGCCGAGTACGCGAAGCCGGTCATGTCGTAGCGCCGGGGCGGGGTGCCGGGCGGCACGGTGAGCCGGACCAGGAAGGAGACCGAGCCCTGCCCGGGCACCGCCCGCTGCGGCTCGGCGACGGTGAACCAGGCGCGCTGGCTGCCCTCGCCGGGCGCCACGTCGAAGACCACGGTGTCCGGTGCGGTGCCCGGGTTGGAGACGGTGAAGGTGAGCTCGCCGCTGTTGCGGGCGTCCAGGGTGAACTGCTCGGCGGCGGCGACGACCGCCCATTCGGTGGTCATGACGGCTCCTCTGGGGACGGCACGGACGGCGGGGACGGGACCTCGGTGACGATCTCGGCGGTGACCGCGGCCGGTTTCTCCGCCTCGACGATGCGGGTGATCACGGCGAGCTGGTCGGCGGCGGCCGGCGGCACCCGGACCACCACGTGGAACGGCCGGTCCGCCGGCTCCTCGAGCAGGAAGCCGCTCACCCCGGTGGCCAGTTCCAGCGCGGTGCGCATCCCGTACGGGGTGCCCCGCCAGCGGGCGAGCAGCGCGCCGTGCGCGACCAGGTCCCGCAGCCGGCCCACCGGCAGCGGCAGTGGCGCGTCGGCCCGGGGCGTGGCGACCACATGGTCCATCGCCACCCAGCGGGTCAGGTACGCGACGAAGCCGTCCCGGGTCCGGTACGGCGCGAAGAGGGCGTCGACGTCGGCGAGCACCGCCTCGTCCGGGGCGTGCAACGCCTCCATCACGTCCAGCAGCGCGCCCAGCACGCTGCCCGGCCCGGCGGCCCGCTGGTACGCGGCGGGCAGCAGCCGCTCAATCGCCGCTCGGCGCATCCTGCCGCACCACCTCGATGTCGTGCTCGCCGGAGCAGAGCAGCCAGGTTCCGGGCACGGTGACCACGTCGGCGGTGGCCTGGTTGGCGCTGGCCGTCCAGTCGGCCGCGTCGCCGCTGCGGTACACCCCGCGCTCCCCGCCGGCGAGGATCAGCCGGGTGGCGCCATCGGCGCCGGCGGACGGCACAGTGGCGGCGATCGCGTCGACCGGGACGAACCGGGTCCGGTCCCGCAGCGGCAGCCCGCAGTTGACCATGACCGGCTGCCACTGCGGCTGGGCGGCGAGGGTGTCCAGCCGGACCACCCCGCCGCTCTGCGTGGCGGCGACCGCCAGGGTGCCGCTGAACGCCAGGTCCCGGCAGGTGCCGCCGATCCAGCCGGCCTGCACGGCCTGCCACTTGACGTCCGACTCGAACAGCCGGGTGCGGTGGCAGCCCTGGCCGGGCTTCCTCGGGTCCGGCTCGCCGGCCCCGCACCACAGCAGGGTCGCCGGGCCGTCGTACTGCACCGCGAGGACCCGGTTGTCCACGTTGGCCAAGCCCACATGGGCGAAGGTGCCGGGGCGGCCGGCCGCGGTGGACAGGTAGACGCCGAAGGCGGCCTGGGCGGCCACCGCCACCCCCGGGGCGCCCCGCTCGGAGACGAACGCGCGGACCGCGTAGAAGCCGCGGTCGGCGTCGGCGGGGTCGACCAGGATCTGCAGCGGCACCGCCCCGGGCAGCAGGGAGACCTCGTACAGGCCGGTGTCGGTGGCGAGCAGCAGGGCACCCGCGCCGTCCCGGTCGATCCAGGCCAGGTCCTGCACCCGGGAGTCCAGGTCGGTCAGCAGGGTCCAGGTCTCGCCGAGGTCGGTGCTCAGGCGGACCCGGGAACCGCCGGAGTCGCGGGCGGTGACCACGGCGACCGAGCCGGCCCGGGGCACGACGCCGGGGCGTACCGGGGCGGGGGCGGGAACCACCCGGACCACGGTCTCGGCGTCGAAGCGACCGGCCGGCTCCCAGCCGGCGCCGGCGTTGGTGGAGCGGAACAGCACCGGGCCGCGGCCCGCGTACCAGGTGCCGGGCTGGTACTGGTCGACGGCGACGGTCCGCACCTGCGCGTCGGGCGCCTCGTCGACCACGAACCGGACCGACTCGACGTACCGCACGCCCGGCTCGGCGTGCTCCAGCATCCGGTACACGTTGGACGCCCGCAGCGGCTCACCGAACGCCCAGCCGGTCGGGTTGAGCGGGGTGGGCAGCGGGCTGAGCGTCTGGTGCAGCCGGTCGTGGATGCGGCGGCGGACGGCGTCGACGTCCTCCTCCCGGCGGACCACCACCCGGGCCCGGATCGACACCGCCTTGTAGCGGGCCCAGCCGGCCCGGACCGCGGTGCCCAGGGCCCGCCGCCGGTCCAGGTCGGCCTCCACCCGGCCGCGGGCCTCCTCCACCTCGTGCTCGCGCAGCACGTCCACCGGCAGCCGGCCGCCGGGGCGGGCCTGCTCCGGCACGTACGGCACCAGCACCACCTCGACCTCGCCGGGGCGGGCGAAGCTGTAGACGGCCGCCCGGGTGAACGCGCGGGCCCGGGCCACCGCCCCGGAGCCGGCGGCGAGGATCTCGTAGTCGCGGGCGGTGACCGCGCGCTGCTGGGCGAAGAACTCGTACGGCCCGCGGGTCAGCGCCGACTCCAGCGACTCCAGGTCCCGGCCCCCGCCGGCCGGCTCGGGGTTGTCCACCCGCAGCCCCGGCAGCGGATCGCGCAGGCTGGTCAGCGTCCCCGCGGCGACGTTCCCGGCCGGCCCGCCGCCGCACCGGTACCAGAGCCGGATCTGCCGGCCGGCCGGCGGCACCGCCGCCACGGTCACCAGGCCGCGCGGGGCCCGTCCCGCCTCGCCCGGGCCGCCGGCCGCCGGCCCCGCGCCGGTCGCCGGGGCGCCCCCGGCCGCTGCGTCGCCGGTCGCCGGGCCGCCGGGCGCCGGGCCGGGCGCCCCCTCGACGCCCGGCCCGGTCTCCGGCCCGGCCGGCGGGCGCAGGTCCAGCGCGGGGGCGAAGGTGACCACCCCGGAGGCGCGGTCGACCAGGTAGACCTTGGCCTGCGGGCCGGCGCCGGCGAAGCTGTCCACCGGCCGCCAGATCTCGTACGTGCGTCCCTCGTGCTCCCGGGCGGCCGCGCCCAGCTCCACCGAGCCGGTCGGCACCTCCACCCCGAGCAGCAGGTCGAGCGCCTCGGCGGTCCGGGTCAGCGGTGCCCGGGCCGCCCGGAACACCTGCCCGGCCTGGCCGGTGCCGACGCCGAGCAGTTCCGCCTCGACCGGCTCGCAGTGGTGCGTGCGTACCGTCACCTCGGTCTCCCCCTCGGGGAGCAGGGCCGGCTCGGTGGTGACGAAGACGACCGGCCGGGGGTCGGCGCCGCGGGCGGCGGCGACCCGGGTGCCGGCCGGGATGCGGACCGCGCCCCGGTCCGGGCCGGTCCGGCTGAACCGGACGTCCGCCCAGGCGGCGGTGGGCGGGTGCCGGGTCACGCCGAGCAGGTTGACGAACGCGACGTACGCCTTCTCCGGCAACTGGTTCAGCCGGTAGATCATCACCTCGGTGAGGTACGCGAACGCCTCCAGCAGCGCGATGCCCGGGTCGTGCGCGGAGAGGTCCGTCCAGTCCGGGCAGGACCGGCGGATCCGTTCCCGCGCCTCGGTGACCAGGTCGAGGAAGGCGCGGTCGTCGAGGTGCGGCACGGGCAGCGTCATGACGTTTCCTCCTCGCCGTCGTCGGCGGGCAGCAGGTCGACGGAGAAGACGAGCTGGCCGGGGGAGAGGCTGGCCCGGACCCGGTAGTCCAGCCGGATCACCAGCCGCCACGGGGCGTCCGGGTCGGGGCCGGCGTCCACGTCGATCACCTCGACCCGGGGCTCCCAGCGCCGGATCGCCTGCCGCACGTAGTGGATGGCCAGGCCGGCGGTGGTGTCGTCGTTGGGCGCGAAGACCAGCCGGTGCAGCCGGGAGCCGTACCCGGGGCGCATCAGCCGCTCGCCCGGCGTGGTCGACAGCAGCAGGTACAGCGCCTGGCGTACCGTCTCGTCGCCCTCGGTCATGGCGAGCCCGCCGGCGGCGGTCAGCGCGAGGCCGCCGGTGCGACCCGCGTCGAAGCCGGCGCCGACGAAGCGGAAGGCCCTCATGCGTCCGCCTCCAGGAAGCTCTGCCGCGGGTCGCGGACGGTGTGGTGGACCAGCCCGGGCGGCGTGCCGTCGGTCAGGCCGTCCAGGTGGGACAGCACGATCCGGTGGCCGTCGGCGCGCAGCCAGGTGCTGTAGCCGACGGTCACCTGGAGGGTCTTGGCGCAGGGCTTGATCGTGGGGCCGTAGTTCGGGCAGGCGGTGATGTCCCGCCCCTCCGGGTCGGTCGCCACCAGCACCGGGACGCCCTCGACGGTGAGCCACTGCTGGGAGGCGCGGTTGGCGACCCGGCCGTCGTGGTCGCAGGTGATCAGCGAGTCGCGGTGGATCCAGCGCATCAGCCACCTCCGTGGGCGCGGGCGAGGGTGCGGGCCTGCGTGGCGGCGGTGTCCGCGTCCTCGGCCGCGTCGGCGTGCAGGAAGTCGACGGTCCGGGCGCGGACCACCATGGCCCGGCCCGGCGCGGAGAGCACCAGGTCGCCGGCCGCGTGCACGGTGGTCAGCTCGGGTTGCAGCTCCACGAAGCTGCCGGCGTCGGTGGCCAGGCGCAGGGTGCGTCCGTCGTCGTCGATGACGATCGACTGGCCGGTGCCGGTCCGCATCGACCAGCGTCGGGACCGCCCGGCCACGATCCCCGCGTCGTACGGCTCGACCGCCCCGAAGAGCGAACCGAGCACGACACCCGCGGTCGGTTCGCCGCCGGGCAGCGCCACCAGCACGGTGTCGTCCGGGTCGGGCAGCGCCACGATGCCCTTGCCCCGGCCGGCGCCCGGGCAGAGCACGGCGAGCCAGCCGGCGTCCAGATCCCCGTACGCGGGCAGCGTCACCCGGGCCCGGCCGAGCCGGTCGGGGTCGTCCACGTCGGTGACCGTGCCGAGGGTGACCGTGGCCGGGGCGGGCGCGGCGGCCGGCGGCGGCTCCGGCGGGACGGTGGAGAACCGGGTCAGGTGGCCGTTCGCGTCGACCGTGTGCACCACCTCGGTGAGCACGTACACCCCGGCGACGGGCGCGGGCACGCCGGCCAGGGCGATCCGTCGACCGGGGCGCAGTGCCGGGTCGCCCTCGGCCGTCCCCTCCGCGGTGACCAGCGCCGCCACCCGCGCGTCCAGCCCGGCCTGGGCCAGCGCGGCCAACTCGTCGTCGCTGCGCCCCGGCTGGTCCACGGCGGTCCGTACCCCGTCCGCGCCCACCTCACCCGGCTCGGGACGCAGCGGGATGCGCCGTCCGGAGCGGGCCGCGTCGACCTGCTGGCGCAGCGGCTCGGCGCGCTGCGGGTGCCAGCCGAGGGCGGCGCACTCCGCGCCGGCCCGGTCCAGGTTCTCCGCGACGCGGAGCGCGTGGACGGTGTCGCCGAGGGTCAGCGGGACGGGCTCGCCGTAGCCGTCGAGGGTCAGCAGCCGCAGCCGGTCGCCGTCCACGGCCAGGTGCAGGCCGGCCCGGCCGGCGACCTCGCGGAGCAGCTCCAGGTCGCTGTGCCGGTGCTGGAGCAGCCGGTCCAGCCGTGGCCCGTCGGTCTCCGCGTCGACGGTGAGCCCGAGGTCGGCGCAGAGCGCCCCGGCCAGCTCCGCTGCGGTCACCGCCTCGAACACCCGTAGCTCCTGCCGCTTGCGCAGCCGGTGCAGCGGGTCGTACGCCCGGATCCGCAGCAGGGCGACGCCGTCGGCGGCGTACTCCACCTCGACGGCGGTGACCTCGCCGGTGAACAGGGCGTCCGGCTGGCCGTCGAGGCGCAGGTCGAGGGCGGCGCCGGGGCGTACCGGGGGATCGAGGGCGGCGGTGCCCGGCCCGGCGGCGAGGGTGAGCTCGCACTGGGTCGGCTGGTCGAGGCGGGCGGCCACCCGTACGCCCCGCAGCCGCCGGGGGTCGGCCAGCGGGGTGCCGTCGATCGTCACGGTGACAGCCCGGTTCACGCCGCACCACCCCTCGCGTCGCCGCGTTCCCTCGGGGCGTGGCGCCCGGCCGGGCCGGCGAGCCGGGGTGCGGTCGTGGCGCGGCGTGCTTTCGTGGCCGCCGGCTGGGGTGTGGTCACGGCGCGGCGTGTGGTGGCGGGCTGGGGCGTGGTCACGGCGTGGTCCCTCCCGTCCCGCCACCGGTCGGGGTCGCGGTCGTCGCGGTGGCCGGCGGCACGGCCAGCGCGGTGCCGGCCGGCACGGTCAGCGGGTCGCTGATCCGGTTGTGCTCGGCGAGCAGCCGCCAGCGCAGCGGCGACCCGAGCGCGTCGTGGGCGAGCAGGTCGAAGCGCACCCCGGACCAGCCCGGCTCGGCCGCGCCGTCCGCCGCGGCGACCACCGCCGACCCGGGCGGCAACGGGGTGCTCGCCGCCGCGAGCTCCTCCTCGAAGCCCGCCTGGGCCGCCTCGGCGGACTCGGCCACCCGGACCAGCTTCAACCGCAGCCAGGAGCGGCGGGGCGTGCCGGTGAGGGCGAACGCGTCGAAGCGTTCCGCGATCGCCACGATGACTCCGGGCACGTTCCAGGTCTTGCCCCACACCAGCCGCACCAGCGGGGGCCGCAGCCAGCCGTGCTCGGTGGCCGAGTTCTCCGCCAGCATCCACAGCGGACGGGTGAGCGTGCGGACGTCCTCGGGGCGTACCTGGGACTCGACGAGGTCGGTGTCGAAGAGCAGGTCCAGCACCAGTTCGGTGCGCCCGCCGCCGGTGAACAGCAGCGGGTCGTCGGCCAGGCCGGCCCCGGTGAGCCGGCCGTCGGCGGTGCCCCGCGGGCGTACCCCGGCCAGCCGGGTGACCTGCACGGTCTCCGGGTTGAGCAGGCAGTCCACCCGGGCGCCGGATTCGTCCACGAGGAAGGCCACGCGTTCCATCAGAAACCTGCCTGTTCCCGGTCCAGCCGGCGCAGCCGCGCGGCGTCGACCGTGGTGGCCGCCGGCAGCCACAGCTCCCGGTCGTCGGGCAGCGCCGGCCACTGGTCCCGCCGGCCCCGGCCATCGGGTACGGCGCCGGGGGCCCCGGCGGGGAGTGCGCCCCGGGTCTCGTCGGGCAGCGCCGGCCACGGCCCCGCGGTGGCGTGCGGCGGCCGTTGCCGGGCGGCGGACGCCGCGGCCTGCTCGCTCCACTCCGCGGCGGCCGCCGCCGGTCCGCTCGCCGCGCCGGAGCCGTCGGCCCGCGCTGCCGTCCGGCCCGCGCCGCCGTTCGGGTGCATCTGTTGTCCTCCCAGCGACGACAGACGCACCCGAAGGCCCGCGGCCCGAACGGGATCGGCGCGGTCCGGGCCGAGCGGTCCACCGTCGCGCGGTGGCGGTACGGCATCAGGCGCATTCCCGTCGGTGCCCCGATCCGCCCGAGGCGCGGGCGCATCGCGGTACCCGGCAACGGGCGGCCCGTCACCCTGGCCGGGCCACCCGGTGATCGTCGGGGGCCCGGCGCTCAGGCTGGGGCTCAGGCTGGACCCGGTCGGGGTGGTGCGTTCGCCGGGCCCGGTCGGGGCGGCCTGCTCGCCGGGCCCGGGCCGGGTGGTGCGCTCGCCGGGGCGGGGCCGGATCTGCCGGCCACGGCCCGGGTGAGTGCCGCGTACCGTGGCGGATTGCTCGTCCGGTCCGGGGGCACGGCTGGTCCCGGCGGTGGCGCCTGACCTCCGCTCGCCAGTGGTCGATTCGGTGTGGTCCGGGAAGCCGGTGGGCGCCGGGTCGGACCGGTTGCCCGAGGCCGTCCCGGCGGTGTCGCCGCGGTGGCCGAACGGGGACAGCCCCTGCTGCCCGGCGGTCCCGGCACGGCGCTGCGAGCCACCGGCAGGAGCCAGCCGTTCCCCGTCATTGTGCTGGCCGGACGCCGTGCCCCGGCCCGGCCGGTCCGGCCCGGCCGTCGAGTCCGCGTCGGGGCGCCTCCACCGGCGCCGGACGTCGCGCCCGGACCGCACCGGCCGCCGCCACCCGCCCCCAGTCCCGACCACCGGCCGGTCCCCCCGTCGCCCCGACCCACCGTCGCACCCGCCCTCTCCCGGCGCCCCGTCCGCACCCGCCCCGCCCTCCGGCCCGTCGATCAAGAGGTTTGCGTCGTCCGACGCTGCGGATCCGACCGAAACTTCTTGATCAACAGGGGGGAGGTCGGCAGGGGCCGGTTCGCCGACCTCATCGACTCGCTGACGCCGGAACAAAAGGGGGGCTGGGGAGAGGTCGTGGAGGAGGCCGGGGGCGTGCGCGGTGACCAGGCGTAACCAGTGCTCGGGGGGCTCGCCGGGGCGGCGGGACGCGGTTCCGTCCGCCGCCCCGGCGAGGCGGTCGGGGGGCGGGGCGGAGAGGCGGTCGGCCGCGACGCGCAGCGCCCGGGCCAGCCAGTCACGGGGTCGTCGGGGCGGCCGCACTGCCGGACTCCAGTTCCAGTCCCTCGTACGCAAGGGTCAGCGCCTCGATGGCGATCTCCTGGGCGAGGGTGTTCAGGTGGGCGCCCCGCCACCGGGTGGGCCACGCGTTGATCATGTTCCAGCGCAGCACCTCGGCGGTGCCGGCCGGGTCGAGCAGCACCACCGAGACGTTGCGCCGGCTCACCGTCCCCTTCGCCGCCGCGTTCACCCAGTCCCACAGCTCCCGCGACGAGGTGAGCCCGAAGCGGAGGGTGACCGGGGCGTACTCGACCTGCCCGGGGACGGCCCGGATCCGCTCATTGCCGGCCTCCCGGTACGCCAGCGACGGGATGTTCACCTCGAAGCCGCTGACCTCGGTGAAGTGCCCGTTGGTGATGCCGTTGATCAGCAGCTTGAAGTGGTACGCCCGGTAGGGGTCGACCGGGGCGCCCGGCTGCGGGGTGGCCGTGGTCGGCATGTCAGCCTCCGATCGTCTCGGTCTCGGTGCCGCCGGCCCACTGGCTCAGCTTGAACACCACGAACTCCGCGGGCTTGACCACCGCGATGCCGATGTGCGCCACGACCATGCCGGCGTCGCGGACGTCGGCCGGGTTGGTCTCCTCGTCGCACTTGACGAAGAACGCCTCCTCCGGCGTACGCCCGAGCAGCGCGCCGTCGCGCCAGACCCGGGTGAGGAACGCGCCGATGTCCCGCCGGATCGAGCGCCAGAGCGTGTAGTCGTTCGGCTCGAAGACCATCCACCGGGTGCCGTTGGCGATGGCCTGCTCGATGGCGATGGACAGCCGCCGGACGTTGAGGTAGCGCCACTCGCTGGCCTCGGCCGCGAGCGTACGGGCACCCCAGAGCCGGATGCCCTCGCCGGCGAAGTAGCGGATCACGTTGACGCCCTTGGGGTTGAGCACGTCGTGCTCGGGGCGGGTGACCAGGCAGGCCAGGTCGACGGCGCCGCGTACCGGCTCGTTGGCCGGGGCCTTGTGCACGCCGCGCAGCGCGTCGGTGCGGGCCCAGATGCCGGCCACGTGCCCGCTGGGCGGGGTGAGCACGAGCTCGCCGCTGAGCGGATCGCGTACCCGGATCCACGGGAAGTAGAAGGTGGCGAAATCCGACTGCCGGGGCCGGTGCGCGCCCGGGCCGTCGTCGTCGGCGGGTTTCGGCGGGCCGTCGGTGGGCTTGCCGGGCGGCTTGCCCGGCGTGGCGACCCGGGTCAGCGTGGACACGTCGTCCACGTCCGGCGGCGGATCGCAGATCGCCACCATGGTGCGCAGCCGCTCCGCCATGCTGATCAGCGCCTCGTGGGACACCGGGTCGTGGTAGCCGGGGGCGGCGAGGATGGAGATCTCGTCGACGGCCTCCAGCAGTTGCAGGCCGCTGCGCCGCCCGCCGGTGCCGGTGAGCTGGCCGCCCTCGCCGACGTTGACCACCCAGCAGCGGGTGCCGCCGTTGTCGAGGAAGCCGAACACCGCCTGGGCGAGGTCCGTGCTCGCCAGGTCCTCGCCGTCGGCGTACAGCCGGAGGAACTCCGACCAGCTGTTCACCGCGAGTGCCTGGTCGACGTGGGCGGTGCGGTTCGGCGCGACCCCGACGAAGGCGGCGGTGCTGGTGCCGACCGGGCCGATCGGGCGGGCACCGCTGGGGACCTCCTCGACGTAGATGCCGGGGGAGAAGTAGGTGGGCATCGGGTCCTCCTTGCCAGACGGCTCAGTCGGGGGCGCAGACGATGACGAGGTCGGGGTCGCCGGGGTCGAGGTCGGCGGTGAGGGTGCGGCCCCGGCCGATCAGGCGGACCCGGACCGGCCGGCCGGGGGCGTCGGGGTCGTGCGGGACACCGACCAGCCGGAACCGGCCGGCGTGGTCGGTCTGCGTGGCGTACGGGGTGCCGACCACCTCGACCCGCATGGCGGCTAGCGGCTGCCGCTCCGGCCCGACCACCCGGCCGTCGAGGGTGAGCATGTCCAGCTGGCGCAGCCGCAGCGGGTGCCGCACCGGCGGTGCGGGCGGCCGCGGCCGGACGATCTGCGCGGGCACGTCGACCAGCAGCGCCGGCCGGGGCGCCACGCCGAAGGCCCGCCACAGGGCGGGGTCGCCGGCGGTCAGCACCACCTCCGGCGTGCCGGCCGTCGCGGCGGCGGCGAGCACCCGGTCCAGCGCGGGGAGCGCGGCCGGCCCGGCGCCGCTGACCAGCAGCCGGACCACGAACCGGTACGGCTCGCGGGCCCCGCCGCTGCCCACGGTCTGCCGCGCCGGCCGCAGCTCCAGCGGCCAGACGGTCAGCCCGTCCGCCGGGTCGTCGCGGGGCGGGCCGACCGGGACGGGGTCGCCCGCCGCCCCGGTCAGCCAGGCCGCGAGGTCCGCGACGGCCGCCTCGATCGCGCCGGTCATCGCGGCGGGGTCCCCTGGATCCGGTACGCGATGGCCTCGTTCCACACGTGCGGGTAGACGCCGATCTCGAAGTACCGGGTGAACCTGTTGATCGGCGCGTTGGTGTGGTCGTGCCAGAGCAGCCACACCGGGGCGATGGTGAACAGCGCGTAGTTGAGCACCACCAGCGGTAGGTAGAGCGGGCCGAGCAGCCGGGCCTGCAGGATGTGCACGTCCTCGTGCCGCTGGATGCCCGGACTGGACCCGGCGCAGACGGTGCCGATGGTGGTGGCGTAGCGGGGCGAGACCCCCTCGACCACGTTGACCCGGCCGCTGGCGGCGGAGACCACCCGGTCGAGCTGGTGCCCGAAGACCAGGTGCAGGGCCAGGTAGACCGCCCCGACCACGGTGTTGAGCAGGCTCCAGGTGTGGTCGACCACGAAGAGGAAGATCCCCTTCGGGTCCGCCCCGTACGTGCCGGCGGCGGCGACCGCCCAGCCGAAGGGCGCGCCGACGAGCAGCCCCACCACCGCGCCGATCACCAGGCCGAGGGTGCCGCCGGCCCACTGGCCGAGCAGAGCGCCGAGGACGATGTGGACGGCGGCGCTGACGATGCCGAAAACCATCCGACCCACCTCCTTCAGACCCACGAGCGGATGTAGCGGGGCTCGCGTCCCTGCGCGAGCTGGGTCGGCGACGCGCTCGTCGCCTGCCGGTTGCCGGGCGGCAGCTGGTTGACGCCGAGCGCGGCGGAGAAGATGACCAGCCCGTTGAAGAACGCGACGATCCACTTCTCCGGGCCGGCATCGGCGAACGCCGCGGCGACGTACGACAGCGCGAGGGCGATGCCCAGCGCGACCCACTTGCGTGCCTTGTCGCCGCTCGGGCCGATCAGACCGCCGATGACGTTGGCGGCCAGCAGGGTGGCGGCGCTGGCGCCGGTCAGGGTGCCCAGGGCGGCAAAGGTGAAGAGATCGTTCACGGCGATCTCCCTTCGGATGGTGCGGTGGTGCGGGTCGGGGTGGGTGGTGCGGCGGCCAGGTCCGTCCGGGCCGGGGCCGCCCGGGTGGCGGTGTCGCGCCGGATCAGACCGGCCCCGGATGGTCGGCCGGGGGCGCCGGCGCGGGGGTGGTGGCGGTGGGGGCGGCGGCCGGGCCGCGGGTGCGGCGGAGCAGGAGTACGACGACCCCGGCGACCAGCAGCAGGACGACCACCCCGCCGACGAGCAGGAGCCAGGGGGAGCCGCCGCCGGAGGCCGGCTCGGCGGCGCCGGTGGCCGACGGCCTCGCGGGCGCCTCCGCCTCGGCGACCAGCTCCGCGGGTTTGGGCTGGTTGGCGTCCACCTTCCAGGTCACCGACCGGCCGGTGACCGTGCCGTTGGAGGTGAGTACCCGGCCCGGGAAGGTCACCGATATCTCGAACGACATCAACCGCACGAACAGCTGCCGATTCCGCGGATCCCGTTCGGGGATCTTCCCGGCGTATTTCTCCGGGTCCAGCGGAAACGAGAAGCGGTAGCGGTCGCCGGTGCGGACCAGTTTCACGCTGTCGCTGGTGAATTGCGACAGCGGCTTTTTCCGGTACACCACCTGCACGCCGTAGAACCGGGTGTCCTCGTAGCGGCTCTCGTCGCCGGCGGGGAGCGTGGGCAGTTGCCGTCGCATGTCGGTGAAGGCCGTCTCGACGTCCGGGTTCCGGTCCCTGAGCAGGGCTTTGTCGGCGGTCACCAGGAGTTGGCCGGTGACCGTGTCGTCGGCGTTGACGGTCAGCCCGAGGTTGAGCTGCATGCAGCCGGTCAACGCCGCCACGAGGGCGAGACACACCGCGAGGCGGAATGCCCGACCGCGGTGGAGTCTCCTGTTCATGCGCACAGTGTGTGTGATCGCTATCACATCCAGCAGTCAGCGATCAGTCACAAGCCTGTCGCCGATCTTACCGGCCACCTCTCCCATTCGGCCGACCCCGAAAAGCCAGGCGATCGATATCCTGAAAGGTTGACCATTCCGCAGTTTTCCGCCGGTGATCCGGCGTCGCCGTCGACCGGCGACAGCCCCAACCCGGTCCGTGCCGCCGAGGCCCGGCAGATGCTCGACGCCGTCCTCACCGAGTACGCCGAATCCACGGGGGAGTGAGCGGCCGGGCGCGGCGTACTAGGTTGGCCGGATGCACCCGATCGCCTGTGTCCTGCTGGTCGACCGCGCCGGCCGGCTGCTGCTGCAACTCCGCGACGGGCACGCCCCGCGCCACCCGAACGTGTGGGGCCTGCCCGGCGGGCACTGGGAGCCGGGCGAGACCATCGAGGAGACGGCGCTGCGCGAGCTGTGGGAGGAGTCCGGCCTGCGGCCGGCGGGCCCGCTGCGGCCCTTCGCCACCCAGGAGCTGCCCGAGATCGGGCGGATCAAGCACTACTTCCACGGCGTGACCACCGCCGGGCAGGAGGACGTGGTGCTCGGCGAGGGCGCCGCGCTCGTCTTCACCGCCCCGGCGGAGGTCCTGGACGGCCGCCCGTACACCCCCGGCACGGCCGACGTGCTCGCCCGCTTCCTGGCCTCCCCCGAGTATCCCCGCCCAACCCCCTGACCTCTCGCCTCCCCGCCTCGGGCGCAGGTTCACGGAGAGGGTGGCTGCTCCGCGCGGAACCGCCACGCTGTCCGTGAAAGAGGCCACTCGCCGGCGGCGTTCAAAGGGTGAGCCGGGCCGCTGCGGCCGGGGCGGTCGCGGCGCACCATAGGTGGGTCCAGGCGGCGACGGGAGGCGACGATGGTGCGGTGGGGCAGGGCCGGAGCACTCCGGCTCCGCGGGTCTGACGCCACGCCGCGACCCCGAGCAGCCGTCCGGGAGGCCGCGGGACGGCTGCGGCGGGGCTGGCTGCCGGTGCTCGAGGCGACCCTCGCCGCCACCGTCGCCTGGGTCCTCGCCACCCGGCTGGTCGGCCACCCGCAGCCGTTCTTCGCGCCGGCCGCCGCGCTGATCGTGCTCGGCCAGGCTCGCGGCCAACGGCTGCGCCGGGCCGTCGAGGTGGTGCTGGGGGTGGCCGCCGGGGTGCTCGTCGCCGACCTGGTCGTGCAGGCGCTCGGCCCGCACACCAGCTGGACCGTGTTCACCGTCATCCTGCTCACCGTGGCCCTCGCGGTGGCGGTCGGCGCCAGTTCGGTCACCGTGGTGCAGGCCGCCGTGTCCGCCCTCTACCTGGTGGTCGTGGCGCCGCCCACCGAGACGCTGGTCCCGTTCCGGTTCGTCGACGCGCTGATCGGGGGTGGGGTGGCCATCGTGGCGAGCCTGCTGATCGACGCCCGCCGCCCGCTCGCCCCGCTGGTCGCCGAGTTCCGGCACACGTTCGAGGAGCTGGCCGGGGTGCTCGACGAGATCGCGACAGCGCTCGACCGGACCGACGACGAAGCGGCGCTCGCCGCGCTGGAACGGGCCCGGCACGCCGACGCCGGGGTGGAACGGCTGCGCGGGGCGGTGCAGGCCGCCGGCGAGGCGCTCTGGCTCCACGTACGCCGCCGCCAGCACCTCGGGCGGCTGCGCTCGGTGCAGAGCTCGATCCGGCAGATCGACTACGCGGTCCGCAACGTGCGGGTGCTGGCCCGCGCCGCGGTGACCCTCACCCGGGTCCCGGCGCCGGTGCCACCCGAGCTGGGTGCCGCCGTGCGGACCCTGGCCGAGGCGGTCCGCTCGGCCGGGGACGCGCTCGCCGCCGACCTGACCGGGCAGGACGAGATCGCCGACCGGCACGCCGAGCGGGTGGACGCCGCCGCGCTGGAGGCGGTCCGGGCGGCCGGACGGCTCTTCACCCCGGGCCAGACACTGCCCCTCGCCATGATCATCGGCCAGGTCCGGGCCACCGCGATCGACCTGATGCGCGGGGTCGGCGCCGACGACGACGCCTCGGTGCTCACCCGGGTCGACACGGCGGTCGCCGGGCCGCCGCACTGACCCCGGACCAGAGATCGTCGGGGCCCTCGGGGCTGCGAGTCCCCCGACAGTCGTTTCAGCCGACCAGCCAGTCCACCGCCCGCTGCCGGATCTCCGCCGGCACCTCGTGGCCGCCGGGAAACTCGGCGTACTCGGCCGGATAGCCGAGGCTGTGCAGGCGGGGGACCAGCCGCCGGCTGCACACGTCCACCGGCAGCACCCGGTCGTCGGTGCCGTGCGAGACGAACACCCGCGGCCGGCCGTGGGTGACCAGCGGCGCGGCGAACCCGGGGGAGAAGGCCACGATCGCGTCGACCAGGTCGCCGTTGGTCAGGCCCAGCGAGAGGGCGTACGACGCCCCGTCGGAGAAGCCGCCCAGGGTCACCCCGGTCACCGGGTACGCCGCGAGGACCGCGCCCAGCAGCGCGTCGATCCGGCGGACGTCCGGGCCGTACCCCTCGGCGATCAGGTCCCAACTGCTCGCGGTGGCCGGTGGGGCGACCAGCAGCAGCCGGTGCGCGTCGGCCAGCGGGAGCAGCAGGTCCAGCCCCTGTTGGGCCGAGCCGCCGGCGCCGTGCAGCAGCACCACCACCCGGTACGGCCCGGTGCCGTCGGCCGGCGCGTACCGCAGGGCCGGCGTCCCGCCCTCCGGATCGGGGACCGAGGTCAGCCCGGTCGGGCCGGGCGCGGTCACCGCGGCCGGGCGGGCGGTCAGCCGGCCGTGCCGGTGCCCCTCCTCGGGCTGCCGGTGCGGCGGCGCGGGCTCGGTCAATGCTCGCCCCTCGGTCGTTTGGTTGGTCCGGCGGCGCATACCCGGCTGGTGCCGGCTCAACCGCCGCGCGCCGGCGCCCGCCGGGCCACTCGCTTCCGGCGGGCGCGTCGGCGCGGACCGGTGGCCGGGTCAGGCGCTCTCCCGGGCGGCCAGCGTCGACGGGAACGCGGTGACCGGCGGCACCCGCCGGGCCTCCAGCACCGCCGTGGCCGCCGCCGTGGCGATCCCCGCGACCGGGTGGGTGGCGGTGGTCAACGCCGGGCTGCTGACCGCCGCGTACGGGATGTCGTCGAAGCCGGCCACCGCCACGTCGTGCGGCACCCGGATCCCGCGCCCGCGCAGCGCGGCGATCGCGCCCAGCGCGGTGGTGTCGCTGGCCGCGTAGATCGCGTCGGTGTCCGGCCAGCGGGTGAGCGCCTCCACCGCCGCCCGGCCGCCCCGCGCGGCGGAGAAGTCGCCGGTCACCAGGCGCACCGGCAGCCCGGCCGACCGCATCAGCGCCTGGTACACGGTCACCGACCGCTCCGCACAGCTGAGCCAGCGGGGGCCGGTGACCATGACGATCCGGCGGCGACCGCTGGCGTGCAGGTGGCGCAGCACCGCGTCGGCGCCCGCGGCGTTGTCCACGTCGAAGGAGGGGACGGCCGCCGAACCGATGCCGATCGAGGCGACCCGGCCGCGAAGCGTGGCGGGCACCGCGTCGAGCATCCGCTCGGTCGTGTTGATCAGCAGCACCCCGCAGACGCTGCGGTCGTCGCCGAGCCGGCGCAGGCGGGCCGGGGCGCTCAGCGGCAGCCACTCCAGCGCCACCCCGACCCCGTGCGCGGCGCAGAGCCGGGCCGCCGCGCTCACCACCCGGTCCACGTACGGGTCGTCGAGGATCGCGGCGTCGGTGCCGGCAACGGCCACCACCAGCCGTACCCCGCCACCCCGGACCAGCGCGCGGGCGGCGGTGTTCGGCACGTAGCCGAGGCGGTCGGCGGCGGCGGTGACCCGGTCCCGGGCGGCCGGCGAGGCGAACCCGTAGCCGCCCAGCACCCGGGACGCGGTGGCCCGCGACACCCCGGCCGCCCGGGCGACGTCGTCGAGGGTGGCGGGACGTGCCGTCGGCGTGTCCATGAGTCGTCCTCCCATACCGGCCGCGCCCCCCGCGCCGGCCACTGTCGGCATCATGCCGCGTCAGGGCCGCCGTCGGTAAGGGTGATAGCGCTTGCCGTGAGAGCGCTCCCAGGTATGGGATGATCGGCGGGCAGCCCTCGGGGGAGAGGAAGACATCGCGTGAGCAGCACCATCGACGCGTCGAGCGTCGACCGGCCGGTCGTGCCCCGGGCGGTCCTGGCCGCCCGGACCGGGGTTGCGGTCGTGTTCGCCCTCAACGGGCTCGCGGTGGGCACCTGGTTCTCCCGGGTGCCCGCGGTACGCGAGGCGCTCGAGCTCAGCGCGGGGCGGCTCGGCCTGCTGCTGATGGCCTTGTCGGCCGGCGCGGTGCTGGCGATGCCGACGGCCGGGCTCGTCACCCAACGGCTCGGACCGGCCCGCACGGTGGCGGCGTCGGTCCTGCTCGTCGCGCTCGGCACGGTCGTCGCCGGCCTCTCCGCCGGCCTGGCCGGGTCGGTGATGGGGGTCGCCGTGGGCCTCTTCGCGTTCGGCTACGGCTCCGGCACCTGGGACGTGGCGATGAACGTCGAGGGCGCGGCGGTGGAGAAGCGCCTCGGCCGGACCATCATGCCCCGGTTCCATGCCGCGTGGAGCCTCGGCTCGGTGGCCGGGGCCGGAATCGGCGCCGGGGCGGCCCGGCTCGGCGTACCGGTGGGGGTGCACCTGCCCGCGCTCGCGGTCGTGGTCCTGGTCGGCGCGCTGCTCGGTGCCCGCGCCTTCCTGCCGGCCCCCGCCGAGGCGGAGGGTACGGCGGACCCGGCGGCCCGGCGGCGGGCGCTGCTGGCCACCTGGCGGGAGCCGCGCACTCTGCTCATCGGCCTGCTGGTGCTGGTCATGGCATTCACCGAGGGCAGCGCCAACGACTGGCTGGCGGTGGCGTTCGTCGACGGGTACGGCGTCAGCGAGGCGGTCGGCGCGACCGTCTTCGGCGTCTTCGTGGTCGGCATGACGCTCGGCCGGACGGCCGGCACGATCGCCATCGACCGGTGGGGACGGGTGCGGGTGCTGTTCGCCACCATCGGGCTGGCCGCCGCCGGTGCCGCCCTGGCCGTGCTGGCCGGCTCCGGGCCGCTCGCCGTGGTCGGCGTGGCGCTCTGGGGGATCGGGGCGTCGCTCGGCTTCCCGGTCGGGATGAGCGCCGCCGCCGACGACGAGGACCGGGCCCCGGCCCGGGTCAGCGTGGTCGCCGTGATCGGCTACACCGCCTTCCTGGGCGGGCCGCCGCTGCTCGGCTTCCTCGGCGACCACCTGGGCATTCTGTCCGCCCTCGGTGTCGTGCCACTCCTGCTGCTGCCCACCCTGGCGCTGGTCCCGGTGCTCCGCCCGCCCGCTCCGGCGACCCCGCCCGGCCAGGACTGATCGACCCCGCCCGGCCAAGGCTGATCGACCCCGCCCGGCCAGGGCTGATCGACCCGGGCCACGGCTTGTCGCGGTGCCCGGACGGGCCGGACCCGACAGGAACCGGGTGATCACGGCCGGTCAGCGGACTCGCACGGCGCTCCCAGCCACCTGCCAGGTGATGTTGCTGCACTGGGAGCGACGCCGAGGAGAGGAGGCGGGCATGGGCTGGTTCAGCCGACGGGGCGCCGACCGGACGACCCCGACCAAGCTCGACCGCGAGGCCACCGCGGAGGACCTGGCCGCGCTGGAGGCCTTCGTGACCAGCCGCCGCGGGGTGGAGTTCTACCTGGAGCCGGAGACCACCGCCACCGACACCACGGTGGTCGCCATCGCCGACGACGGCGAGTGGATCCGCCGCCGCACCGGCTCGCCCCGGGCCGCCGGGAAGATCGCCCAACGGCACGCGATCCCGCTGTACGAGGCGGCCCGCACCGGCTACCCCGAGCGGATGCGGGCCTGGAACCGGGCCCACCCGGAGCGCCGGGCCCGCTGACCGGCCGCCGGCCGGGGTCAGCGGTGCGCGCGGAACGCCGCCGCCAGCTCGTCGTCGTAGGTGGCGATCGGGCGTCCGTCGGCCGCGTACGCGACCAGCCGGCCGTGCGTCATGGTCGCGGCGCGGAACGAGAAGATCCGGGACCCTGGGTAGGCGTCGAGCAATGGGATGGCCCGGGGTGCCCCGCCCGGCGCCGAGTAGTAGGCCAACCGGGCCACCTGCTCGGAGACCACCCCGTTGACCCGGACCTTCGTCGGCTCGACGGCCGTGCCGAAGGAGACCGCCGTGTCCCCGCCGTACGCGGCGCACTCGGCGGCCCCACGGCAGACGAAGAAGTATCGCGGGTTCGCCACGTCGTCGAGGGCGTACGCCTTGAACGTGGGGTCCGCGCCGGCCGGGAGCGGCTGCACGGCGAAGAACGCCAGCGCCGCGGCGGCGGCCACGCCCACCCGCAGCCAGGCCCGGCCGGCGGTGGCCCGGCGGTGTGCCCGGGTGGCGGTGACCGCGACGCCGCCGAACCCGACGAGGCAGAGCGCGCCGACGCCGAGCGCCCGGGCGTTCTCCAGTAGGAACTGCACGCCGGGCCGGGCGGACACCGGGCCCAGCGCCGCGCCGAGGGATACCACCATGGCCACCAGCAGGGCGGCGCCGGCCACCCGGCGGGCCACCCCGGACGCGCCGACCAGCAGCATGGCAGCCAGCACCGGCCAGATCTGGTGGTGGGTCCAGGACACCGGGGAGGCGGCCACGGTGGCGCAGCCGACCAGCACGGCGGCGTGCCCCGGCCGGCCGAGCCCGGTGAGCTGCCGGGCCCGCAGCAGCGCCACCGCGCAGATGACGCCCACCAGCGCGGCCCAGAGCAGCGGCAGGGTGGCCGGGGCGACGCCGACGCGGAGCAGCATCCCGTGCAGCGACTGGTTGCCCAGCGACGCGAGGTCGCCGATCCGGGAGGTCTGCAGCACCGTCCCGGTCCAGTAGGTCCAGCTCTCCGCCGGTAACACCGCCGCGGCGACCCCCGCCGCCACCAGGAACGCAGCTGCCGCCCGACCGGCGTCCCGGTAGCGGCCACTGACCAGGAAGTACGCCACGAAGAGCAGCGGGGTCAGCTTGATCGCGGCGGCCAGCCCGACCAGCACGCCGCGCCAGCGGGGCGGTGTGATCCCCATGCCGTCCAGCAGGGCCAGCAGCACGATGAAGATGCTCACCTGACCGAAGCGCAGGTTGCTCTGCACGGGCGCGGAGAGCATCAGCGCCGTGGCGACCGCGGCCACGGCCAGCGGCCGTCGGGACCGTTCGGGCGCCAGCACCCCACCGACCGGTACGGCGATGGCGACCACGGCCACGACCGTCAGCAGCAGCCAGAGCACGCCCAGTGCGGGCTCCGGGAGCACGGTGATCGGCGTGAGCACGAGCGCCGCGAACGGAGGATAGGTGAACGGGCCCCCGTTCTCCGCGACGTACCCGTACAGCGGCCGCCCGGCCCGCAGGTCGGTCAGCGCCCCGTAGTAGATGTGCAGGTCGGAGAGGTGGTCCGGGCGCCGTGCCACCAGCCCGACGGAGACCACGGCGGCCAGCGCGAACCCGGTCCACAGGAGAGTCACCCGGCGATCCCGCATCGATCGAGGATAGGACGGACGGCTGCGTCGCGCGGCCCCGTGCGCCGTGGTGGCGGTCAACCGGCCAGCGCGGTTCGCGCCTCGGCCAGCCGCACCGCCCGGTCGGGCGAGGCGCGGCCGTGCCTCCGGTAGCGGTCAGCCGGTCAACGCGCGGGCGAGCGCGTACCCCAGGGTGGCCGCAGCCAGCCCGGCGACCACGCTGGCCAGCACGTTCGCCAAGGCGTGCAGGCGGGCGCCCGTTCGGGTCAGCCGCAGTGTCTCGTAGCTGAGCGTGGACCACGTGGTCAGCGCGCCGCAGAAGCCGGTACCGATCAGCGTGGTCACCGCCGGGTCCGCCGGCACCGCCACCACCGCGCCGAGCAGCAGCGACCCGAACACATTGACGGTCAGCGTGCCCCACGGGAAGGGGGAGTCGTGCCGGGCCTGCACCGCCCGGTCGGTCAGGTAGCGCAGCGGGGCGCCGAGCGCGGCCCCGATCGCGATCAGCAGCACGGTCATCGGGACCCCCGGTCACCGGCCCGGGCCAGCACCCGGCCGGCCAGCGCGTCCCCCAGCCAGACGGCCAGGAGCGCCCCGACCAGGGTCGCCGCCAGGTACGCGAGTGCGGTGCCCGGCGCCCCGGCGGCCACCGCCCGCTGCACGTCCACCACGTACGTGGAGAACGTGGTGTAACCGCCGAGTACCCCGACGCCGAGGAACGGCCGGACCAGCGGGGCGGCCGGACGGGCGGAGATCACCGCCATCAGCACGCCGATCAGCAGGCAGCCGGTGACGTTGACGCCGAAGGTGGCCCACGGAAAGCCGGTGGGCGGGTGCGGGAAGGCCGTCTGGAGGCCCGCCCGGGCCAGCGCGCCGAGCACGCCCCCGGCTGCGATGACGCCGAGCACCGCGGCCGGGTGGGCGGTCAACTCCCCCCGGTCGGCGGGTACGCGCAGGTCGACGTCCGGGTCGACGCGGCGTTCGGGTGGTCGTGTCACCGGTGCCGAGCATAACGGGGCCTGCCGCCTCCCCTGACCGGTCCTCCCGCAGGCCCCTGACCTGGCAGGACCCACGGTACGGGCGTACGGTGTGCGGCATCGCCCGGCGCGCGGCGGCGTCGGGGCTTGTCGCGCAGGAGGCAACCGTGCAGGACCGCACCCCTCGTCCCGATGAGCTGGAACCCGTCGAGCGGGTGTCCGTGGACGAGCTGCGGGCGGTGCAGTTGGACCGGCTGCGCCGGTCGCTGCGGCACGCGTACGACAACGTGCCGCACTACCGCCGGGCCTTCGAGGCGGCCGGGGTCCACCCGGACGACCTGCGCGAGCTGGCCGACCTGGCCCGCTTCCCGTTCACCGGGAAGGCCGAGCTGCGGGAGAACTACCCGTTCGGGATGTTCGCGGTGCCCCGGGAGCGGATCGCCCGGCTGCACGCCTCCTCCGGCACCACCGGCCGCCCCACCGTGGTCGGCTACACCCGCAACGACGTCAGTACGTGGGCGAAGCTGATGGCCCGCTCCATCCGGGCCGCCGGCGGACGCCCCGGCGACCGGGTGCACGTCGCCTACGGGTACGGGCTGTTCACCGGTGGGCTCGGCGCGCACTATGGCGCCGAGGAGCTGGGCTGCACGGTCATCCCGGTCTCCGGCGGGATGACCGAGCGGCAGGTGATGCTGATCCGCGACTTCGAGCCGGAGGTCATCATGGTCACCCCCAGCTACCTGCTGGCGATCGTGGACGAGATGGAACGCCAGGGCGTCGACCCGAGGTCCACCTCGCTGCAGGTCGGCATCTTCGGTGCCGAGCCGTGGACCGAGGACATGCGCCGGGAGATGGAGCAGCGCCTCGACATGCACGCGGTCGACATCTACGGCCTGTCCGAGGTGATGGGGCCCGGGGTGGCCGTCGAGTGCGTGGAGACCAAGGACGGCCTGCACCTGTGGGAGGACCACTTCTATCCGGAGATCATCGACCCGGTCAGCGGGGAGGTGCTGCCCGACGGTGAGCAGGGGGAGCTGGTGCTCACCTCGCTCACCAAGGAGGCCATGCCGGTGGTCCGCTACCGCACCCGCGACCTGACCCGGCTGCTGCCCGGCACCGCCCGGACGATGCGGCGGATCGAGAAGATCACCGGCCGGACCGACGACATGATGATCGTCCGCGGGGTGAACGTTTTCCCCACGCAGATCGAGGAGCTGATCCTGCGTACGCCCGCGCTGTCGCCGCACTTTCAGTGCGTGCTGGACCGGCAGGGCCGGATGGACACCCTCACCGTCAAGGTGGAGCGGCGGGCCGGGGTGCCGGCCGACGAGGCGGAGCGGGCCGGGGCGGCACTGGTGCAGCAGGTCAAGGACACGATCGGGGTGAGCGTGGCGGTGCGGGTCGTGGAGCCCGACGGGGTGGAACGGTCGATGGGCAAGATGCGCCGGATCGTCGACCAGCGGCGGGGGTGTTGAGGTGGGGGAGCAGGACGGCCGCACCGCGGCCCACGACATGTTCGACGCCGACGTGGCCTCCAAGGGGCTCGGCATCGAGCTGGTCTCGGCCGGCGACGGCGCGGCGGTGGCCCGGATGCGGGTCACCGCGGCCATGCTGAACGGCCACGCGATCGGTCACGGCGGCTTCGTCTTCCTGCTCGCCGACACCGCGTTCGCGCTGGCCTGCAACAGCCACGGCCCGGCCACGGTGGCCGCCGGCGGGGAGATCAGTTTCCTCCGGCCGGTGCGCGAGGGCGACCTGCTGGAGGCTCGGGCCACCGAGCGGGTCCGCTACGGCCGCAGCGGCATCTACGACGTCACGGTCTGGCGGGACGACGAGGTGGTCGCCGAGTTCCGCGGCCGCAGCCGCACCCTGTCCCGGGACGCGCGGGGCGGCGCGGCCGGCTGAGCCCCGCCGGTGTCCCCACCGGACGGTGGACCCGGCCTAAGATCGGGGCATGCGTGTGCTGGTGGCGTCCGCGCCCCTGATCGGTCACGTGTTCCCGCTGCTGCCGCTCGCCCTCGCCCTGCGCGACGCCGGGCACGAGGTGCTGGTCGCCACGGCGGCCGACGGCCTCGCCGCGGCCCGGTCCGGCCTGCCGGTCCGCGACGTCGCGCCGGCGTTCGACTTCGGCCGGATCGCCCGCGGCGTCCTGCTGCGGCATCCGCTGATCGCGCGGGCCGAGCTGGCCGGTACGGCCGGCACCCGCGGCGCCGCCCTCCTCTTCGGACAGGTCAACGACGAACTGGCCGACGGCCTGGTCGCCCTGGCCCGGGAATGGTCCCCCGACGTGGTGATGTACGAGCCGTTCGCGGCGGCCGGCGCGCTCGCGGCCGTCCGGGTCGGCGTCCCGGCGGTACGCCACGAGAACTCGCTCTTCGACGGGCGCGAGCTGGTCCGGGTCACCACGGCACGGCTGACCCGGGCACTGCGCCGGCACCACGTCGCCGCGATCCCGCCACCCGCCGGGGCGATCGCCGTCGCCCCGCCCAGCGTGGTGACCCAGGACGGCTGGCCGATGAGATACGAGCCGTACGGCGGCGGTGAGCTGCCGGCCTGGTTGCGCGAGCCCGGGGAGCGGCCGCGGGTGCTGGTCAGCCGGAGCACCGTGGCCGGTCCCGGCGGGGCGGGCCCGATGCGCGCCGTGGTCGCCGCCGCCGACCGGGTGGACGCCGAGTTCGTCCTGGTCCGGCCGCACGGGCGGCTGGCCCGCTCGGCGTTGCCGGCCAACGTCCGTACCGTCGACTGGATCCCGCTCAACGCCGCCCTGCCGGCCAGCGCGGCGCTGGTCCACCATGGCGGCGCGGGCAGCGTGCTCGGCGCGCTGGTCGCCGGGGTGCCGCAACTCGCCACCACCGGTGCGGGCGACCGTCGGTACAACGCCACCCTGGCGGCGGACCGGGGCGCCGGCATCGCCGCGCCGGCCGGGGGGATCACCGCCAACACCCTGACCCAGCTGGTCACCGACGCCGAGCTGTCCGCCGCCGCCCGGCAGGTGAGCGGGGAGATCGCGGCGATGCCGCCACCGGCCGAGCTGGTGGCCCGGATCGAGTCCCTGGGCTGAGCTTCCACCGGCGCGGCTGCCCGGTCTGCCGGTGGCCCAGCAGCACGATGAACCGGTGGCACACATCCTGCTGTTGCACTCCGTCTTCGGGCTGCGGCCCGCCGTGCTGGCCGCCGCCGCCCGGCTGCGCGCCGCCGGGCACGAGGTCACCACCCCCGACCTGTACGGGCTGCCGGCGGCGGACACCGTCCAGGACGGTTTCGCCCTGCTCGACAAGGTCGGCCGGGACAGCGTGCTGGAGCGAGCCCGCGCGGCGGCCCACGATCTCCCGGCCGAGGCGGTGCTGGCCGGCTTCTCGATGGGCGCCGGGGTGGCCGGGGCGCTGCTCGCCGAGCGGCCGCAGGCGGCGGCGCTGCTCCTGCTGCACGGCACCGGGGGCGCCCCGGAGTCGGTACGCCCCGGGCTGCCGGTGCAGCTGCACCTCGCCGACCCTGACGAGTACGAGCCGCCGGACGAGCTGGACGAGTGGCGGCGGGCGATGACCGGCGCCGGCGCCGAGCTGTCCGTGTACCGCTATCCCGGGCCCGGCCACCTCTACACGGATCCCGATGTGCCCGACCACGACGCTCTGGCGGCCGCGCTCACCTGGGACCGTGCCCTGGCGTTCCTCGCCGGTTGAGCCGCGGCGCCGCTCCACCGATCAGCGGGCATGGTGTTCTCCGCCGTCGCGCGCGGCCGGCCGCCCGGGCCGGGTGTTCCGCCGCTGGCGCTATGGACGTGATGACGTGAATGGATCGGCCCGGCGGAGGTGGTGCTCGTCGGGCCCTTTCGAGCTGATGGCGTGCCCGACTCATCCCACGCCAGACGGGCTTGAATCGTTTACGCCATCAGGTCTGTAGGCAGCGAGGAGGACGTGGTGCGGCGCGACGGACACACCGGGCAGCCGCCACGGCAGGCGCGGACCGGGGCGACGCCGGGGGCGGAGCAGCCCCGTGCCCGCTCCGCCCCTGACGCCGGGCTCAGGCCACGGCGAGCGCCGGCGACCCGGCGAAACCGCCGGTCCGACGGCGTCCCCGTGCTCGCGCCCGGGTCGCGGCCCGGTGCGCCGGTTCCCGGTCCCGTCCTGTCAGGGCTGGCGGGCCGACGGCCGGCAGGGCCTGCCGGCGACCGTCCACCGGTGCGCCCGCTCCCCGTGCCAATCCGATGTGCGGCAGGCCGGCGTACCGGGACGGGGAGCGCGGCAGCGAGACCGTGGGCGAGCCGTCGAACGAACGGGCAGCATCCACCAGTCCGGACAGCGGCCCCCTCGCCCCACCGTCGCCCGGCGACGACCCGGAACCCGGCCGGGCCGGGCAGCTCGCCACCGTCGGGCCGGTCGCCGGATCGCCGGCCCGGGGACCGGCGCTCGGCCGACCCGCGAACCCTGCCGTGGCGGCCACGCGGTCCATGCGCGTCCCCGCGCCGGTCGCGGCTGCCGCGCGGTCCGGGCGCGTCCGCGCGCCGGTCGCGGCGGCCACCGCGGGTTGGTGGGCGGTCCGCGCCCGCCCGGCGAACTCCGCCCGCAGCGCGCGGGGCAGCCGGTGCCGCGCCACCCGGGCCACCGTGGGCTCGGCGACGGCGTACCCGCCGAGGCCGGTCCGGCGCAGCAGGCCGGCCGCGACCAGGCTGCCCAGCATCCGCTCCGCCCGACCGTCGGTCCAGCCGAGCAGCCGGTCCATCGTCGCGGCCGGGAACTCCGCACCGTGGGCCGCGCCGGCCATCAGCACCGCCCGCTGGTCGCCGTCGAGCCGGTCCAGCCGGGCGTCGACCCGGCGGCGCACGGCGTCCGGCACCGCACCCGGGTCGCCGTCCTCGGCGAGCGCCCGGACGTACGCCTGCGCGGCGGCCGGGTTCCCGCCGGTCAGCGGCAGCAGCTCCCCGGCCAGCGCGGCCGGTCGGCCGGCCCGGTCGAGCAGATGCCGGAGCAGCCGGCCGGTGTCCACCGCGCCCAGCGCGGGCAGCGGCACCCGGCGACGCCGGCCGGCGGCCCCGGGCAGCAGGTCGGCCCAGCCCGGTCCGTGGGTGGTCACCACGGCCAGGGGCAGTCCCCGCTCGCTCGCCGTGGCGAAGAGCCGGTGCAGAAAGCGGTTCAACGCCGGGGCCGCCCGGTCCAGGTCGTCCACCGCCACCACGGTCGGCTGGTCGGCGGCCAGGTCGAGGAGGACCTCCCGCCAGACCTCGGCGCCGCGGCCCGCCGCGTCCGCGTCCTGCGGCGCCAAGACGAAGTCCGCCAGCGCGTGCACCGCCGCGGCGCGGTGGGCCGGCGGCAGCAGCCCGGCCAGGGCCGTGGCCAGCCGGCGGCGTACGGTCGGGGCGGGGTCGGTGTCGTGGACCCGGGCGAACGCGCGGACCGTGTCGGCCAGCGGCGCCAGCTCTCCCTCCGGGTACGGCGGGCAGTGCGCCACGCACCAGCGAACCGGCGCACCGTCGACTGTCGACACCGCACGGGTCAGCTCGTGCAGAATCCGGCTGCGGCCACTGCCGGCCGGGCCGACCAGGGAGACCCAGCGCGGCCGCCGGTCCCGGACGGCCCGGGCGATCTCGTCGCCGGCGGTGGCCAGCTCGCGGCGCCGACCGACCAGCGGGCCCTGGTGGCGGGTCGGCCGGGGCCGGGCTGCCCCCAGCACCCGCCAGACGTCCAGCGGCAGCGCCTTCCCGGCCACCGTCAACGCCGCCAGCGGGCGCTGGTCGACCAGCCCGTCGGTGGCCCGCCGGGTGGCCGCGCAGACCGCCACCCCGCCCGGTGGGGCGTACTCCTGGATGCGGGCCGCGGTGGTGATGACGGCGCCGCTGGCGGTGCCGTGTCCGCCGTCGCGGGTGGCGGCCAGGTCGACCAGGGCCTCACCGGTCGCCACGCCGACGCGGACCCGCAGCCGGACGCCGGCCGGTGCCCGCCGGTCCAGCGCGTCCTGGATCTCCAGCCCGGCCCGCACCGCCCGGTACGCGTCGAACCCGTCAGACCCGTGCGCCCCGAACAGCGCCATCACCGCGTCGCCGATGTACTTCTCCACCACGCCGTTCCACCGGCGCAGCACACCGGCGACCGTGTTGAAGTACGCGCGTTGCAGCTCCCGGACATCCTCCGGGTCGAGCCGCTCCACCAGCGCGGTCGAGCCGACGATGTCGGCGAAGAGCACGGTGACGGTGCGTCTCTCCTCGGGCACCGGCCAGTGCGCGGCGGTGACGGGTTTCCGACTTCTCACGATCGTGGTCATGGGCCTCGCACCCACCCTTTCCCCCGCCCGGTGCCTGACGACCTCCGGAGACTTTCACCACCGGGTCCTCGGGGGATCGGTAGGACGACGTATGTCGACCACCCGCAACCTTTAGTCGTAATGTCGACGCGAGATGTACCACCACCGGCTCTCGCCCGTAGAACGGTGGGGGAACGTGTGACTAGGCTGCGAGCCATGGCCAGCGATGTGGACACCGCACCGCTTGTCGGCCGTGCCGACACCGTGACGGCGCTCCGGTCGGCCCTGCTCGACGACGTCGCGCCCGGGCACACCGCGGCGGTCTTCCTCACCGGTGAGAGCGGGGTGGGCAAGACCCGGCTGCTGGCCGAGGTCAGCGAGCGGCTGCGGGAGGCGGGCGCGCTCGTGCTGACCGGTTCCTGTCTCGACATCGGCGACGCCTCCCCGCTGCATCCGCTGCGGCAGGCGTTGCGCCGCTTCGACGCCGAGGCGACCGAGGCCCGCCTCGCCTCGGCGGTCCGCGGCCTGCTCCAGGTCTTCGACGAGGAGACCCCGGGCCCGGACGGCGCGGGCACCCTGCTGGAACGGGTCTCCCGCGGGTTGCAGCTGGTCGCCGGGGGGCGTCCGCTGGTCCTGGTCCTGGACGACTTCCAGTGGGTCGACCGGAGCACCCGCCAGCTCCTGCTCTATCTGCTCGCCGGCCTCGGTGACCTGCAGCTGTCGGTGCTCGCCGCGATCCGGGCCGAGTCGTTGCAGGGCGCGCACCCGTTGCGCCGGGTGCTCACCGAGCTGCGCCGGCTGCGGTCGGTCCGGGTGGTCGACCTGGCGCCGCTGGACCGCGCCGGCACCGACGAGCTGGCCGCCGCGATCGTCGGCGCGCCGCTGAACCCGGACGCGGCCGACCAGATGTGGCAGCGCAGCGGCGGCAACCCGTTCGTGGTCGAGGAGCTGGCCCGGGACCTGCGCGACGGCCGCGACGGCCTCTCCGACACCGTACGCGAGGTCTTCCTGGCCCGGGTGGACGCGCTGCCGCAGCACTCGCACGCGGTGGTGCACGCGGTCGCCGCGGGTGTCGAACCGGTCGAGCACTGGCTGCTCGCCCAGGTGGTCCGGTTGCCGGAGGAGGAGCTGATCGACGCGGTCCGGGCCGCGGCGGCGCACCGGCTGTTGGTCGGCGCCGACGACGGCTACCGGCTGCGGCACCGGCTGGTGGCCGAGGTGCTGGCGCACGAGCTGCTGCCCGCCGAACGCGCCGCGCTGCACCGGCGCTACGCCGAGGCGCTGACCTCGGCCACCGCCGAGCTGCACCAGGCCCGGCTGGCCCACCACTGGCGGTTGGCCGGCGAGCCGGGCCGGGCGTTGCCGGCGGCGATGGCCGCGGCCCGCGAGGCCGAGCGGCTGCAGGGGTACGCCGAGGCGCACCGGCACTGGTCGGCGGCGTTGCAGCTGGCGAACACCCCGCACGCGGTGTCGCCGGACGGCGACCGACCGGACCCGGTCGAGGTGAACCGCACCGAGCTGCTGGAGCACGCGGCCGAGACGGCGCACCACTGCGGCGAGCACGCCCGGGCCCTGGCCCTGCTGGAGGAGCTGGCCGCGGACCCGGCCGGGCCGGCGACCTGCGCCCTGCACATCCGGCGGGCCCGCTACCTGGCCGCCGCCGGCCGGTCGGCGCCGGCGGAGGCCGAGTACCGGCGGGCCCTGGAGGCCGCCGACTGCACCCCCCGGGAGCGGGCCACCGCCGCCGCCCACCTGGCCGAGCTGCTGCTGCACCTGGGCCGGTACGGCGAGGCCGGTGACCAGGCCCGGGAGGCGCTGGAGCTGGCCGCGGCGGTCGAGGGCTCCACCTCGGAGCTGGTGCTGGCCAGCGCCGCGCTCGGTTTCAGCGAGGCCTTCCTGGAGGACCCGGACGCCGGGCTGGCGGTGATGCGCAACGCGCTGGAGATCGCCGAGCGCGCCGGCCGGCCGGAGGACGTCGCGTGCGCGTACCTGCACCTGGCGGAGCTGCTCACCGGTCCGCTGAACATCCTCGAGGAGGGGGTGGTGGTCGCCCGCCGGGGTGCCGAGCGGGTCGCCGAGCTGGGGCTGGGCCGCACCTGGGAGACCCGGCTGCTGGCCATCGCCACCAACGGGCTGTTCCGGGTCGGCCAGTGGGCCGAGGCGGAGAAGGTGGTCGCGGCGGCGCTGCGGCACCGCCCCTCCGGCGCCGACGCGGTGGAGCTGCTGCTCGCCCGCTGCCGGCTCTCCGTCGGGTACGGCGACATCGAGGCCTCCGACCGGGACCTGGAGGCGGTGGCCACCGTGCTGGCTGGCGGCGGGGCCCGGCACGTGTTGCCGATGCTGATCCTGCGGGCCGGACTGGCCATGTGGCAGGGGCGGCACGACCTGGCCCGGCAGGCCGTCCAGCGGGGCCTCACCGAGAGCCGCTCCGACGACGTCATCGTGCTCGCCACGCTTGCCTGGCACGGGCTGCGGGCGGAGGCGGAGGCGCACGCCAGCCGGACCGTCGAGGTGGACCCCACCGCGGTGCGGCGGCTGCGCGAGGTGGCCGACCGGGTGGCGCGCAAGAGCGAGAAGGCGGGGGCCCCGGTGCGCTACGTCGCCGACGGGTTCCTGGCGTTGTGTGACGCCGAGGTCAGCCGGCTCGACGGCAAGGGTGACCCGGAACTGTGGGCCCGCTCGGCCGAGCTGTGGGACCACCGCAACCACCCCTATCCGGCGGCGTACTCACGGCTGCGGCAGGCCGAGGCGCTGCTGGCCCGGCGCAGCAAGCCGGCCACGGCGGGCAAGCTGCTGCGGCAGGCGTACCAGATGGCGCAGGGGCTGGGCGCGGTGCCGTTGAGTTCGGAGATCCGTACCCTGGCCGGTCGGGCCCGGGTGACCCTGGAGGATCGGCCGTCCGACGCCCGACCGGTGCCCCGGCCCCGGCGCGCCCCGGCGGACGCCGCGCCGGCGGTGGACGAGCTGGAGGTGCTCACCGCCCGGGAGCGCGAGGTGCTCGCCGCGGTGGCGGAGGGGCTGACCAACAAGGAGATCGGCCAGCGGCTGTTCATCAGCGAGCGGACCATCGGTGTGCACGTGTCGCACATCTTCGACAAGCTCCAGGTGCGCACCCGGGTGCAGGCCAGCGCGATCTTCCTGCGCAACCGCTCCGCGTAGACCGGGCGCCCGATCGCGCCGAATACGTCGTTCTACTGATTCGGCCGGCGTACGCCGGCTGGGAGGCTGTCCAGCGTCACCGTGGCGCCCCGCGGCGTTCCGGCACAGTGGAGGAGAGATGACTGAACCGGTCTGGGGTCCTGTGCACCAGGACATCGTCGGGCTGCTCGCCGACCACCCCGCCGACGTGCCGGCGGTCGTCGACCACCTCACCAAGCTCCAGGACATGCTGGTCCGGCTGCCTCCGCTCGAGGAGAGCTGCCCCCTCGCCGACTTCAACAAGCTCTACCTGACGATCACCACGAGCGTGCTGGAGGGCCTGTACGACGACCGGTTCGCCGACTCGGTCTTCCTGGCCCGGCTGGACGTGGAGTTCGCCACCCGCTACTTCGACGCGTTGCGATACTGGACCGAGTCCAGCCCGAACACGCCGAAGGCGTGGGCCTGTCTGTTCCAGCGGATGCGCGGCCCGGACGCCCGGCCGCTGCCGTCCGCCGCGGCCGGGGTCAACGCGCACATCAACTACGACCTGCCGTTCGCGCTGGTCACCACGTTCGACAGCCTGGAGTCCGAGCCGGTCGACGGCAGCGAGCAGCATCGCGACTACCTGGAGATCAACAACATCTTCGCCGAGAAGATCCCGGGGCTGCGCCGCGGCTACCTGGACAACTGGCAGTTGATGATCGACATGCTGAACGGCGAGATCGACGACTGGTACCAGGGCGAACTGGTGGAGTACACCCGAAACGTGGCCTGGCGCAACGCGCAGAAGATCTGGCGCTGCCGGCACGATCCGGAGGCCCGCGAGTGTGAGCGGACGCGGCTGGACGACAACGCCGCGCTGCTCGGCCGGCTGCTGCTCTCGCCCCTCGGGGCGTTCCTGCAGTAGCCGGGACGGGGGGTCCCCGCGCTCCGGAGTCCAGGGGGGCGGAGCGCGGGGACGCCGTCCCGCCGGACGGTGCGAGGATGGGCCGGTGGAGCAGGCACTGAGCGGCAACGTCACCGCCGGCATCGTGCGGTGCGGGGACACCGTCCGGCGCCCGGCCGGCCCCTGGACCGACGCCGTCGACGCCCTGCTGGCCCACCTGCGCGACGTTGGCTTCACCGGTGCCCCCCAGCCGCTCGGCCGGGACGACCGGGGCCGCCAGGTGCTGGAGTACGTCCCGGGAGAGCTGGGCGACCCGTCTGGCACGTACACCCTCGACGAGCTGGCGTCGATCGGCGCCTTCGTCGCCGACCTGCACCGCGCCACGGCCACGTTTCTGCCCCCGCCCTCAGCGGCGTGGCAGCGGGTCATCCCGCCCGACCGCGAGGACCTCATCTGCCACCACGACGTGGCGCCGTGGAACCTGGTCCGGTCCGCCCGCGGCTGGGTGCTGATCGACTGGGACTCGGCCGGCCCCGGCACCCGGTTGTGGGAGTTGGCGTACGCGGCCCAGAGCATGACGGGGATACGCCCGGACCGGCCGCTGGGGGAGTCTGCCGAGCGGCTGCGCGCCCTGGTGGACGGCTACGGGCTTGGTGCGGCGGACCGGCCGGCCCTGGCCGCGCTGCTCGGTCGCCGGGCGCGCGCGATGTACGACCTGTTGTGCCGGGGCGCCCGGGACGGGGTGCAGCCGTGGGCGCGGATCCACGCCGAGGACGGAGCGTACTGGCGGGCCACCGCCGAACTGCTGGACGCCCACGTGGACCGGTGGAGCGCCGCGCTGGCGTGACGGCTCAGCCGCGCCGGGTCCGGTTCCGGTACGCCGCTGCGGCGGCCCGGTTGTTGCACAGTTCGCAGCAGTAGCGCTGCCGGCCCGCCCGGGTCCGGTCGAGGTAGGGCGCCCGGCAGGGGTCGGCGGCGCAGACGCCGAACCGGTCCGTCCCGCCGGTCGTGGCGGCCCGGGCCAGGGCTCCGGTGACGGTGGCGGCGAACGGCCCGGTCGGGCCGGGCCGGGGCAGCGGGGTCAGCCGCAGCGTGCCGTCCGGGCTGGCCTCGACCGCCGTGCCGGCGCTGACCTCGGTCAGCACCTCGTTGAGGGTCGCCACCCGGGTGGCCGGGTCGGGAGCGGCGAAGACCTGGTAGAGCCGTGTCCGCAGCTCCCGCAGCCGGGGCAGGTCGGCGTCGCCCAGCGGTTCGGTCAGCTCGGTGAGGCCGAGTTCCCGGCCGGCGGCCCGGAGCCGGGCCACGGAGAGCTGGTCGACCGGGTCCTGGAGCACCCAGTAGCTGTGCAGCAGCGCGACGGCCAGCCGCAGCGCCGGCTCCAGGGGTGGCACCGCGCTCATCCGCGCCCGCTCCGCCGTCCGGTTGCCGACACGCCCGCCGTCCCTCCCCGCTTGACCTACCGCCGCCCGCCATCCTACCGTCATCAGCTGTAAAACGCGTTTAAAAACTTATGGAGGTGTGTGGTGCGACGACTACCCGCACTCGTGTCCACGGCCGTGCTGCTGGTCGCCGGCGCGTTCGTCAGCGCCGGCGGGGCGCACGCGCAGGCCCCGACCGACGCCGCGAGCGCCGGCGGACACCGGGCCGCCGTGCTGGTCCGGGACATCGAGATCCCGGTGCCCGGGCAGCCGGCCGTCCGGGCGTACCTGGTGCGGCCGCAGCGGTCCGGCGCCGGGCTGGCCGGCGTGCTGAACCTGCACTGGTTCGAGCCGGGCCGGGTCAACCAGGACCGCACCGAATTCCTCGCCGAGGCGACCGCCCTGGCCGGGCGCGGGGTGGTCTCGCTGCTGCCCCAGCTCACCTTCCCGTGGGCGGGCGACCCGGTCGGCGACGCGCGGGACCGGGCCGCCGTGACCGCCCAGCTCGACGCGGTGCGGCACGCGTACCGGCGGCTGCTCGCCGAGCCCGGCGTCGACCGGACCCGCACCGCCGTGGTCGGCCACGACTACGGCGCGATGTACGCCGTCGACCTCGCCGCCGGCGAGCCGGGGCTGCGTACGGCGGTGCTCCTCGCGCCGGACGCCACCTGGGCGAACTGGTTCGACCTGTACTGGCTCCAGCTGCCGGAGGGGGAGCAGACGGCGTACCGGGCGGTCTTCGCCGGGCTGGACCCGGTGGACCTGGTGGGGCGGCTCGGTGCCGGGGCGTACCTCCAGTTCGCCGGCGCGGACCGGTTCGTCGGCCCGGCGACCCGCGCGGCCTTCGCCGCCGCCGCACCGCAGGCCCGGGTGTCGCTCTATCCGCGCGAGGAGCACGACCTGGGCGCGACCAGCGTCCGCGACGACCGGCTCGCCTGGCTCGCCGACCGGCTGGACCTGCGTGACTGACCACAGCGGGAGGGGGCTGGCCGGCCCGGGGGCTGCCGGCCGGTCCCGGCTCGCGGGATGGGCGGGCCCGGGCGCGGTGCCGACCACCGGGCCGCGGCCGGACCGGTGAGGGGACCTCGCTCCGGCCGCACCGGGCGCCGGCCGAGCCGGCCCGGGCGATCTTTCCCGGCTTGCCGGGTTCGCCGGTCGGCGCCGCGGGTACCGCCTACGGTCGGGTCAGGCTGGCGTTTGCGGGTGGCGTCGCTGTGCGGGCGGCCCGGCGAGCCGCGCGCCGAGGGGTGGACATGACGGACGGGCGGGACGGGCCGCGACGCGGGCGGGGGCGGCGGGGCAACGCGGGGCGCGGCGACGAGCGCGGACTTGACGCCGCCGGCGACCGGGACCGCGCCCCGGGCCCCGGCCGGACGCCGGCGCGGATCCCGGAGTGCGTGCCGAGCCACACCCGGCCGGCGGAGCCGCCCAACCGGCTGAGCCGGTGGCTGTTCCAGCACCGGGTGCACCCGGTCGGCCCGGAGACGCTCGAACCGGAGGCCCGGGCCCACCCCTGGTGGCAGGTGATGTGCCTGACCGGCGTGGACTACTTCTCCACCCTCTCCTACCTGCCCGGCATCGCCGCCCTGGCGGCCGGTGTGCTCTCCCCGGTGGCCACCCTGCTGATCGTGGCGCTGACCCTGTTCGGGATGCTGCCGATGTACCGGCGGGTGGCCCGGGAGAGCCCGCACGGGCAGGGCTCCGTGGCCATGCTGGAACGGCTGCTGCCGTTCTGGCGGGGGAAGATCTTCGTACTCATCCTGCTCGGCTTCGTCGCCACCTCGTGGATCATCACGATCACCCTCTCCGCCGCGGACGCCACCGTGCACCTGCTGGAGAACCCCAAGCTGCCGGCGTCGGTCCCGCACGGCGCCACGGCGGCGGTGCTGGTGACGGTGGTGCTCCTGCTCATCCTCGGCGGCGTGTTCCTGATGGGCTTCAGCGAGGCGGTGCAGGTCGCCATCCCCCTGGTCGCGGTCTTCCTCGCGCTCAACGCGGTGGTCGTGGTGGTCGGGCTCGGTCAGGTGGCGGCCCACCCGGAGGTGCTGAACGGCTGGCTCGAACTCCTCACCGCCCAGGTCACCAACGTCAGCGACCTGGTGGGGCCGGCCGTGCTGGCGTTCCCGCTGCTGGTGCTGGGCCTGTCCGGCTTCGAGACCGGGGTCAGCATGGAGCCGCTGGTCCGGGGCCGGGGCGCCGACCCGCAGGAGCGGCTCCGGTCCCGGATCCGGAACACCCGCAAGCTGCTCACCGCCGCGGCGCTCATCATGTCCGTCTACCTGATCACGACCACCTTCGTCACCACCGTGCTGATCCCCCCGAAGGAGTTCCAGCCCGGCGGGGCGGCCAACGGGCGGGCGCTGGCCTTCCTGGCCCACGAGCACCTGGGTGAGGGATTCGGCACCGTCTACGACATCAGCAGCATCCTCATCCTCTGGTTCGCCGGCGCCTCGGCGATGGCCGGCCTGATCAACATCGTGCCGCGTTACCTGCCGGACTACGGCATGGCGCCCGAGTGGGGCCGCGCGGTCCGTCCCGTGGTCCTCGTCTACACGCTGATCAGCATCGCCATCACGGTGGCCTTCCGCGCCGACGTGAACGCCCAGGCCGGGGCGTACGCGACGGGGATCCTGGCGATGATGTTCTCCGGCGCGATCGCGGTGGCCATCTCGGCGCTCCGCGCCCGGCACCGGGTCGCCGCGGCCGGCTTCACGGTACTCACCGTGGTGCTGCTCTACGCGCTGCTGGCGAACGTCATCGAGAAGCCGGACGGCATCACGATCTCCGCGTTCTTCATCCTCGGCATCGTCGTGGTCTCGCTGGTCTCCCGGGTCACCCGGACCACCGAGCTGCGCGCCGCGCAGATCGAGTTCGACGAGTCGGCGCGGCGGTTCGTCGCCGACTCGCTGGCGAAGGACGGTCGGCTGCACCTGGTCGCGAACAAGCGGCAGAGCGGGACGGTGCAGGAATACCGGGCCAAGGAGCGGGCGCAGCGCGCGATCAATCCGGTGCCGGGCAAGGCCGACGTCCTCTTTCTCGAGATCGACGTGATCGACCCGTCGCAGTTCAGCCAGGTGCTGCGGGTGCACGGGGTGGAGGTGGACGGGTACCGGGTGCTGCGGGCCGGCAGCCCGGCCGTGCCGAACGCGATCGCGGCGATCCTGCTCGCGCTCCGGGACGCCACCGGGGTACGCCCGCACGCCCACTTCGAGTGGTCGGAGGGAAATCCCCTCGCGCATCTGCTGCGCTACCTGATCCTCGGCCGGGGGGACACCCCGCCGGTGGTCCGGGAGATCATCCGCAAGGCCGAGCCCGACCCCGCCCACCGCCCCGGCATCCACGTCGGCGGCTGAGGCGGCGTGTTCAGCCGGGCGTGCGGCGGAGCGCCCCCAGGCCGCCGGCGAGAAACTCGTGGGCGGCTGCCCGTTCCGGCCGACGCCGGCCAACGCCCCCGGGAAACCAGCCTCCTAGGACGCCGTACGGAGGGTGACGGCGCCCGCGCCGGACCCGAAGCGGCCCGCGCCGCGGGAAGCGGGCGCGGGCCGGAGGGGGGAGTGGCCTACTTCGAGGGCTCGGGGAGCGTGCAGTCCACCTTGGGGTTGGCGCCGATGTAGTTCAGCGGACCGGCCACGATGGTGACCAGAATGGTGCCGGCCTCGGCGCAGTTCTTGTCGTCGTTGCTGTAGTAGCCGCGCTGACCGGCGGCGATCGCGCCGATGATGAGCCAGATGACGACCAGGACGCCGAGTATCGAGGTGCCGCGCATGGGGTGCCTCCACGGGGTTGTGGCTGATTCGAGAGGTGCGGTCCCTGTACCCCGGGCGGGTGAGTGCCCAAACGGTGCCGCGAGACGTGCGGCCGATTTCGATCATCGCGGCCCCGGTGGCGACCCGCAGCGGGCGCCGCTCACGGCACGCCGGCTCAGGTCGGCGGGGCCGGATCCTCCGGTGGCCGGCCTCGGCTGCGCAGGTGGTCGGCGACGGCCACGCCGGCCAGCACCAGCATGGCGCCGAGCGCGGCGCACAGCGGCGGCAGGAACAGTACCGCCGGCGCGATGGTGAGCAGGGCGAGCAGCCCGCCGGGGCGGGACAGCGACACCCGGCTGAACACCTCGTACTCGAAGACGCTGCGGCCGATCAGGAACATCGCCGGCCCGCCGAGGATGACCGCCGCCCAGGCCGGCGGCGTACGCCCCGTCGGCTCGTGCAGCACCAGGTCGAAGCCGGCCGCGGTGGTCACCACCCCGGCCACCATCAGCAGGTGGGTGTAGGGCGCGGTGTTCAAGAACCGGCTCGGCTGCTTCGACTGGGAGATGGCCTGCGGCAGCAGCTCACCGGACTTGTGCACGTAGATCCGCCAGAGCAGCAGGGTGGTGACGAAGGCGACCCCGAACGCGGCGATGTTCTCCGCCTCCGAATGGTGGAGGCTGAACATCGTGCCGGTGACCAGGATGGCGTCGCCGAGGGCGATGATGAAGAACTGTTGGTAGCGCTCGGACAGGTGCTCGGCGGTTACCTCCCGTTGCGAGTCGGGCACCACCCCGAGTCCGGGCACCGGGTATGCGAGCCGGAAGCCGAGATAGTCGATGCCCAACGCCAGTGCCCAGAACGCCTGCCGGGCGTCCTCCGACACCACGGCCCCGACCAGCCAGGGGACGGCGGAGACCGCGAACCAGAGGAAGACCCGCGCCGCGCGGCGTCGGGTCGGCCCGTCGTGCCGGACAGCCGGCATGAGGAAGAGCCCGCGTCCAAGGTGGATGGCCACGTACGTCCCGGCGAAGACCAGGCCTCGGGTGCCGAAGGCGTCCGGGACGGCGGTGGTCATCAGCAGCGCGCCGAACATCACCACGGCGATCAACAGCTTGATCTGTGGGCGCTGCGGGTCGTACAGGTCGGTGACCAGGGTGGTGATGGCCCAGGTCCACCAGATCGCCATCAGCATGAGCAGGGACTGGAACGCCCGCTCCCAGCTCACCTCGGTGACCAGGCCGCGTGAGATGAGGGCGAGCGCGACCACGTAGACCAGGTCGAAGAAGAGCTCCAGCAGGGTCACCCGGCGGGGTGACTCGGGGTCGCGGACCGGGGCCTGCCGGTGGGCGGGCTGCTCCGGCGTTGCGGAGGGCACGAACTGCTCCTGCGGTGGCGGGATCGGCGCGGCGGGCCGTCCGGCCCTTCACCGACGGTAGCCACGGCCGTCCTGACCCGTGTCCGTTTTCGCGCTTTCCGGGGCACCCTTCCCGGGGGCGGTGGCGACGGCGCCGGCCGGGGCAGGGCACGCCGGAGGGGGTGCTGACGCCGTTCCGGCCGGCGCTGGTCCGGGCCGGTGGTGACGGAGCGTCACCACCGGCCCGGGGTGTTCAAGCGGTGGCGGGGCCGCTCAGGGCAGCACCGCCTCGGCCTCGGCGCGGGCGCCGGCGAGCACCTTCGCCTGCTGCGGCCAGGTCGCCACGCTCGGCGCGGCGCGCAGGCCGGCGGCCTTGATGGTCTCCCGCAGCGCCGCCTCGTCCAGCTCGGCGAGCTGCTGGTAGGTGCGGATGCCGGCGGCCTGGAGCGCGGCGGCCATCTTCGGTCCGATGCCCTGGATCTGCCGGAAGTCGTCGGCGGCCTGGTCGGCCGGCGCGGCGACCGGGGCCGCGGCGGGTTCCGCCTGGGCCGCGGTGGTGTTCTCGATCGAGGTACGCGGCGCGGGGATGGCCACCGGGGTGGCCGGCTCCTCGGGCGCCGCGGCCGGCTCGACCTCGGCGGCGACCGGCTCGGCCTTGACGGTGACCGGCGCGGACTCGGCGGGCTGGTCGGCCGGGGCGGAGCCGGCCGGCTCGGGGGTGTCGGTGGACGGTGGGGTGGTGGCCTCGACGGCCGGGGCGGCGACCGGGGGAGCGTCCTGCTCGGCCGGGGCCGGCTCCTCGGTCACCGCGGCGGGCGCCGGGACCTCGTCGACGACCGCGGCGGGCCGTTCCTGGTCACTGGTGGCGGTCGCGGGGTCATCCTCCACCGTGGGCGCTGCCGGGCCGGCGGTGGTGCGGCCTGCGGCCAGCACCCGCCAGATCACCAGGCCCGCCACCACAGCCAGGATCACGACCAGCCATAGCCCGAAACTCGACGACACGGCCAATCTCCTCCTCAGTACGTGAACGACAGTCGTGAGAAAACTCGGGGCAGCTTCGCACACGTACGTCGGGGATGACAGGGCGGTCCGCGGCTTTCGTCGCTGGTGGGACGGTTCGTGCCGAACGGTGGTGGTGGGATGACTGAGCGTGTGCCGCAGCAGGGGCTGGGGGCGCCCCGGACCCTGGTGCCTGATGGGGTCCGGGTCGCCCGGTCACGCGCGCTGCCGCGGGTGCGGTCAGCGGATCAGCCCCGGTGTGCGGGCTCCGGTGGCGTCCCAGCTGTAGAAGCAGCCGGCGACGGCCTCCCGTGGGGAGTGCCAGGTCGGCAGATACGGCGACGTGTGCGCGGACAGTCGCTGGTTGACCTGCTCGAAGAGTGGGTGGTTGCGGACGCCGGCCGCCGCGTCCGGGTCGACGTCGGCGGTCTCCATCAGGTGGACGCACAGGTCGTGCAGGCTGTACAGCGACCGGTGCCGGACGCCGGTCAGGATGGGCAGCTCGGTCGCGTCGGACTCGGCGAAGATCTGCGCCACCCGTCCCTCCGCGCCCGGCACGATCCGGCTGACGACCAACAGTCGACTCATCGGGACCCCTCTCGCCGGCGGTGCCGCCGTCCCGCGCAGCCGGGCGTCGGACACCGTGTGCGCTCACATTGCCCGGTCGAGTGTCAACTGCTCGTCACGATCGGTCACTGTTCGGTGATGGTTGTCGTGACGCCGTCGCTGGGGCCGCACCGTCGGTTGTGTCCGGTGAGCGCGAGCCGGGTGCGGTGGGCGCGGTCGGTCCGCGGTGCGCGGGTGGGCCGGACGGCCGGCCGGGCGGGTTGCCCCGGTCGGATCGCCGGGACGGTGGCTCGTGCCGCGAGGCGCGCCGGATCGGGGCGAGGGTGTCGTCGAGCAGCGCGCACATCGCCGGGGACGGCTCCAGGCGCAGTTCGCGCAGCAGCAGGTCGCGGTAGACGTAGAAGGCGTGCACCGCCTCGAAGGCGTTGCCCTCGGCGAGGTGGATGCGGACCACGAGGCGGTGCGGGGTCTCCCGGAGTGGTTCGGCGGCCATCGCTTCCAGGGCCGCCTCCAGGGCCTCGCCGTGCCGGCCGGCGGCAAGGTGGTTGCCGGCGAGTTCCTCCAGCATGTGCAGCCGCAGTTGGCGCAGCCGTTCGCGTTCCAGCAGCACCCAGTCGTCGTACCAGCCGGGGAGCAGGTCGTGGCGTCCGGCGCTGGCGGCCCCGCGGGGCGTCTCGCGGTCGCGGACGCGGGCGGCGGTGTCGACCAGTTCGTCGACGTCGAGGTGGACGGTGTCGCCGAGCCGGACGGTGTCACCGTCGGTCAGCAGCGGGCAGCAGGGGTCCTGCCGCAACCGCCACAGGGCGGTACGCAGCGACGACAGCGCTCGTTCCTCGGAGGTTTCCGGCCACAGCAGCCCGGCCAGGTGGCTGCGGGTGGCGCCGGGTCGTAGCCCGATCAGGGCGATGACCCGTTGCAGTCCGCGGGGCACCACCACCGGCACGTCGTCGTGCAGCAACCGGAAGCCGCCGAGCAGGTGCAACGACACCGGTGACGCGGACGGATCCTCTGCCGCCGGCGTCCTCGATTCACCGGTCACGGGCGCACCCCCTGCACCGGAACCTTCGTTCCGACTGTCCTGTGTTGCCCGGCGCGGTGCCCGCGACCCCGGTGTCGGAACGGCTCCCGCCGCGGCGGCTGACGCCGCTGCAGCCGGGCTGACCGCAACGAACGTTACCAACTATGATTACTCTGGGTCAACAGTCATGGTGTCAAATGCGACTGTCCACACTCCGCGCGAAAACTGGCGCTGAACTGCGAAAAAGTGTCGGAATGAGTTCCCGGAAGTCGATCTTCTGATAGCTGGCGCACAGGATGCGTCAACGCAGCGTCACGACATTTCGCCTCGGATGGCCCGCAGGTGACGCCCCGTTGACGGTGTCGGCGGGACGGTGACGGAGTCGTCCGGCGGGACCGGCCGCGCCATGCGCCGGGTTCGCGCACCCAAGGGGAGGCTCTCCATGGACCGTTCACTCATCGTCGCCAAGGTGGTGCCGACCGCCGAGGATCGGGTCGCCGAGATCTTCGCCGCGTCCGACGCGACCGAACTGCCCGGTGTGGTCGGTGTCCGCCACCGGTCGCTCTACCGGCTGCACGACCTCTACGTCCATCTCCTGGAGACGGAGCGCCCGGCCGACGGCGCGGTGGAGGACGCCCGCGGGCATCCCGAGTTCATCCGGGTCAGCGAGCGGCTGCGGCCGTACATCTCGCCGTATCTGCCGGACTGGCGCTCACCGCGGGACGCCATGGCCCACTGCTTCTACCGGTACGACGCGCCCGGGCGGCGGCCGTGACCACCACCGCGCCCCAGGACGAGCAGCTCTGGTCACGCTGCGACGGCTGCGCCTCGCTGCTGTACCGCAAGCGGTTGCGCCGCAACCTGGACGTCTGCCCGGAGTGCGGCTCGCACGCCCGGCTGGACGCCCCGGACCGGGTGGCGCAGCTGGTCGACCCGGACTCGTTCGTCCCGCTGCCGGAGCGGGCCGTTCAGGTCGACCCGATCGAGTTCGTCGACGCGGTGCCGTACCCGCACCGGCTCGGCGCGGCCCGCGTCGCCACCGGGCTGGACGAGGCGGTGCTCTGCGGCACCGCCCGCATCGGCGGTCATCCGGTGGCGCTGGCGGTGATGGACTTCCGCTTCCTCGGCGGCAGCCTCGGCTGCGCGGTCGGTGAGCTGATCACCCTGACCGCCGAGCGGGCGCTTGCCGAGGCGGTGCCGTTGGTGCTGGTCACCGCCTCCGGCGGGGCCCGCATGCAGGAGGGGGCGCTGTCGTTGATGCAGATGGCCACGGTCAGCCAGGCCCTCGCCGGGCTGCGCGAGGCGGGCCTGCTGACCGTCAGCGTCCTCACCGACCCCACCTACGGCGGGGTGGCCGCGTCCTACGCCACCAACACCGACGTGGTGCTCGCCGAGAGCGGCGCCCGGATGGGCTTCGCCGGCCCCCGAGTGATCCGGCAGGTCACCGGCGCCGCACTGCCCGAGGGCTTCCAGACCGCCGAGTTCCTGCTGCGGCACGGGCAGATCGACATGGTGGTGCCCCGGCACGCGCTGCGCGGCCGGCTGACCGCGCTGCTCGCCGCGGCGCACGCGGCCCGCCGGCGGGTGCCCGTACCCCGGCAGGTGCCCGCGCCGCGAACGGCGACGGGGGGCGGCGGCGCCGTGCCCGCGACGGCGGCCGGCCCGGAGCGGGACGCCTGGGCGACGGTGCGCACGGCCCGGCACCCCGGGCGGCCCACCACGCTGGACTACCTGGACACCGCCTTCGACGGCTTCGTCGAGCTGCACGGCGACCGGCTCGGCGCGGACTGCCCGGCGATCGTCGGTGGCCTGGCCCGGCTCGACGGCCGGCCGGTGATGGTGATCGGCCACCAGAAGGGGCACACCACCGCCGAGCTGGTGGCGCACAACTTCGGCATGGCCAGCCCGGCCGGGCATCGCAAGGCGTTGCGGCTGATGCGGCTCGCGGCCCGGCTCGGCCTGCCGGTGGTGACCCTGGTGGACACCCCGGGCGCCGACCCGGGGGTGAGCGCGGAGCAGCAGGGGCAGGCGGCGGCGATCGCCGAGAACATCCTCGCGCTGAGCATGCTGCCCACCCCGGTCGTCGCGGTGGTCACCGGCGAGGGCGGCAGCGGTGGGGCGCTCGCCCTCGCGGTGGCCGACCGGGTGCTCATGCTCGAACGCGCCGTCTATTCGGTGATCAGCCCAGAGGGCTGCGCCGCGATCCTCTGGCCGGACAGCTCCGCCGCGCCGCAGGCGGCCCGCGCGCTGCGGCTCACCGCCACCGACCTGTGCCGGCTCGGGGTGGTCGACGAGGTGGTGCCGGAGCCGGCGCCGGCCGCGCACGGCGACCCGGCGGGCGCGGCCGAGCTGCTGGGCCGGGCGGTGGCGGCGAATCTCGCCCCGTTGCTCGACGTGCCGCCGGCCACCCTGGTCCGCCGCCGCCGGCAGCGGTTCCGTCGCTTCGGCGCGGCCCGCGCCGTGGGGGTTACCCGATGAGCGCCGGCGCCCGACCCGACGAGGTGCTGGACGGGCTGCGCCGGCACGCCCGCAAGCTGGTCGCCGAGCTGGCCGGCCCGGTGCGCCGGGTCCGGCTGCGCAGCGGCGAGAACGTGCTGGAGGTGGAGTGGCACGGTCCGGCCCAGGCGGTGCCCGCGCCGCGCGCCGACGCCGAGCCGGTCGCGGAACCGGCCACCGAGCCGGTGTCCGCGCCGGACCGGCTGGCCGTGCGGGCGCCCGTGGTGGGCACCTTCTACCGCGCCCAGGAACCGGGCGCCGCTCCCTTCGTCGCCGTCGGCGACCTGGTCCGGCCGGGCCAGGTGGTCGGCATCGTCGAGGCCATGAAGTTGATGAACGAGGTGACCGCCGACCAGGCCGGACGGGTGGTCGAGATGCTGGTCGAGGACGGCAAGTCCGTCGAGTACGACCAGCCGCTGGTCGCCCTGGAACCGCTCGCCACGCGAGGAAGCTGATGTTCGACAAGGTGCTGATCGCCAACCGGGGTGAGATCGCGCTGCGGGTCCTGCGGGCCTGCCGGGAGCTGGGGGTGCGTACTGTGGTGGTGCACTCCACCGCTGACGCCGACTCGTTGCCCGTGCGGCTGGCCGACGAGACCGTCCGGATCGGACCGGCAGCGAGCCGGCAGAGCTACCTGAACGCCGCGGCGATCGTCGAGGCCGCCCGGCAGACCGGTGCGCAGGCCGTGCATCCCGGCTACGGGTTCCTCTCTGAGGACGCCGACTTCGCCGAGATCTGCGCGGCCAACGGGCTGACGTTCGTCGGCCCGCCGCCGGAGGTGATGTCGGCGCTGGCCGACAAGTCCACCGCCCGGGCGCTGATGAGCAAGGCGGGGCTGCCGCTGCCACCGGGCGCCGTGCAGACCCTGCCGACGGTCGCCGACGCGCTGGAGGTGGCCGCCGAGGTGGGCTACCCGGTGATCATCAAGGCGGCGGCCGGCGGCGGCGGGCGCGGCATGACGGTGGTGCACGGGGCGGCCGAGTTGCCCCGCGCGTACGCGCGTACCCGCGCCGCCGCCCAGGTCGCCTTCGGCGACGACCGGGTGTACGTCGAGCGCTACCTCGCCGACGCCCGGCACGTCGAGGTGCAGGTGCTCTGCGACGGCCACGGCAACGGGGTGCACCTGGGCACCCGGGACTGCTCGGTGCAGCGGCGCCACCAGAAGCTGATCGAGGAGGCACCGGCCCCGGCGCTGCGGCAGTCCACCCTGGACGCGCTCGCGGAGACCGCACTGCGTGGCGTCCTGTCGGTCGGCTTCACCGGCGCCGGGACCGTCGAGTTCCTGGTCGACGGGGCGGGACAGGGCCACTTCCTGGAGATCAACTGCCGGATCCAGGTCGAGCACCCGGTGACCGAGCTGGTGACCGGCGTGGATCTGGTGCACGAGCAGTTGCACATCGCCGCCGGTACGCCGCTGCGCCTGCGGCAGGAGGACATCCGGCTGCGCGGGGTGGCCGTCGAGGCCCGGGTCAACGTGGAGGACCCGGACCGGGACTTCGCGCCCGCGCCCGGCCGGCTCGACCGGTTCCGGCCACCAGGCGGCCCGTTCACCCGGGTCGACACCCACGGCCATCCCGGCTATCTGGTCAGCCCGCACTACGACTCGCTGCTGGCCAAGGTCGCGGTCTGGGCGCCGGACCGGGACGGCGCGCTCGACCGCCTCGACCGCGCGCTCGGCGAGTTCGACGTCGCCGGGCCGGGTGTCCGCACCACCATCCCGTTCGTCCGGCGGGTGCTGCGCGACCCGGCGTTCCGCCGCGGACGCCACACCACCGGCCTGGTCGACCGGCTGCTCACCGCCCCTGCCGAGGGGGCCGCGCCCGCTGCCCCGCCGGCCACCGCTGCCACGTCCGCCCCCGCTGCCACGCCCGTCGACGGCACCGCGCCCGCCGAGGGCGGCGCGCCGCGCGTGGCCGGCCCCGCCAACGGCACCGCGCCCGCCAACGGCACCGCGCCCGCCGAGGGCACCGCGCCCGCCGCCGGGGCCGCCGGCCACGTGGCCGTGAACGGCGGGCAGGGCGGGCCGGATTCCGACCGCGCCGCCCCCGTGTCCGCTGATCCCGTGTTCGTCACCCGTGCCGAGGCCGACCCGGCCGGCCGTACCCCCGTCACCGCCGTGCCCGCCGCCGGCCCGACCGCTTGGAGGACCCGATGACCGTCGCTTCCGACCGCCCGCTCGCCGCGCAGATCACCGACATCCTTGTCACCCACTGCGGCCTGGACGCGCAGGCCGCCGCCCGCACCCCGGCCGCCAGCCTGGAGGAGCTCGGCATGGACTCGCTCGCCCTGCTCGAACTCTCCGCGGTCGTGGCCGACCGGTGGCGGGTCAAGATCCCCGAGCAGGCCGGGCAGCTCAGCATCGCCGGCGTCGCCGATCTGGTGGCCGGCAAGGCCGACCCGCCCGGACACACCGAGAACGGCATCGAGATCGCCGCGCCGCTGCCCCTGGTCTGGGAGGTCACCAACGACGTGGCCCGGTGGACCGAGCTGTTCACCGAGTACGCGGCGGTGGAGATCCTGGACCGCACCGGCGACACCGTGCGGTTCCGGCTCACCATGCATCCCGACGAGAACGGCGTCGCCTGGAGCTGGGTCAGCGAACGCACCGCCGACCGGGCGAGCCGGCAGGTGCACGCCCACCGGGTGGAGACCGGCCCGTTCGAGTACATGCGCATCCACTGGCGCTACGACGAGGTCCCCGGCGGCACCCGGATGACCTGGGTGCAGGACTTCGCCATGAAGCCCACCGCCCCGGTCGACAACGCCGGCATGACCGAGCGGATCAACGCCAACAGCAAGGTCCAGCTGGCCGTCATCAAGGAACGGATCGAACGGCGGGCGGCCGCGTCGACCGGGAAGGAAGGCCGCGATGCCTGAGACCACCACCGCCCGCGTCTCCGTGCACGACGTCCCCGCCGACCGGCGGCGCGGCGGCGAGCTGCGGGTCCTGCTCGGCCCGAAGACCGTCGGCAGCACCTCCGGGTTCATGGGCGTGGCCGCCCTCGCCCCCGGCGAGCGGATCGCCGAGCACTACCACCCCTACAGCGAGGAGTTCCTCTACGTCGCCCGCGGCGCGATCACCGTCGACCTGGACGACCGGCCGGTGCCGCTCGGCGCGGGGGAGGCGCTCTTCGTGCCGAAGGACGTCCGGCACCGGCTGCGCAACACCGGCGACGAGCCGGCCGAGGTGGTCTTCCACCTCGGGCCCCTCGCTCCGCGCCCCGAGCTCGGCCACGTCGACACCGAGACACCCCCGCCCCCTCGGGAACCGTCGTGACCGGCCGGCAAACCGTGGTCACCGGCATCGGCGTCGTCGCACCCGGCGGCGCCACCCGGGACCGGTTCTGGAAGACCATCACCGAGGGGCGGACCGCCACCCGGCGGATCAGCTTCTTCGACCCGTCGCCGTTCCGCTCCCAGATCGCCGCCGAGTGCGACTTCGACCCGGACGCGGCCGGGATCACCCTCGCCGAACGGCAACGCGCCGACCGGTACGTGCAGTTCGCCCTGGCCTGCTCGGCCGAGGCGCTCGCCGACAGCGGCCTCACCCTCACCGACGCCGACCGGGACCGCGCCGGCGTGGTGCTGGGCACCGCCGTCGGCGGCACGATGGCCCTGGAGCAGGAGTACGTCCGGGTCAGCGACTCCGGCCGGAACTGGCTGGTGGACCACACCCTCGGCGGGCGGTACCTCTACCAGGCGCTGGTCCCCAGCAGCCTGGCCGCCGACGTGGCCTGCCGGCACGGCCTGCACGGTCCGGCCCAGGTCGTCTCCACCGGCTGCACCTCCGGCATCGACGCCATCGGGTACGCCCACCAGCTCATCGCCGACGGCGAGGCGGACGTGGTCCTGGCCGGGGCGGCGGACTCGCCGATCTCCCCGGTGACGGTCGCCTCGTTCGACGCCATCCAGGCCACCAGCCCGGACAACGACGACCCGGAGCACGCGTCCCGGCCGTTCGACGCCGACCGGCACGGTTTCGTCCTCGCCGAGGGGGCGGCCGTGCTGGTGCTGGAGGAGGTCGAGCACGCCCGCCGCCGGGGCGCCCACGTCTACTGCGAGGTGGCCGGGTACGCCAGCCGCAGCAACGGCTTCCACATGACCGGGCTGCGCCCGGACGGGGTGGAGATGGCCGTGGCCATCAGCGACGCGCTGCGCCAGGCCCGGCTCGCCCCGTCGGCCGTCTCGTACGTCAGCGCGCACGGCTCGGGCACCCGGCAGAACGACCGGCACGAGACGGCCGCGTTCAAGCGGGCGCTCGGGCCCACCGCGTACCGGGTGCCGGTCAGCTCGATCAAGTCGATGGTGGGGCACTCGCTCGGCGCCATCGGTTCGATCGAGATGGCCGCGTGCGCGCTGGCCATCGAGTACGGGGTGGTCCCGCCCACCGCCAACTGGGCCACCCGGGATCCGGAGTGCGACCTGGACTACGTGCCCAACGAGGCGCGGGAGGTGCCCGTCGACGTGGCCCTGTCGGTGGGTAGCGGCTTCGGCGGCTTCCAGTCCGCGATGGTCTTCCGCCGGTTGGCGGTCACGCCATGACGGCGCGGGCGGTGGTGACCGGGATCGGGGTGGTGGCGCCGACCGGGATCGGTAACGACGCGCACTGGGCCAGCGTGGTCGCCGGCACCCGGCGCACCGGGCCGATCACCCTGTTCGATCCGGCGAGCTATCCCACCCGGGTCGCCGGGGAGGTGCCCGACTTCGATCCCGGCGGGTTCGCCGACACGCGGCAGCGGGTGCAGACGGACCGGTGGACGCATCTCGGGTTCGCGGCCACCCGGCTGGCGCTGGCCGACGCCGGGCTGCCGGAGCGGGCACCGGACCCGTACCGGTGGGCGGTAACGCTGGCCAGTTCCTCCGGCGGGAACCTGTTCGGCCAGCGGGAGCTGCAGCGGCTGTGGGGTGGGCCGACGCGGACCGTCGGGGCGTACCAGTCGATCGCCTGGTTCTACGCGGCCAGTGTCGGGCAGGTGTCCATCCACCACCAGCTCAAGGGGCCGTGCGGGGTGACGGTGTCGGAGTCGGCCGGTGGGCTGGACAGCCTGGCCCACGCGGTCCGGACCGTCCGTCGGGGCACCCCGCTGGTGGTGGCCGGGGCGACCGAGTGCCCGCTCAGCCCGTACGCGCTGGCCTGCCAGCTCCGCTCGGGGCTGCTCAGCGACGTCGCCGACCCGGAGCGGGCGTACCGGCCGTTCGACGCCGGGGCCAGCGGGTACGTGCCGGCCGAGGGTGGCGCCGTCTTCGTGGTGGAGGAGTTGGGACACGCGCTGGACCGGGGCGCCCGGATCTACGGCGAGATCACCGGCTGGGCGGCCACCCACGACGCCGCCCCGACCGATCCCGAGGCCGGCCCCGATCCGACCCACTACGCCCGGGCGCTGCGGCTGGCCCTGCAGCGGGCCGGCGTACGGCCGCACGACGTGGACGTGGTCTGGCCGGACGCGCTGGGCGTGCCGGCGTACGACCGGGCGGAGGCGAGCGCCCTGCGGGCGGTGTTCGGGGAGCGTACGCCGTCGGTCACCACCCAGAAGCCGCTGACCGGCCGGGCGCACCAGGGTGGGTCGGCGCTGGACGCGGCGACCGCGCTGCTCGCCTTCCACCACGGCCTGCTGCCCGCCTCCGCCAGCCCGCAGCGGCCCGCCGCGGGCTGCGAGCTGCCCTTCCTGCGGGATCCACGCCGCCCGCGCAGCCGTATCGCGCTGGTCGGGGCGCGCGGCTTCGACGGTTTCAACAGCGCGCTGGTGCTGCGCGGCGCCGCGCCCCCACCCGCGTCGGAGGAGAGTCCCTAGGCGGGTGGTCGAGGTCTTGCGGCACAACACGATCTTGGAGGTTCTTTCGCGGTGCCCAGACGTTGACCCCTGGCTGCGGCATTACTCGTCTGGTCGGTGGATCAGTCGCGCTCGACCAGGAGCCGGGCGTAGTTGGCCGTCGACCGCTGGTAGCGCGGCAGGTGCTTGGCGAGCGCCCCGACGGCGATCGACACTGCCTCCCGCTCCCGGCCGACGCTGGTCAGTGCCAGCGCGAGCGCCGCGCTGACCGCGTCGTCGAGCTCGTCGGAGCCGCTCTCGCGCTCCTCGGTCAGCAGCCGGACGCTCTCCTCGGGCTGCCCGATGTTGCGCAGCGAGCTGGACATCTGGATCACCGAACGCCGCCGCCGGATGCCGTCGATGCCCAGCTCGAGCGCCTTGTGGTAGAGCGGAACCGCCTTGTCCGAATGACCGGTCGAGTCCCAGGCGCAGGCTCGCTCGAACGCCGCCACCGGATGATCCGACCCCAGCTCGTCGGCGAGGGCGCCGACCCGGTCGCGGAACTCCTCCTGGTCCCAGTCGTCGGGCGCCGCGTTGAAGGCTGCCCACAGGTCCGCGCTGCGCTGCTCCCAGTCGGCGCTAGGGTTCATCGTCGTTCTCCTCGTGATCGTCGGTTCGGACGGGAGACACTCTGCGAGCGCTGGTACCGTGGCCGCCAGTGATTCGGCATGAGCCGAATCTCTTCTCCCCTCGGAAGGTGCGGATGGCGGTCACGCTGCGGTTCAGCCCCACCGACCTGCTGCGCTGCCGCTTCGCCATCTCACCGATGCTGGAGACGCTGTCCGCGGTGCGCCTGCTGTCCCCGCGCGAAGGCGTCGGCCCCCACCGCCGCTGGCTCGACACCCTCGACACGCGGGGACTCGACCTGCGGCCGATCGCCCTGCTCCAGCCGCGTCGCGGCTACACCCCCGATTTCCTCTCGCCGCCTCCGGTCAGCCCGCACGCCCGGTTCGAGGACGAGATCGAGGCGGTGGCGGCCACCGACCATCATCGGGTACGCGCAGAGCTGCGCCGGTCACTGGCGGACACCCCGGGGGCGGCCGAATCGGCGACCGGACGGCTCCTGCTGGGCGACCCGGCCCTCGTTCTTCAGACGCTGGTCTCACTCGTGAGGCAGGCGTGGGAGGTCCTGGTCGAACCGGTCTGGCCGCAAGTGCGCGGGCTGCTTGACGCCGATGTGGGCTTTCAGACCCGGCGTCTCGCCGAAGGCGGCCTGGACCGGCTGTTCGCCGAGTTGCATCCACGACTGCGCTGGAACAACGGCGTGCTGACCCGCGAGTACGGCGACGACGAGCATCGCGATCTGCGCGGCGAGGGGCTTGTCCTGGTGCCCAGCGCCTTCAAGTGGGATCAGGTCGTCGTCATCGTGGACCCGCCGTGGCAGCCCACGGTGATCTATCCGGCGCGCGGGCTCGGCACGCTCTGGCAGCCCCTGTCCACCGACCGGCATGCGGCTCTCGGTCGGTTGATCGGCAGAACCCGGGCGGTGCTGCTGCTCGGCCTCGACGAGCCGACCAGCACGACCACGTTGGCCCACCGCCACGCGCTGGCAGCCGGGACGGTCTCCGAGCATTTGTCGGTGCTGCGCGACGCCGGGTTCGTCGCCGGGGAACGACACCGGCACGAGATCCGCTATCGGCGCACGCCCCTCGGCGAAGCCGTGCTCCGTTAGTGCGATGTCCCCACGTTCAGCGGGTGTGCCGGTGGGTGTTGTGGATCCTCGCCCCGGGCGGGCGAGCGACGTCCCCGTCACGGTGCCGGCGGTTGCCGGGCAAGGGGCGGCGGCCGGCGGTGTACTGGAGCCGGCGTAATCGCGATCCTGCCCTGTCCGATCGAGCCTCGGCAATCCACCCAGCCGCTTTTCCTGATCTAGCCATTTGCATCTAGCTATGCCTCGAAGGGCTGCCGTAGGGTCTCGTCAGCACCCCGGGTAACGCACCTGTTGGGCGGATTTCGGCCACTTTGAGGCTGGGTGGTGGACGGTCGTGACTGTGCATCCTGTAGCGGAAGATCCTGTGGCGGCAGAGGCAAGCTGGGTGGACGACATCCTGTTCACCGGACGTCCCACCGACGTCTGCCTACGCCTGCCCGAACCGGTTGACAAGGGCACCCTGCGCCGCCTGGTGGGCGAGGCGCAGGCCCGGCTGGCCGAGGCCGGGCTGCGTCCCGGCGGGGCCGCCGCGCTGCGGCTGCCGCCGTCCCTGGCGTACGTGGTGAACCTGCTCGCCACCTGGCGCAGCGGCGCCCAGGCCGTGCTGCTGGACCACCGGCTCACCGACCACGAGGTCGACCGGGCGCTGCGCCGGCTCACCCCGCAGGTGGTGGTGGCGCCGGTGCGGACCGGCGGGGGAGCGCTGCGGATCTTCGTCGACGTCACCGAGGGGATCACGGCCTACTCCGACCGCCCCGCCGGCAGCCCGCACGCGGTGATCCAGCTCAGCTCCGGATCCACCGGACCGTCGAAGGTGATCGGCCGCACCGCCGAGGACCTGGTCGGCGAGGTGCACCGCTACACGCGCATCGACGGGGTGGCGCTGCCCGGCGAGCGGATCATCCTGCTGCCGTCCATGGTGCACGTGCTCGGCCTGGTCGGCGGGCTGCTCTACGGGCTGCACGCCGGCGTCGAACTGGTGCCGCCGGAACGGCTCACCGGCGACGCGATCCTCGCCGCCGTCGCCGCCCAGCACACCCCGGCCACCGTGCTCGGCGTGCCGTTCCACATCGGACTGCTCGCCTCCACCACCCCGGCGGGGCCGCTGCCCCAACTCAAGCGGATGACCACCGGCGGCGAACTGGTCCCGGCCGCCGTCGCCCGCGCCTTCACCGACCGCTACGGCGTCCCGCTGGGCAACATGTACGGGATGACCGAGGTCGGCGTCATCGGCACCGACCTGTACGGGGCGAACCGCCCCGCCATCGCCCCCGCTCCCGGCATGCGCGTGCGGGAGTCCGGCGGCGAGCTGTGGGTGAGCTGCCCGGCGTCCCCGTACGTCGGGCTCGCCGACCCGACCCGGTGGGCCGACGGCTGGCTGCACACCCGTGACGCCGGCACCGTCGACCCGGAGACCGGGCTGGTCACGGTGCGGGGCCGGCTCGACTCGCAGGTGTCGGTGGGCGGCATGAAGGTCGACCTGACCGAGGTGGAGGCCACCGTCGCCGAGCTGCCCGGGGTGGGCGCCGCGGTGGTGGTCTGGGACGACGGCATCACCGCGTACGTCCAGCCGGACGGGCCGCTGTCCGCGGAGACGCTGGACAAGCTGCTCGCCGAACGCCTCGCCGGCTACAAGCGGCCGCGGGCCCTGCACCTGCTCGACCAGTTGCCGCGCACCACCACCGGCAAGCTGGTCCGGTCGACGGCGGCGCTGCGGGACGCGGCGTCATGACCGGCCCGCTACGCGAGCACGACGTCGACCTCCCCGGCCGCCCCGGCGACCGCCACCGCGAGCACCAGGCCGTCCCCGGCCGCCGGGTGGCCCACCCGTACGTCGGGACAGGCGGGCACCGGGCGCAGCAGGTCGCCCGGACCGCCTGGCACCGGCATCCGCCGGCGCAGCCCGCCGTCGCGCAGCCCGGTGCCGAGCGCCTTGCCGACCGCCTCCTTCGCCGTCCACAGGCGCAGGAAGTCCAGGTCCCGGCCGGCCTCGTCCCGGGCCCGCAGCCAGGCCGCCTCCCCCGGGTCATACCAGCGGCCCGCGAGGGGGGCGGCGGGCAGCGGCCGGCGCCGCTCGACGTCCACCCCGACCGGCCCGCCCGCCCGGGCGGCCACCACGACCAGCCCGTCGACGTGGCTCACGCTCACCGGCAGCGTCCGCCCGTCGCCGGCGGACACCTCGGGCCGCCCGCCGGGCACCCGCCGTACCCCGATCTCCGTCCCGGACCGGCCGAGCAGCGCGCCACCCGCGCACCGCAGCAGCCGCCGCGTCAGCTCCCGCTGGTCGCCGGCGGTGCGGCCGAGCCACACGTACACGGTGTCCCGACCGGGCACCGGTAGCTGCCTCACGGAAAGAGGTTAACGCCATGCGCGACGAGGTCCGCACCTTCGTCATCGAGCAGCTCGCCGACATGAACTACGACGTCGAGGACGTCGACGACGACACCACCCTGGGCCCCTCCGGGGTCGACCTCGAATCGCTGGCCCTGGCCGACCTGGCCGTGCGGGTCGAGGACCGGTACGGCCTGAAGTTCGCCGACGACGAGTCGGAGCAGCTGGCCCTGATGACGGTCGGCGAGTTCACCACGATGGTCGCCGACCGGGTGGCCGGCGCGACGAGCGACCGCTCCTGATGGCCGGTCAGCCCGACCTGGGGCGAGCTGACCTGGTGAGCATGCTCGCCGAACTGACCGCGAAACCCGTCGACCAGGTGCCGGAGCGGATCGGCTCGATGGAGCTGGCCTGGCTGGTGCACCTCGTCGAGCAACGCTACGACCGCCGGATGGAGCTCAGCGACGACCAGCTCGCCGGCATCCGCACCGTCGACGACGCGCTGGCGGTGTTCCACACCTCGCTGACCGCGCCCGCAGATGGCTGAGCGGCAGCACCTGAGGATCACCGGCGTCCACGCGCTCAGCGCCCTCGGCAGGGGCGCCGACGCGCTGCTCGCCGGGGTGCTCACCGGCACCCCGGCGTTCGCGCCGGTCCGCAGGTTCGACACCACCGGCCGCCGGGTCACCGTGGCGGCCACCCTGCCCGACGTCGGCCCGCTGGCCGACGAGCTGACCGACGCGATCGACGCCGCCTGCCGGGCGGCCGGGCTGGACCGGACGCAGCGGTCCGGGGCGGCGCTGTTCCTGGCCGTCCACGGTGGACCCGAGGTGCCCGCGCTCGCCGCCGACCTGGCCCGGCGCTGCGGGCTGGCGGAGCGGACCCGCGTCTACACCACCGCCTGCGTGTCGGCGAGCACCGCGGTGGCCGACGCGGCGACCCTGATCGGCCGGGGCGACCTGGACCGGGTCGTCGTCGCGGCCGGCTACCTGGTCGAGCCGGACCAGTACGCGCTCTTCGACGCCGGCCGGGCGTTCGCCGCCGACGGGGCGGTCCGACCGTTCAGCGCCGGCCGGCAGGGGTTGCTGCTCGGCGACGGGGTGGCCGCCGTGGTGCTGGAGTCACCCACCGCCGCCGCCCGCCGGGGCGCCCCCACCCTCGCCACCGTGCCCGGCTGGGGCCGGGCCGGGGACGCGTACCACCCCTGCCAGCCCGACCCGCAGGGGAGCGGGCTGGCCCGGGCGGTCGCCGCGGCGGTGCGCCGGGCCGGGCTGCCGGCCGAGACGCTCGGCTACGTCAACGCCAACGCCACCGGCACCCCGTACAGCGACGTCGCCGAGGCGGCGGCGCTGCGCCGGGTGTTCGGCGACCGGGCCGGCCGAATCCCGGTCAGCTCCACCAAGTCGGTGCACGGGCACGCCCTCGAAGCGTCCGGGCTGCTCGAACTGGTGGTCACCGTGCTGGCGCTGCGGCACGGCAAGCTGCCGGTCAACGCCGGGTTCCTCGGCCCGGACGACACCTGCCCGCTGGACGTGATCACCGACGCGCCCCGCCCGGCGGTCACCGACTACGCGCTGACCCTCAACGCGGCCTTCGGCGGCGCCAACACGGCCCTGCTGGTCGGTGCGCCGTGACCGCCACGAGCGGGCTGCGGGTCCTCGCCGAGGCGCGCTGGCCGGAACCCGGCGACGGGTCGCCGCCCCCGGTGCCCGGGTTCGTGCACTCGGCGTTCCCGCCGCTGGTGGCCGCGGTCGCCGACCGCTGCCTGACCCGCCGGCACGGCGCGCGTCCCGTACCGGCCGGCACCCGCACGGCGGTCGTGCTGGTCAGCGCCAGCGGCGACCGGGCCAGCGCGGAGCACGTCCGGGCCACGGTCGCCGCCGGCGGCCGGATCGGGCCGCTGTTCTTCTTCCAGTCGGTGCCGAACAGCGTGGCCGGGCACGTCGCGGCGCGCTGGGGACTGGACGGCCCGGTGGTCTGCCTGAGCCCGACCGGGCAGCCGCGGGCCGACGGCACGGCCGAGGCGGAACTGCTGCTGTACGACGGCGACGCCGACGAGGCGTTGCTGGTCCTGATCGAACAGGCGCCGGACGGGACGCCGGGCGAGGCGACCGCGGTGCTGCTGGGGGAAGGAACGCCATGAGGAGCAAGGGACTACGCGGCGCGCTGGCCGCCGACACAGCGCTCGGCGCGGGCAACGTGCTCGCCCGGGTGCTGGCCCACGGCGCCGACCCGGACGGCCCGGGGCTCACCTTCGACACCCCCGTCGACGGTCACCCGGCCGAGCACCCGCTGACCCTCGGCCAGCTCGCCGAGCGGGTCGCCGCCCGGGCCGCCTGGCTGCACCAACGCGGAGTGCGGCGGCGGGACCCGGTCGCCGTGTGGGCCGGCACCGCCGCCGACATGGTGCTGTCGTTCCTGGCGTTGACCCGGCTCGGCGCGATCCCCGCGCTGATGAACGGCAAGCTGCGGCCGGAGATCGCCGCCGAGTACATCCGCCGGCTGCGGGCCGCCGGGGTGCTCGCCGACGCCGCCCACGCCGCGGCCCTGCACGGGCACGACCTCGGTGCCCCGCTGCTCGGCGAGCCCGCCGAGGCGGGCGCCGGCGACCCGGCCGCCGCTCCGGCCCACCACCGGCATCACCCGGACGACCCGGTCGTCATCACCCACACCTCCGGCACCACCGGCGTGCCGAAGGCCGTGCTGCACTCGCACGCCAGCCTGTTCGCCGCCACCCGGCACCTGCTGTCCATGCCGCAGGCGCAGGGCACCGGCCGGATCCTCAACGCGCTGCCCGCCCCGCACACCGCGACGGTGCTGATGGTCAACCAGGCGCTCGGCAACCGGGCGGAGATGTACCTGCTGTCCGAGCAGGGCGGCGAGCGGGTGCTCGACGCGATCCAGCGGTGGCGGCCGGACGGGGTCTTCGGGTTCTCCGTCACCTGGGCGGAACTGGCCCGCTTCGACCTGTCCGGCTACGACCTCGACTCGGTGCGGCTGTGGTTCAACACCGGCGACTGCTCCCACGAGCCGCACGTGCGGCGGCTGGTCGGGGTCGGCTCGCGGGACGTGATGACCCGGGAGGGCGTGACCCGGGCACCAGGGTCGGTCTTCATCGACGGGCTGGGCTCCAGCGAGATGGGGCACTCGATGTTCCACATCACCCACACCGTCGACACCGACCGGTACGGCCGCTGCGTCGGCCGCCCGTACCGGTTCACCAAGGTCGCCGTCCTCGACGACGACGGCGACGAACTGCCCCCGGGGCAGGTCGGCTGGCTCGGCATCGACTCGCCGTCGCTGTTCCGCGGCTACTGGAACGACTCGGTCACCACCTACCGGTCCCGGCTGCGCGGCTGGTACCTCACCGGTGACCTGGTCTACGCCGACGACGAGGGGCGCTACTACCACCTGGACCGGGCCGTCGACTCGGTCGACGCCGGCGACGGGAAGCGCTTCTTCACCGCGCTGTCCGAGGAGCGGATCCTCGCCGCCTGCGCCGACGTCACCGACTGCACGGTGGTGATCGTCAAGGAGGGCGACCGGGCCGGCCGACCATTCCGGCTCGACTCGCCCGACGCCGCGCCGCGACCCCCGGTCGTCACCGACGTGCTCCTCGAACTGGCCGCCGGGGCCGACCCGGCGGAGGACCGCACCGAGCGGATCCGCGCCGCGCTCGGCCCGGACCTGGCCGCCACCCTGCGCCGGGTGGTGCCGGTCCGCTCCGACGACATCCCGGTCACCGTGACCGGCAAGGTCCGCAAGGTGGCGCTGCGCGAGCGCTACCTGACCGAGTCGGCGTCATGACCGCCGTCATCACCGGCATGGGGCTGTTCACCCCGGCCGGCCGGGGCGTCGAGGAGACCTTCGACGCGCTCACCACCGGCCGGTCCGGGCTGCGCCGCCCGCCCGAGGGGCACCCGGCCCGGGACTGCCTGGAGGTGGCCGGGGTGCTGCCGGAGGTGGACCCGCGCAGTGTCGCCTCCGGGCCGGAGACGAAGGTGCTCGACCGGATCGTGCTGCTCGCCCTGATCACCGCCGCCGAGGCGCTCGCCGACGCCGGCATCGAGGTGGGGCGGGACGTCGACCCGGACCGGATCGGGGTGATCGTCGGCGGCGTCGGCGGCATGTCCACGCTGGAGAGCCAGGTGCTCGCCCGGGCCGCCCGGGGCCGGGCCGCGGTCAGCCCGTACCTGCTGACCGGGATCCTGCCGAACATGCCGTCGGCCCGGATCGCCATCGCGCACGGCATCCGGGGCTACAGCTCGGCGGTGGGCACGGCCTGCGCGTCCGGCGCCCAGGCGGTCGCCGACGCGGTCCGGCTCATCCGGGCCGGCGAGGCCGACGTGGTGCTCTGCGGGGCGAGCGAGGCACCACTGTTCCCGACCTTCGCCGACACCTTCGGCAACGCCCGCGCGCTGGCCCGCGGCTGGGACGAGCCGACCGAGGCCAGCCGCCCGTTCGACAAGCGGCGCAACGGGTTCGTCCTCGCCGAGGGAGCGGCGCTGCTGGTGCTGGAACGCGCCGAGCACGCCGCCGCCCGGGGCGTCACCGGCTACGCCGAGGTCGCCGGGTACGGGGTGAACAGCGACGCGTACCACCCGACCGCGCCCCGGCCGGACGGCGCCGGGGCGGCCGGCTGCATGCGCCGCGCCCTGGCCGGCGGGGGCGCCGAGCCGGGCCAGGTCGGCTACGTCAACGCGCACGGCACCGGCACGAAGCTCGGCGACATCGCCGAGACCACCGCGCTGGCCGAGGTGTTCGGCGTCGGCGGGGTGCCGGTCAGCTCCACCAAGGCGCTCACCGGGCACCTGCTGGGCGCCTCCGGGGTGCTGGAGGCCGCGGCGACCGCGCTGGCGCTCGGCCGCGGGCTGCTGCCGCCCACCTACCACCTCGACGACCCGGACCCGGACTGCGCGGCGGACCACATCCGCACGGCGCCCCGGGCCACCCGGGCCGAGTACGCACTGACCAACTCGTTCGGGTTCGGCGGCCAGAACGTCAGCCTGCTGCTCCGCCGCGCCGTGCCGGCGCGGCGGGCCGCCGGCGCCGCGACGCCGGCCGCCGGGGCGGGGAGGTGATCCGACGTTCCACCCCGGGCGGCGCAGGCCCGGGACGGCAGTCACGGGGGGACATCGGGAAAGGCTGACAGATGGACATCAACGGAATAGACCACATCGAACTGTACGTGGGGGACGCCCGGCAGGCCGCCTTCTACTTCGGCACCGCGGTCGGGTTCCGGCTGCGCGGCCAGGGCGGCCCGGAGACCGGGCTGGCCGACCAGCGCTCACTGCTGCTGGCGCAGGCCGACATCCGGATGCTGCTCACCTCCGGGCTGACCGCCGAGCACCCGGCGTCGGCGTACGTGCAGCGGCACGGCGACGGCATCGCGGTGGTGGCCCTCGAGGTCGACGACGCCGCCGGGGCGTACGCGGAGCTGGTGGGCCGGGGGGCCGCCGGGGTGACCCCGCCGCGGACCTTCACCGGCGCGGACGCCGAGGTGGTGACCGCGGAGGTGGGCGGCTTCGGCGACGTGCTGCACCGCCTGGTCGAGCGGCGCGGCGACCGCACGGAGTTCCTGCCGGGGGCGGTCGAGTCGCTGCCGGCCGGCGACGACGACAAACTGCTCGCCGCGATCGACCACCTGGCGGTCTGCGTGCCGCCCGGCCAGCTCGACGGGACCGTCGCGCACTACGAGCGGGTGTTCGGCTTCGCGCAGATCTTCGAGGAGCACATCGAGGTCGCCGGGCAGGCGATGAACTCCAAGGTGGTGCAGAGCCCGTCCGAGCGGGTCACGGTCGTGCTGCTGGAGCCGGACACCAGCCGCCGGCCCGGGCAGATCGAGGACTTCCTGCGCTGGCACGCCGGCGCGGGGGTGCAGCATCTCGGGCTGCGCACCGACGACATCGTCACCGCGGTCGGCGCCCTCGCCGAGCGGGGGGTGCGCTTCGCCGGCACCCCCGCCGCCTACTACGACGACCTGGAGCGGCGCGTCGGGCCGGTCGACGCGCCGCTGGACCGGCTGCGCGACCTGAGCATCCTGGTCGACTCCGACCACGGCGGCCAGCTCCTGCAGATCTTCACCGAGTCGATGCACGTGCGCCGCACCCTCTTCCTCGAACTCATCGAGCGGCGCGGGGCGCGCACCTTCGGCAGCGGCAACATCAAGGCGCTCTACGAGGCCAAGGAACGGGAACTGGCCGCGGCGGGGGCCACCTCCGCCGTCGCGGCCGCCACCGCAGGAGGGGTTGGGGCATGACCATCACACATCCGGCGCTGACCGCCGAAGAGGCGGCGCTGCTGCCGTCCGACGAGGACGTGCGCCACTACGCCGAACACGGCTGGTACCTGTCGAAGAAGCTGTTCACCGACGACGAGGTGGACGAACTGCTCGCGGCGACCGACCGCTACTACGCCGGGGAACGCGACCGGCGGCTGCCCGTGCGGCCGCCGAAGCTGGCGTACTGGGAGCCGGCGTCGGGGAACGTGCAGCGGCACAACGACTACGTGCACTACGAGCACGACGTCATCGGCCGGATCCTGCGCAAGCCGTTGATCGGGGCGGTGGCCGCCCGGCTGGCCGGGGCCGAGGAGATCCGCGTCTTCCAGTCCACGCTGATCTACAAGCCGCCGATCTCCGGCGAGCCGTCCAACATCGTGCCCTGGCACTTCGACAAGCACTACTGGGCGGCGCTGTCGTCGGAGCGGATGCTCACCGCGTTCATCCCCTTCCACAACTGCGGGGAGGAGATGGGCACCATCACCATGGTCGACGGGTCGCACCGCTGGCAGGAGGTCGGCGCCGACGACACCGTGGTCCGGCACTTCGCCGACCGGGACCGCGACCAGCTCGAGGTGATGCTCGCCGAGAACGCCGCGCACAACCACGCGGAGATCCGCAAGATCCCCATGGTCATCCCCAAGGGGCACATGAGCTTCCACCACTGCCGGATCTACCACGGCAGCGGCCCGAACGTCAGCGGCCGGCCCCGCCGGGCCATCTCGCTGCACCTGCAGGACGGCGGCAACGCCTGGCGCGAGTATCCGCTCTCGGACGGCACGCTCGCCGGATACAACCACGACGTGCTGGTCCGCCGCACCCCCGACGGCCGGCCGGACTACACAGACCCCGAATTCTGCCCGGTCATCTGGCGCGACCGCGCCCAGCAGGGAGGCTGAACATGTCACGGTACGACTGGGGTAGGACGCACCCGGGCATCGAGCGGCTGGAGCGGGCGGTGACCGACCGCCGCGACGTGGTGGTCAAGCACCCGCTCTACGCCAACCTGGACACCCACGACGCGCTGGTCACCTTCATGGAGCACCACGTCTTCGCGGTCTGGGACTTCATGTCGCTGCTCAAGTCGCTGCAGCGCCAGCTCACCTGCGTCACCGTGCCGTGGATCCCGACCGGGCCGACCGGCAGCCGCCGCCTGATCAACGACATCGTCATGGTGGAGGAGAGCGACGAGCTGGGCGACGGCTACATCAGCCACTTCGAGCTCTACGTGCAGGGCATGGCGGAGGCCGGCGCGGACACCACCGCCGTGGAAAAGCTGGTCGACCTGCTGCGCGCCGGCCGGCCGGTGACCGAAGCGCTGGTCGAGGCCGGGGTGCCGGCCCCGTCCGCGGCGTTCGCCGGCACCACCTGGCGGATCATCGACAGCACCCCGGTGTACTGCCAGGCGGCGGCCTTCGCGTTTGGCCGCGAGGACCTCATCCCCGAGATGTTCACCCAGGTCGTCGCCGTCAACGAACGCAGCCAGCGGCTCAACAAGTTCGTCGACTACCTGGAGCGGCACATCGAGGTTGACGGGGAGCAGCACACCCCGATGGCCATGCAGATGCTCGCCGACCTGTGCGGCGACGACGACGCCAAGTGGCAGCAGTGCGCGGACACCGTCAACGCCGCGCTCGCCGCCCGGGCCAAGCTCTGGGACGACATCCTCGCCGCGATCAAGGAGGGGCGCCCGGCGTGACCCACGACCCGGTCCGGCTCTACCGGACGGTACGGCTGATCCGCCGCTTCGAGGAGCGGGCCATCGAACTGGTCCGCGCCGGGGAGATCGTCGGCGGCATCCACCCGTACCTCGGGCAGGAGGGGATCGCCGCCGGGGTCTGCGCCGCGCTGCGCGACGACGACCTGGTGACCGGCACCCATCGCGGGCACGGGCACGTGCTCGCGAAGGGCGCCGACCCGGCCCGGATGCTCGCCGAGCTCTGCGGCCGGGTCACCGGTCTCAACCGGGGCCGGGGCGGGTCGATGCACGCCGCCGACTTCGGCGTCGGGGTGCTCGGCGCCAACGCCATCGTCGGGGCCGCCGGCGCGATCCTCACCGGGGCGGTGTGGGCGCGCCGGCGGCGCGGCGACGACATCGTGGGGGCGACCTTCTTCGGCGACGGCGCGGTCAACGAGGGGATGCTGCTGGAGGCGTTCAACCTGGCCGCGCTCTGGCGGGTGCCGGTGCTGTTCGTCTGCGAGAACAACGGATACGCCACCACCATGCCCGTCGCGGGCGCGGTCGCCGGCACCATCGGCGGCCGCGCGGCGGCGTTCGGCATGCCGGCGACCGTCGTGGACGGGCAGGACCCCGAGGAGGTACGCGACGCCACCGCCGCCGCCGTCACCCGGATGCGCGTCGGCGGTGGCCCGGAACTGGTCGAGGCGCACACCTACCGGTTCGACGCCCACCACACCTTCGAGCACGTGGTACGCCTCGACTACCGCCCGCCAGCCGAGGTGGCCCGGGGCCGTGCCCGCGACCCGGTCGCGATCCAGGGCGCGCGGCTGCCACGGTCGGTTCGGGACGCCGTCGACGCCGAGGTCGAGGCGACCCTGGCGGCGGCCGTCGAGTACGCCCTGGCCAGCCCGGCCCCGGACCCGGCCGGGGCGTTGGAGCACCTGTACGCCAGCGGGCTGACCGCCCGGACCGGAGGTGGCTGATGCCCCGGCTGTCCTACCGCAGGGCGCTCACCCGCGCGCTCGCCGACGAGATGACCCGCGACGAGTCGGTCTTCCTGCTCGGCGAGGACATCCGGGTGGCCGCCGCCAACGTCACCACCGGGCTGCTCAAACGGTTCGGGCCGGAGCGGGTCGTTGACACCCCGCTGTCCGAGCAGGCGTTCACCAGCTTCGCCACCGGCGCCGCGCTGGCCGGGCTGCGGCCGGTGATCGAGTTCCAGATCCCGTCGCTGCTCTTCCTGGTCTTCGAGCAGATCGTCAACCACGCCCACAAGTTCCCGCTGATGACCGGCGGGCAGTGCGCCGTGCCGGTCACCTACCTGGTGCCCGGTTCCGGCTCCCGGACGGGCTGGGCCGGGCAGCACTCCGACCACCCGTACAGTCTCTTCGCCCACGTCGGGGTGACCACCGTGGTGCCGGCCACCCCGGCCGACGCGTACGGGCTGCTGGTGTCGGCGATCCGCTGCGACGACCCGGTGGTGGTGTTCGCCCCCGCCGGGGCGATGGACCTCCGGGCCGACGTGGGCGACCCGGCCGCGGTGCCGCTCGGCCGGGGCGTGGTCCGCCGGGTCGGCGCCGACGTCACCGTGGTCGCGGTCGGGCACCTGGTGCACGAGGCGCTGGCCGTCGCCGGCGACCTCGCCGGCCAGGTGTCGGTGGAGGTGTTCGACCCCCGGACGCTGTACCCGTTCGACTGGGACGGGCTGGTCGAGTCGGTGTCCCGTACCGGGCGCCTCGTGGTGGTGGACGACTCCAACCGGTCCTGCGGCATCGCCGGCGAGATCATCGCCACCGTGGTCGAACGGGTGCGGCTGCTCGCGCCGCCCCGCCGGGTCACCCGCCCGGACGGCGCCGTGCTGCCCTTCGCGCCCGCCCTGGACCGGGCCGTGCAGCCCGGCCGCGACCAGCTCACCGCCGCCATCCAACTCACCGTGAAGGACGGTTGACCGATGGACCCGAACTACCCGTGGCCGCCCGCCGAGCAGGCGTGGACCGACCTTCCCGAGTCGACCCGCAGGGCGATGGTGGCCGCCGGCGCCGCCGAATGGGAGCGGATCTACCACGGCCGGGCGACGTACAACAAGCAGTGGCGGTTGGCCCGGCCACCGGTGCTCACCGCCGACGCCTTCGGCGAGCTGAACGAGGTCTGCGACCGGATCGCCCAGCTCATCCTGGAGGCGTGCCAGCGGCGCGCCCGCACCGCCGGCGAGCTGCGCCGGCTGCTCGACGTGCCGGCGGGGGAGACCAAGCTGCTCGACGAGGACGAGCCGCTGCACGAGGGGCTGCTCGCCGCGTACCGGCCGGACGTGCTGCTCTCCGGCGGGGTGCCGTGCATCGTGGAGTACAACATCGACAGCAGCCTCGGCGGCGGCTTCGACGCGGACACCGTGATCTACCGGTACGCCGACCTCTACCGCCAGCACGGCCTGCTCGACGGGCTGCCGGCCCGCCCGGCGCCGTCCCTGCTGGACCAGCGGTTCGCGGCGATCCGGGACACCCTCGGATTGGCCGAGGGGGCCCGGGTGGCGCTGCTGATGGACTTCGACGCCGAGTACCCGGGGCTGGACGACCCGGAGACGTTCATCCGGATCCTCTCCCCGCTCGCCGACCAGGCCGAGCGGTTCGGCATCGACCTGGTCATCGCCCCGGTCTCCACCGCCACGCTGGACGAGGAGCGGCGCCTGGTGGTCGGCGGCGGCCCGGTGGACGCGCTGTTCCGGCTGTTCGTGCCGAACCGGGTCACCCCCAGCGCCGGCCTGGACGCGGTCGCCGGGGCCCTCGCGGCCGGCACCCTGCCGATGTTCGTCAGCACCGCCGCCTGGCTGCTCAGCAACAAGCTGAACTACGCCTGGCTCTGGGCCGACCTGGCGTTGCTGTCGGCGGCCGACCAGGCGCTGATCCGCCGGTACGTCCCGCACACCGTGGCGCTCACCGCCGAGCAGTTGGACCGCGCCCTGGCCGAGCAGGCCGACCTGGTGGCGAAGCCGGCCGGCGGCTCGGCCGGGCACGGGGTGCTGATCGGCCGGGAGATGAGCGCGGTGGCCTGGGAGGACGGCGTCCGCGCCGCGATCGACGCGGGCGGCAACATCCTGCAGCGCTACCACGAGGCCGACCGGGTGGCGATGGACTTCGTGCAGATCGAGACCGGGGAGACGGTCAGCGCCGAGGTGCCCTACAGCCTTGCCCCGTACCTGTTCGGCCGGACCGGCTCCGGTGCCCTGGCCCGGGTCGGCTACCCCGGCTGCGAGCCGGTGCTCAACCTGGCTCGCGGCGTCCTCATGACCGGCATCCTCCTCACCGACTGACCCGCTCCGCCCGCAGTTTGCGTTGATCAAGGAGTTTCCGTCATCCGGGGCCGTCCGGATCCCGACGCGAACTTCTTGATCAACGCGGGGTCAGGTGGGCGGCCAGCACGCGGAGGGTCTCGGCGGTGGCGATGGCGTCGCTGCGGGCGCTGCCGTGCCGGCCGTCGCCGCTGTACAGCGACGGGTCGGCGACGGCCGGATGGTCGGTGAGGTGCACGTGCAGGGTGCCGAGCCGCTCGGCCAGCCGACCGGTGTGGGTCGACAGTTGCCGCATCCGCTCCCGCAGGCCGGCTCGCAGCGCCTCGGGGACGGCGGGGCTGTGCGAGACGTCGAACATGCCGACCGTGATCACGCTCGCCCCGGCGTCCTGGAGGGCGGTGATCATCACGGACAGCTCGGCGTCGACCGCGTCCGGGTCGTACCCGGGCCGGAAGGCGTCGTTGCCGCCGCACACCACCAGCGCCAGGTCCGGGCCGAACGCCAGCGCCGACGCCAGCTGGGCCGCCCGCACCTCGTGTGCGCGCAGCCCGCGCCGCCCCAGGTTGCGGTAGGCCAGGCCGGGCTGGACCGCACGCAGTTCGGCGGCGATCCGGTCGGCCCACTGCAGGTCGGAGTAGCCGTCGACCGGCTCGCACAGCCCCTCGGCCACGCTGTCGCCCAGCACCACGAACCGCCGCCACGGATGCCCCCGCAGCAGCGCCGCGCTCTCGCCCGGCCGGAGGCACCACGGATCCGTCGCTTCGGTCAACGTCGATCCCACAACCGCACGCTAACCCACTCGCCCTCGATGCGTCGATCATGAGGTTGGCGGCCCTTCACCCGGCGTGTCGCGCCGCCAACCCCATGACCAACCGCCGCAATGGAGGGATGCGGGTGCAGGTGGCGGTGTGTGGGCCGGCGAAGGCGTCGCCGGGCGAGGAGGCGTGGGCGCGGCGGGTGGGGGAGCTGCTCGCGCAGCACGGGGCCGTCGTGCTCTGCGGCGGGGGCGGCGGGGTGATGGCCGCCGTCGCCGCCGGCGCCCGGGCCAACGGGGGCCTGGTGATCGGGGTACGTCCTGACGACGGCACCGACCCGGGTGAGGCCGACGTGTCGGCGGCGGTGGTGACCAACATGGGGCAGGCCCGCAACGCGATCCTGGTGTGGAGCGCCGACGCGGTGGTCGCCGTCGGCGGGTCGTGGGGGACGCTCAGCGAGGTGGCCCTGGCGATGCGGCGCGGCGTACCGGTGGCCGTGCTCGGTGGCTGGCGGGTCCTCGACCCGGCCGGCGACCCGCTGCCCGGCCCGCAGCACGTCGACACGCCGGACGAGGCGGTCGACATCGCGCTGCGCCGGCCGGGCTGACCGCGCTCAGCCGAGCAGCGACAGCAGCTCCTCGGGCCGGCCGGCGGCCAGGTCCGCCGGCTCCGCGGCGTCGTACTGGTGGCCCCAGCCGGCGGCCACCGCGACGGCGCCGCTGCTCCGGGCGGCCCGCAGGTCGAGCGGCGAGTCACCCACGTACGCGGCGCGGCGGGGATCCAGCCCCAGCAGCCGGCAGGCCAGCCGGACGCCGTCCGGGTGCGGCTTGGGCCGCGCGACCTCGTCCCCGCCGAGGACCACCCGGAAGTGTCCGCGCAGCCCGGCCCGGTCGAGCAGGATCTCGGCGGCCCGGTGACTGGCCCCGGTGAAGAGACCGACCGGCACCCGGCCGGCGACGTCGGCGAGCACGTCCGCCACGCCGGGATAGACGGTGACCTGCCCGGCGAGCGTGGCCAGGTGAGCGTGGTAGGCGGCGAGGTCCGCGTCGGTGGCCGGGCGCCCGAGCAGGTGGGACAGCAGCGCGGCCGGTGGGCCGAGCGGGTACCCGGCGATGATCTCGGCGTCGGAGAGCGCCGGCCCGCCGCCGTCCACGATGGCGGCCCGGTACGCCGCCGGCACCACCGCGTGCGACTCGATCAGCGTGCCGTCCATGTCGAAGACGATCCCGGCCACCAGCGCGTGCCCCCGGCGCGCTGACGGCGAGCCGGGACGCGGGAGGGCACTCACCGGGTCTCCGTCCGGTAGGCGGCGGCGAGGCGCTTCGGGGCGCGGGCGTACCACGCCTCGGTGATCAGCTCGGCCAGCTCCGCGACGTCGACCCGGTCGAGCCGGACCAGCACGGCCGGGTATCCGTCGAAGTGCGGGGTGGTGAAGTAGATCGTGGGGTCGTCGGCCAGCAGCGCCTCCTTGGCGCCGAGGTCGGGCACCCGGACGCCGAGGATCGGGCCGTCGGGAGCGGCGTCGCCGAGGGCGTCGAGGTCGGCGCGGCGCAGCGGACGCTCCCAGACGAACGACTTGTCCCGGACCCGCCAGGCGGGCAGGTCGTCGTGGCTGCCCCGCTCGGTGGTCTCCGGCAGGGCGAGCGCGATCCGGCGTACGTCGTCCCAGGTCGCCATGCAGCGACCATACGCCCATCACGGCGGCCGGCGGCGGCACAGCCCGGGCCGGGTGGGGTCGATGTCGTGGCGGGCGACGCCGGCTCAGGCCGGGGTGGACACGGCCGGTTCAGGCGCCGGGCGGTCGGCGCGCGACCGGGCCAGCAGCAGCGGCCCCACGGTCAGCACCAGACAGGCCACCGCCATCACCAGCAGCGCCGGGGCCAACCCGAGGGCCGCCACCGACCAGCCGCCGAGCAGCGCCCCCACCGGCAGGCCCAGGAAGGCCACCGACCCGGAGATGCCCAGCACTCGGGTCTGCAGCGGCGCCGGCACCCGCTCGTACAGGGCCGCGCCGAGCAGCGGGTTCACCGCCGCGATCGCCACCCCGGACAGGAACGTCACGGTGAGCACCACCACCAGTTCGTCGCTGAGGGCGAGCGCCAGCAGCCGGGGCGCGCCGCTGAGCGCCAGCCCCAGCGCGAAGGTCGACCGGCGGGGCAACCGCGTCCCGGCCAGCGTGAACAGCAGGTTGCCCAGCAGCGCCCCGCCCGAGAACACGCCGAGCACCAGGCCGAAGCCGGCCGGGTCGCCGAGCACCCGGTCCACCCAGAGCGGGATCCACACCGCGACGCTGGCGTTGGCGAACATGTTCGACGCCGAGACCACCACCAGCATGGTCAGCAGCGTCCGGTCGGTACGCAGGTAGCCGAAGCCGCCGCGCAGCGCCCGCAGGTAGCTCTCCCGGGGCGCCGGCTCCGCCGAGGCGGGCGGCCGGACCAGCACCCCGATGAGCAGCGCGCAGACCGCGAAGGTGGCCGCGTCGATCCAGATCGCCCGGGTCACTCCCACCCAGTCGATCAGCAGCCCGCCGAGCACCGCCCCGAACAGCGTCATGCCCCGGGCCAGCCCGTCGTAGGCGGAGGTGAGCCGGATCAGCGGCACACCGGCCCGCTCGGCGGCGGGCTTGAACAGCACATGCTTGACCCGGTCGCCGATGCCGCGCAGCCCACCGGCCACCGCGACCAGCGCCAGCAGCGCCCCGAACCCCAGCCAGGGAGCCAGCGCCACCACCGCCATCGCCGCCGCGCTGGCGGCGTCGACCGTGACCGCGGTACGCCGCACCCCGAACCGGTCCGCCCACGGGGTGGCGAGGGCGCTGGAGAGCATGTACGGCAGGGTCTCCGCCGCCGCGACCAGGCCCATCCGGGTCGGGCTGCCGGTGGTCTCCAGCACCAGCCAGGGGATGGCCACCACCGAGATCCGGGTGCCCAGGTTGGACAGCAGGTCCGCGCCGACCAGGGTGTACAGCTCCCGGCGCGGGGTCACGTCGGGCTGCCGATCACCGTGCCCACCGCGTCCGTGTCGGTCGGATGGGCGACGGCGTACCGGGCGCGCAGGGCCCGCTTGTCCACCTTGGCGGAGCGGTTCAGCGGCAGCGCGCCGACGAACTCCACCGCGCCGGGCGCCCAGGTCTCGCTCAGCTCCCGGGTGACCAGCGCGATCAGGTCGTGCCCGGTCACCGTCGCCCCCGGCGCGGGCACCACGTACGCGTACGGCAGCTCACCGGCCACCGGGTCCGGTACGCCGATGACGGCGGCGGCGCGTACCTCGGGGTGGGCGGCGAGCACGTCCTCGATCGGGCGGGAGTAGATCGGCCAGCTTCGCTGCCGGGTGAGGATCCGGTCCTGGAGCCGGTCGACCAGGTAGAGGTAGCCGTCGGTGTCGAGGTGGCCGATGTCGCGGGTCCGTACCCAGCCGTCGACGAGCGTCTCGGCGGTCAGTTCGGGCTGGCCGTGGTAGCCGGCGAAACTGAGCTTGGTGCGTACCCACACCTCGCCGTCCTCGCCGGGCGTCAGCACCCGGCCGTCGGGGTCCCGGATCTCCACCGCCACGTCCCCGTACGGCCGGCCGCAGGAGCGCAGCCGCTCCGGGTGTTCCGGGTCGTCGGTCAGCCCGGGCAGGGCGCAGATCACCACGGCCTCGCTCAGCCCGTACACGATGCGCAGGCATGGGCCGAAGCGCGCGATCGCCTGGCGCAGCCGGGCCGGCGCGGCGGGCCCGGCGCCCACGTTGAACATGAACATGGCGGAGAAGTCGGCGCCGTCCAGCGCCGGATGGTCGAGCACCTCGTAGAGCATCGGCGGGGTGACGAAGGTGGAGGTGAGCCGCTCGGCGTCCACGGTCCGGATGAACGCCTCCGGGTCCCACCGCTCGCGCAGGAACAGCACCCCGCCGGTGAACAGGTTGAACAGCGTGGTGATCTGGCCGCTGGCCAGCCACATCGGCGAGTGCGACAGGTGCCGCAGCAGCGGGAGGCCGGCCGCCCGGAAGTCGGCGGCCAGGGCGAGGACCTGCCGGTAGAAGTTCTCCCGGTGGTGCACCAGCTTCGGCGTGCCGGTGGTGCCGCTGGTCTGTAGGAACGACTCCGGCGCGGGCACCTTGGCGGGCAGTTCCACCGGCTCGCCGGCGGCGGTGAGGTCCGGCCCGGCGCCGCCCGGCCCAAGGCAGAGCACCGGTACGCCGGCCAGCCCGGCGGCGATCTCCGCGCCGACCGGGTCGCGGGGGTCGTGGACGAAGGCGTCGGGGCGGGCCAGCGCGACGAACTCGTCGACCTCCCGCCGCGAGGTCACCGGGGCGATCCACATGCTCCGGCAGCCGAGCAGGTGCAGCGCGAGTTGCAGCAGCGGCCCCTCCACCGGGTTGCCGAGCATCACCAGCACCGCGTCGCCGGGGCGTACGCCGTGCCGCAGCAGCGCGCCGGCCAGGCCGCGCACCTCGGCGGCGACCTCGGGATAGGTCAGCCGGCGATTTCCGCCGACGAGAGCCTCCCGGTCGCCGAACCGGGCGAACAGCTCCAGTGCCTCGTGCACGTAGTTCGGCTGATCAGTCATCGCAGCGCCCCCAGGTGCCAGGGTCGGCGACCGCACCGCCGCCGGGTTCGAGCCTAGGCACGCCGGGTCGGGACAGGACAGAGCCGAACGGCGTCGGCCGGCACCCGGCGGACATTCGATCATGTCGATCAGGTTGATTGACGCTCGTCATCATCGACGGCTAGTTTCCGGTCCATCGCCCGGGCCGTGTCGCCGACTCGTGCCACGCCCGGGGCTGCCAACGATGGAGGATCAATGCCGACCCCGAAGAGATGGCACGTCATAGCTTTCGCCGCAACGATGCTGATCGCCGGCACTCCGGCCGTCACCGCGAGCGCCGGCCCCGCCGACACCGACGGCGCCCTGCCGGGGCGTACCGAGTGGGCGGGCAGCTGGGCCGCCGCGGTGACCCGCGGCAACACCGTCGGCCTGACCAACACCGGCCTGAACAACCAGAGCATCCGGATGACCGTGCAGACCACCGTCGGCGGTGACCGGCTCCGGGTCCGGCTGACCAACCTCTACGGCGAGCAGGCCGTGCAGGTCGGGCACGCCACCGTCGCCCGACCCGACGCCACCACCCCCGACGACCTGTCCGACATCGACCCGGCCAGCGTCCACCCGCTGACCTTCGACGGCGCCGCGTCGGCCACCATCCACAAGGGTGCCGAGCTGCTCAGCGACCCCCTGGCCTTCCCGGTGAAGGAGCAGGAGGACCTGGTCGTCACCCTCTACTTCCCGGTGCTCACCGGCCCGGTCACCTTCCACGGGCAGTCCCGGGTCACCAACTTCATCGGTGCCGGCGACCTCACCACCGCGGCCGCCGGCACCGGCTTCACCATCCGGCCCAACTGCTGCTGGATGTTCCTGTCCGGCATCGACGTGGAACGCCGGCTCAGCCCCGGCGCGGTGGTCGTGCTCGGCGACTCCATCGGCGACGGCAACGGCAGCACGGTCAACGCCGACCGGCGCTGGCCGGACCTGCTCGCCAAGCGGCTCATCGACGCCCGCCCCGAGGTACGCACCCCGGGCGTGCTGAACCTGAGCCTGTCCGGCAACCGGCTCAACCACGAGGGCACCGAGCCCGGCGCGGGCGGCTTCCCCGGCTACTACGAGCTCGGCCCCAACGCGCTGGCCCGGCTCAACGAGGACGTCTTCCCGCAGACCGGGGTGCGGACCTTGATCACCCACCTGGGCATCAACGACATCTGGATGAACGGCGACAGCGCGGAGCGCATCATCGCCTCGCTGCGGCAGATCAACCGGCAGGCCCAGGCCCGCGGCCTGACCAGCCTGGTCGGCACCATCACCCCGTACGAGGGCAACGGCGGCCCCGGGTTGTGGACGCCGGAGAAGGAGGCCACCCGGCAGGCGGTGAACACCTGGCTGCGCGGCACGGGCGCGGCCGAGTTCGACGGGGTGCTCGACTTCGACGCGGTGCTGCGCGACCCGGAGCACCCGGCCCGGCTGCTGCCGGCGTACGACGCCGGGGACCACATCCACCCGAACGACACCGGCGCCCAGGCGATGGCGGAGGCCGTACCGCTGCGGCTGCTCGGGCTGTGACACCGGCGGGGGCGGCGTGGACAGCACGCCGCCCCCGCCGCCGATCCTGGGGAGGAACGATGGACGTCGACGAGATCCTGACCGGCCTGTACAGCGAGCCGGGCCGGCAGGACCCCTATCCGTGGTACGCGGCCCTGCACGAGCACGGGCCGATCAGCGCCATCCCGACCCGCGTCGAGCACAGCACCGTCACCGCCGTCGCCGGCGGGTACGACCTGGTCGACCAGGTGCTGCGCGACCCCGAGTGGTACAAGGGCAGCCCGCCGGGCTGGCAGGAGCAGGAGATCCTGCGCACCTTCCTCACCTCGATGATGTTCATCAACCCGCCGGACCACACCCGCATGCGGGCCGTCTTCGCGAAGACGTTCACCCCGCGCCGGCTGGGCGCGCTGGAGCCGGTGATCGTCCGGGTCGTCGAGGAGCGGCTGGACCGGCTGGCCGAGGCCGGCGCCGACGGGGGCGAGGTCGACTTCGTCGCCGACTTCGCGTACCCGGTCCCGGCGCTGGTGATGGCCGAGTTCATCGGCCTGCCCGAGGCCGACCTGGCCTGGTACCGGCAGCGGGTCGACTGGATCGACGAGTACATGGACGTCGCCGGCAAGACCCCGGAACGGCTGGCCCGGGCCAACCAGGCCGCCGACGAGCTGCGCGCATACTACCGGGACCTGATCGCCCACCGGCGCCGGCAGCCGGGCGAGGACCTGATCAGCGGGCTGGTCGAGGTGCTGGACGCGGGCGGGGTCGAGCTGACCGAGGATGAGCTGATCAGCAACCTGATCGTGCTGTTCAACGCCAGCTTCGTCACCACCGTCTACATGTTCAGCAACGGCCTGCCGCTGCTGCTGGGCCACCCCGACGTGGTCGCCGCGCTGCCCGGCGACGACGCGCTGGCCCGGGGCTGCGTGGACGAGGTCCTGCGGATGGAGAGCCCGGTGCACTTCCTGGCCCGCTCCGCGCCGCGCGACACCGAGCTGGGCGGCGTACCGGTCGAGCGGGACGAGAACGTGCTGCTGCTGATCGCCGCGGCCAACCGCGACCCGTCCCGTTTCCCCGACCCGGACCGCTTCGACCCGCACCGCGCCGGCCCGGCGTCGCTCGCCTTCGGGGTGGGACTGCACTTCTGCCTCGGCTCGGCGGTGTCCAGGCTGGAGGGGCGGCTCGCCCTGCCCCGGCTCTTCGCCCGCTTCCCCCGCCTGGCGATCACCCAACCCTTCACGTACAGCGGCAGCCTGTTCCTGCGCGGCATCGACAAGCTCTTCGTCACCACCGGCAACTAGGAGGACGTGATGGCGCTCGATCCGCAGGTGGTCGCGTACCGGGCCGAACGGGCGGCCGCCGGCACCGCACCGCTCTACACGCAGAGCCTGGCCGAGGCCCGCGCGGCCGACCTCGCCGCGATCCGCGCCGGCGCCGGCGCGGTCGAGCCGGTCCACGAGGTACGCGACACCCACCTCCCCGGCCCGGACGGGCCGCTCCCGGTGCGCATCCACCGGCCGGCCGGTGACGGCCCGCTGCCCACGCTGGTCTACTTCTTCGGCGGTGGCTGGACGCTCGGCAGCGTGGACACCGCCGACGGGATCTGCCGCCGGCTGGCCAACGCCACGCCCTGCCAGACGGTGACCGTCGGCTACCGGCTGGCCCCCGAGCACCGGTTCCCGGCCGCGGTGGAGGACTGCTATGCGGCGCTGCGCCGGCTGGCCGGGCACGCCGACGAGTACCGGGTCGACCCGGACCGGCTCGCGGTGGGCGGGGACAGCGCCGGCGGCAACCTCGCCGCCGCGGTCACCCTGCTGGCCCGCGCGGACGGCGGCCCCCGGCTCGCCGCCCAGCTGCTGGTCTACCCGAACACCGACCAGCGGCCCGGTGCCGGGCCGGCCGGCGACGAGGACGCGCTGCTGTTCAACCGGCACTCGGTCGACTGGTACCGGCGGCACTACCTGGCCGACCCGGCCGACGCGGCCCACCCGCTCGCCTCGCCGCTGCTCGCCGAGGACCTGTCCGGCCTGCCCCCGGCGCTGGTGATCACCGCGGAACACGACCCGCTGTGCGACGAGGGGGAGCGGTACGCCGGGCGGCTGCGGGACGCCGGTGTGCCCACCGACCTGACCCGCTACGCCGGCATGATCCACGGGTTCTTCGCCATGCCCGGCGTGTTCGACGCGGGTCGCCGGGCGCAGGAGCAGGCGGCCGCCTTCCTGCGGGACCGCTTCGGGCTCGACCCGGTCGGGTCGACCGCCGGCACGGCCCCGGGTGGGCCGGACCGTGACTGAGCCTGCCGTGACCGACGGGCCGGCGGCGGCCGCCCGGCCCGCTCCGCCCCCGGTGACGCCAACCCGGCCGGCCGGGCCGGCCGCCCCGGACGCGACCGCCCCGGCCGGGCCGCCCGCCTCGGACCCGGTCGCTCCGGCGGGACCGCCCGCCTCGGACCCGGTCGCCCCGACCGGACCGCCCGCCTCGGACCCGGTCGCCCCGGCCGCCGGCGCCTCGACCGCTGCCGGGTTCGTCCCGCCGGCCAGCCTGGCCGACTTCGCCGAGCTGGCCCGGGCCGTGCTGCCCGGCGACGTGTGGGACTTCGTGGCCGGCGGCAGCGGCGCCGAGACGACCCTCGCGGCCAACCGGGCGGCCCTGGACCGGGTGGCGGTGCTGCCCCGGGTGCTGACCGGGGTGGACCGGCCGCGCACCGAGGCGGCGCTGCCCGGCGGCACCTACGCCCTGCCGGTGGCGGTCGCGCCGATGGCGTACCAGAAGCTGCTGCACCCGGACGGGGAGCTCGGCCTGGCCGCCGCCGCCCGGACCGCCGGCGTGCCGTACGTGGCGAGCACGCTGGGCAGCACACCGATCGAGGAGATCACCGCGGTCGGTGGCAGCATCTGGTTCCAGCTCTACTGGCTGCGTGACCGAGGTCTGGTGGCCGACCTGCTGGACCGGGCCCACGCCGCCGGCTGCGCCGCGCTGATGGTCACCGTCGACGTGCCGGTGCTCGGCCGGCGGCTGCGCGACGTCCGCAACGGCTTCGCCCTGCCGCCGCAGGTCACCGCGGCGAACCTGCCCGGCGGCCGCGACGACCTGGCCCACCAGGGCAACCCCGGGGTGTCCGCCGTCGCGGTGCACACCGGCGCGGTCTTCGCCCCGGCGCTGAGCTGGGCCGACCTGGCCTGGCTGCGGGAGCGTACCCGGCTGCCGTTGCTGGTGAAGGGTGTCCTGGACCCGCGCGACGCGGCCCGCGCCGCGGAGGTCGGCGCGGACGCCGTGGTGGTCTCCAACCACGGCGGGCGGCAGTTCGACGGCGCCCCCGCCACCGCGACGGTGTTGCCCGAGCTGGTTGCGGCGGTGGCGGACCGCTGCGCCGTGCTGCTGGACAGCGGCGTGCGCAGCGGCACCGACGTGCTGCGCGCCCTCGCCCTCGGCGCGGCCGGCGTGCTGGCCGGCCGACCGCTGCTCTGGGCCCTAGCGGCCGGCGGCCGGGCCGGCGCCGAGGCCGCCCTGGCGCTGCTCGCCGCCGAGCTGCGCGACGCGCTCACCCTGACCGGCTGTGCCGACCCGGCGGCGGCCCGGCACCTGCGTACCCTGACCGGAGGTTGACGTGGAGCCGGTGGACCTGACCGTCGCGGCCCTGCACCGCAGTGTCGACGACCCCGCGCTGAATTCGATGAACTTCCTCAACGAGGTGGCGCAGCACTACCCGGACGCGGTCTCGCTCGCCGCCGGTCGGCCCTACGAGGAGTTCTTCGAGGCCGCCGTGCTGCACCGGCACCTGGACACCTTCCGCCGGCACCTCGCCGACGACCTCGGGCTGAGCCCCGCCCAGGTCGACCGCACCCTGCTCCAGTACGGCCGGACCAAGGGCATCGTGCACCACCTGATCGCCCGCAACCTCGCCGTCGACGAGCAGATCACCGTCGACCCGGAGACGATCGTGGTGACGGTCGGTTGCCAGGAGGCGATGTTCCTGGTGCTGCGGGCGCTGCGAGCCGGACCGGAGGACGTGCTGCTCGCCGTCGCCCCCACATACGTCGGGCTGACCGGTGCGGCTCGCCTGGTCGACCTGCCGGTGCGCCCGGTCACCGGCGGCCCGGACGGGATCGACCTGGCCGACCTGCGCGCGCAGCTGCGCCGGGCCCGGGCCGAGGGGCTGCGCCCGCGCGCCTGCTACGTGATGCCCGACTTCGCCAACCCGTCCGGGGTCAGCATGGACGTGGCGCAGCGGCGGCGGCTGCTCGACCTCGCCGTCGAGGAGGAGCTGCTGCTCATCGAGGACAACCCGTACGGCCTCTTCCCGGCCGGGGGGACCGAGCGGCGGCCGACGCTCAAGGCGCTGGACAGCCGGCGCCGGGTGGTCTACCTCGGCTCGTTCGCCAAGACCGTGCTGCCCGGCGCCCGGGTCGGGTACGTGGTCGCCGACCAGCGTGTCGCCGGCTCCGACGGGACGGTCGGGCCGCTCGCCGACCAGCTCGCCAAGATCAAGAGCATGGTCACCGTGAACACCTCGCCGATCGCCCAGGCGGTGATCGGTGGGGCGCTGCTGGCCCACGACTGCTCACTGGTCGCGGCGAACGCGCGGGAGCGGGCCGCGTACGCCCGCAACCTGCGGCACATGGTCGACGGGTTGGCCCGCCGCTTCCCGGCCGGCGGCCCGGTGCGCTGGAACGTGCCGGCCGGCGGCTTCTTCGTGGTGGTGACGGTGCCCTTCGGCGTGGACGATGCGCTGCTGCACCGCTCGGCCCGCGAGTACGGCGTGCTCTGGACCCCGATGGCCCACTTCTACGACGACGGGGCGACGGTGAACGCGCTGCGGCTGTCGGTCAGCGCGGTCACCCCGGACCAGATCGACCTGGGCCTGGACCGGCTCGCCGCCCTGGTCACCGACGAGCTGGCGGATTCGGCGAGCACCGCCGTCAGTGGCGGTGCGGTCCGCTGATCTCGCCGGAGCCGCGGGGGATCAGGTGGGTCGCCACCAGGTGCGTGCGTGGTCGCCACTGCTCGCCGTCCAGCCGCTGGAAGATCAGTGACGCGGCGACCCGGCCCATCTCGGACGGGTCCTGCGCGATCACCGTGACCGCCGGTTGCAGCAGGTCGGCGAGGGGGAAGTCGTCGAAGCCGACCAGCGCCACCGCATGCTGCCGGCCGAGCTGTTGCAGTGCGCGGATCGCGCCGATGGTGACGAGGTTCTGCGAGGTGAACAGCGCGGTGGGTGGTGACTCGGCGGCCAGCAGCCGGCGTACCGCCCCGGCGGAGTCGTGCTCGGTGTGCAGGTCGTGGACGGTGGCGGCCGGCCGGATGCCGTGGTCGGCGAGGGCCTCCCGGAAGCCCTGGAAGCGCTGCCGGGCGGTGGCGATCGTCTGCAGGTCACCGAGGTACGCGATCTCCCGATGCCCGTGCGCGACGAGGTGGTGGACGGCGCTCGCGGCGCCCTGGTGGTTGTCGGCGAGGACGGCGTCGACCGGCAGGCCGACCGGCGGCCGGTCGACGAAAACGACTGGGGTGCCGGCGCTGACCTCCCCGGCGAGGTAGCTCTGGTCGTCGCTGGCCGGGACGACCACCAGCGCGTCGGCCTGGCGCATGGTGAAGGCGTGGATGAGATCCCGCTCTCGTTCCGGGTTCTCGTCGACGCTGCCGGCGAAGATGAGCACGCCCCGCTCCCGAGCGGCGTCCTCCAAGGCGCGGTGCAGGGCGGCGGAGAACGGGTTGGCCAGGTCCTCGAGGACCGCGGCGATGGCGGCGCTGCGGCCGCTGGACCGTCGCAGGCTGCTCGCCGTGAAGTTCGGCCGGTAGTCGAGCTGCGCGATGGCCCGCCGCACCGCGGCCAGCTTCGGGGCGGAGACACCCGCCTCGCCGTTGACCACGCGGGAGACGGTTTTCGGGCTGACGCCGGCGAGTTGCGCGACGTCGCGGAGCGTGGGCCGGACCTTGACGCCGGCCGGCGGGGCCGAGGCGGCAGCGTGCATGGGCGCTCCTACCGGAAGGGGGTGTCGCGGTGCCGGGTGGGAGCCACGGGATTCGTCCGCGGCCCCCACCCGGCGTTGATCGACTGCCAGGTTATCGCCACACGGACCGCAGTGGCCGAATGGTGAGCGAGCGCACCACCACGTCGCCACCCTCGGCGAACAGCCTGGTCCCGGCGCTGGTGGGTGCCGGGAAGATCTGGTCGGTGAGCGTGGTCTGCCCGACGCCGCCGAACACCTCGACCGAGGAGCGGTCCACGTAGACCGTCATCCGCACCCGGTTCCCGTCCACCGACAGCGGGCCGGAGTGCACGGCGGGAAAGGTAGGGGCGACCTGCTGGCCGGAGCGTGTCCGGTCGACGAAGAGGCGCTGCGCCCCCACGTCGTAGCCGATCACCGTCCGTTCGTCGCCGGCGGCGCGTACCTGGAGGCCGAACCGGTCGGCGTCCCGGAGTTCGAACTCGGCCTGGATCTCCAGCACCGTGCCGTCCGCCGCCGAGGGCAGGTCGTGCACCCCCGGCCGTAGCGTGCTGTCCCGCAGCGTGAACGTGGCGCCGTTGCCCCGCAGCGAGCTGAGCTGCTCGGCCGGCCGCTGGACCAGGCGGACCTTTCCGTCGATCGTGCGCAGGGTGAGTTCCCGGGGCAGGGCCATCGCGCCGCGCCAGGGCGCGGTCGGGATGCTGCCCGCGTACTGCCAGTTGTTCAGCCAGCCCACCGCGACGCGTCGCCCGCCCGGGGCGTTGTTGTACGTGACCGCGGCGTAGTAGTCCGCCCCGTGGTCGACCCAGTCGTAGCGGTCCAGCTCGCGTTGCGCCGGCCGGTCGGCGAACATCACGTGGTCGACGAGGATGTGCCCCCAGCCGCCGGAGTTGAAGTCGTTGATCTCCAGGTGGGCGCGCTTCCCGGCGAGGTCGCGGACGTCCCAGGCCACCCAGTCGAGGCGCTCGCTGTCCCGGCCGGTGGCGGTGCGGACCACCTCGCCGTCCACGACCAGGTTCACCGCGGTCTCCACCGCCCTGGGCAGCACGGGCTCGTCGGTGGCGATGAGCTGGTCGACCAGCAGGTGGCCCCAGCCGCCGTTGTTCTCGTCGACGATCCGCAGCTGGGCGGTACGGCCGCGGAACTGGGTCACATCCCAGCTGCGCCAGTTCATGAAGCCCGAGAAGTTGCCGGTGGCGGTACGCACCACCTGGCCGTCCACCAGCAGCTCGACCACCGTCCGGCCGGTGCCGTCGCCCAGGTGGCCGCCGGCCCCGACGAGGACGCTGAGGTGGTTCCGGTCGATGGTGAAGCCGGGCGAGGTCAGCGTGCCGGTCGTCGAGTCGGCCTCGAAGAAGGTGGTGAGCAGCTTGTCGCCGACGTGGCCGCGCTCCCATCGGGCCGGGCCCACCACCGGCGCGCGGTCTCTCAGGCCGCCGGTGGCCGTCCAGCCCGCCTGCTCGTACGTCTGGCCGTCGGGCAGCTCGAAGTCGATCACGGGCTCGGCGCCGGCCGGCACGAAGTCCGTCGTCGTGTCCGGCAGGTGCGGGTGCGCACCTCCGCCGACAAGCAGGTTCACGTAGTCCCGGTCGAGGGTGAACTCCGGGGAGACCAGCCGGCCTCGGGGCGCGTCGAAGCCGAGGAAGCTGTTCACCAGGGCGGCGCCCCGGAAACCGCTGACCTGCTGCTGTCCGGGAACCGTGCCCGGGTAGGGGGCGTCGTCGAACGGCCCGGGTCCCAGGACCGGGTCGTTCTGCACCGTCCAGCCCCTGTAGCTGCTCTCGAAGTCGGCGAAGAGCGTTCCCGGGGGCGGCTCCGCCTCGCCGGTCACGACGTTGTCGGCGGTGAACATGGTGCCGTCCCAGTCGCCGACGAAGTACTGGGCACCCGAACCGCCGGCCACCGCGCCAGGGTTGAGGTTCACGATCAGCACCCACTTCGTGCGCTGCGGATCGCCGTCGACCGGCAGTTCGAACAGGTCCGGCACCTCCCACACCCCGCCGACGGCGTTGGCCGGGCCGAAGTCGCTCAAGTGGGTCCACGAGCGCAGGTCGGCGGAGCCGTAGAAGCTCACCTTGTGCTCGGTGGCGCGGACCACCGCCATGGTCCACCGGCCGGATTTGGTGTCCCAGAAGACCTTGGGGTCGCGGAACTCCCGCGAGCCGAGGTCCAGCACCGGGTTCCCGGCGTACTTGGTCCAGGTGCGGCCCCGGTCCGTGCTGTACGCCAACGACTGCGCCTGGACTCCGGTGGCCGGGTACCAACTGGTGTAGACGGCGACCATGGCCGGCGCGCCCGGCCGGCCGAAGCCGGAGGTGTTCCGCTCGTCGACCACGATCGAGCCGGAGAAGATGTGCTCGTCGGCCGAGTACGGGAGGGCCAGCGGCAGTTCCTCCCAGTGCACGAGATCGCGGCTGACCGCGTGCCCCCAGGACATGTTTCCCCACTGCGGGCCCTCGGGGTTGTACTGGTAGAAGAGGTGCCACTCGCCCTGATACCAGACGAGCCCGTTGGGGTCGTTCATCCAGTTGCGTTCCGGGCTGAAGTGCAGCTGGGGTCGATAGGGCTCGTCCCTGGTCGACGGCCCGGCGGCGGCCGTGCCCGGGGCCGCCAGCACGAGGGTCGCGGCCGCGCAGGCGGCCAGCCATCGGCGGATCCTCATTCACATCCTCCGTCCATCGAGGACGCCCGTGCCGAACGGGTCGGGTGCCGGGCATGATCGTGGGCCGAATCCTCAGCCGGTCTGACATCGATGTCAAGAGTTGCGTACGAGTTGCGTGCCGGTTACGGAAAAACCCCGGCGAAGGCATTGACATCTCTCCGCCGCTGGCTTGAAACTGCCCTGACATCGTTGTCATCTCCGCCACGGCCCCCACCGTGGATCCCGGATGGGAGAACACATGATCCAGCGCATCGGCCGCCGCCGCGCCGCCCTGCTGGCCGCCGTCGCGGTGACCGGCATGGTCGTCACCGGCTGCGGTGACAGCTCCGGTGGCGGCTCCGGCGGCGACAAGAGCGTCGCGGTAGCCCTGATCACCAAGAACTCCACGAACCCGTTCTTCGTGACCATGCAGCAGGGCGCGAAGAAGGCCGCCGAGGCGGAGGGCGTGAAGCTGACCGTGGCCGCCGGCAAGGAGGACGGCGACGAGGCCGGCCAGGTGCAGGCGATCGAGGACTCGATCGCGCGCGGTGACGAGGGCATCCTGATCACCCCGAACGGCCCCGGTGTCAACCCCGCGATCAAGAAGGCCCGGGACGCCGGTCTCTACGTGATCGCGCTGGACACCCCGCCCGACCCGGCGAACACGGTCGACATCACCTTTGCCACCGACAACTTCAAGGCCGGTGAGCTGATCGGCAGGTGGACCGCGGCGCAGCTCGCCGGCAAGCCGGCCACGATCGCCCTGCTCGACCTGTTCAACGACAAGATCGTCTCCGTCGACTACAACCGGGACCAGGGTTTCCTGACCGGCATGGGCATCGACACCGCCGACCGGAAGAAGAACGGCGACGAGGCGAAGACCGGCAACTACTCGGGCGGCACCTACACCATCGCGTGCAACGAGCCGACCAACGGCGCGGAGGACGGCGGTCGGACGGCCATGGAGAACTGCCTGACCAAGGACCCCGCGATCAACGTGGTCTACACCATCAACGAGCCGGCCGCCGTCGGTGCGCACAAGGCGCTCCAGGCGGCCGGGAAGACGCAGGGCGTTCTGGTCGTCTCGGTCGACGGCGGCTGCGACGGTGTACGGCAGGTCAAGGACGGCGTCATCGGCGCCACCTCACAGCAGTACCCGCTGAAGATGGCCGAACTGGGTGTGCAGGCGATCAAGAAGATCGCGACCGGGGGCGAGAAGCCGCAGGTCACCGACGGCCTTGACTTCTTCGACACCGGCGTCACGCTGGTCACCGACCGGGCCGCCGGCGGGGTCGAGAGCATCACCAGCGCCGACGGTGCCCAGCGCTGCTGGGGCTGAGCCACCCCGCCACGGTCGAGGGCCCGGGGCTTCCTCCGCCCCGCGCCCTCGGCCGGGCAGTCCGTCCGCCACCGCCGACCCCGGCAGGGAGCCTCCGATGACCGCCACGATCCCACCGACCAGCGCCGCGCAGCAGTTCGCACTGCGCCGGCACACGCCACTGCAGCGCGTCCAGCACCTGCTGCACGCGCACCCCGCGATCAGCCCGTTCCTCGTGCTGGTCATCTCGTTCGTCGTCTTCGCCACCCTCAACCCGCGCTTCGCGTCACCCAACTCGCTCTCGCTCGTGCTGCAGCAGGTGGCCGTGATCGGCGCGCTCGCCGTCGGGCAGACGCTGATCATCCTGACTGCGGGCATCGACCTGTCGGTCGGCGCCATCGTCATCCTGAGCATGATGCTGGCGGCCAGGCTGGCCGAGGGGCAGGGACTGCCGGCGGCCCTCGCCGTGCTGCTGGCCGTCCTGATCGGCGCCACGGCCGGCGCGCTCAACGGCGGGCTGGTGACCCGGCTGAAACTGCCGCCCTTCATCGTCACCCTCGGCACGCTCAGCGTCTTCACCGCCGTCGGGCTCCTCTACTCCGAGGGGCGTAGCGTGCAGGCCACCGATCTGCCCGCGCTGCTGAGCTGGACCGGTGAGTCCTTCCCGGTGGGCCGGTTCCGGATCACCGTGGGCGTGGTCGCGGTGCTGCTGCTCTACCTCGCCGTCGGCTTCGCCCTGGCCAAGACCGCCTGGGGGCGGCACGTCTACGCGGTCGGGGACGACAAGGAGGCCGCGCGGCTCGCCGGCATCCGGGTGGACCGGGTCCTGGTGAGCGTCTACCTCGTCGCCGGTGCCATCTACGGCCTCACCGCCTGGATCCTCATCGGACGCGCGGGTGCGGCCAGCCCGAACGCCATCACCGACGCCAACCTGGAGAGCATCACCGCCGTCGTGATCGGTGGCACCAGCCTTTTCGGCGGTCGTGGCGCGGTGCTCGGCACGCTGCTCGGCGCGCTGATCGTCGGGTTCTTCCGCAGCGGACTCTCCCTGGCCGGCGTCGACGACCAGTACCGCGTGCTCGCCGTCGGCGTGCTGGTGATCCTCGCCGTGGCCGTGGACCAGTGGATCAGGAAGGTGAGGTCATGACCACCACCACGCACGCCCCCGCCGGCCGGTCCGGCGCCTCCGACAGCGGCCAGCGCTCTCCGGTGCTCTCCGCCCGGGGGCTGGTCAAGACGTTCGGCAAGGTCGTCGGGCTCGACGGGGTGGACCTCGATCTCTACCCGGGCGAGGTGCTCGCCGTCATCGGGGACAACGGGGCCGGGAAGTCCACGCTGATCAAGTGCCTGACGGGGGCGCTCGTACCCGACGCGGGGGAGTTGTTCCTGGAGGGGGAGCCCGTGCAGTTCAAGCGCCCCCAGGACGCGCGGGACGCCGGCATCGAGACGGTCTACCAGACGCTGGCCGTGGCACCGGCGCTGGACATCGCGAGCAACCTCTTCCTGGGGCGGGAGAAGCGCCGACGCGGCGTGCTCGGTTCGATCTTCCGGATGCTCGACCAGAAGGGAATGCGCCGGGAGGCCGAGCAGGCCCTCGCCGACCTGGGGATCGGCACGCTGCAGAATGTTGCCCAACCGGTCGAGACCCTCTCCGGCGGCCAGCGCCAGGCGGTCTCGGTGGCCCGGGCTGCGGCCTTCGGCAGCAAGGTGATCGTGCTCGACGAGCCCACCGCGGCGCTCGGCGTCAAGGAGTCCAACCAGGTGCTCCGGATGATCGAGGAGCTCCGGTCGAGGGGTCTGCCGGTCATCCTGATCAGCCACAACATGCCGCACGTGTTCGAGGTGGCCGACCGTATCCACATCCAGCGGCTGGGCCGGTGCGCGGGCGTGGTGACGCCGGCATCGCACACCATGCCCGAGGCCGTGGCCATCATGACCGGCGCGACCACGCTCGAGCACGCTCCGGGCCGGCAGGCGGGTTGATCCGCGCCGATGCGACCGGGCCCAGGCGGCCCCGGGAAAGGAAGACTGTTGATCACGGTTGTCGGGGAAAGCCTCGTGGATCTGATCGAGGATCCCTCGGGCGAGGCGGTGGCCCATCCGGGGGGCAGCCCGGCCAACGTCGCCGTCGCGCTCGCCCGCCTCGGCCAGCCCACCACCCTGCTCACCCAGTTCGGTGACGACGCGTACGGAGGGCTGCTCCGCGCCCATTTCACCAGCAGTGGCGTACAGCTCGACCCGGCGTCGGTGCAGGACCTGCCGAGAACCAGCGTGGCCCGAACCCGGGTAGGCGCCGACGGGCAGGCCCGATACGACTTCGCCATCGACTGGCCGTCCCTTCCGAATGGCCCCGTCGCCGGGGTGGCCGACGCGAGCAGGTGCCTGCACACGGGGTCGCTCGCCACCATCCTCGAACCCGGCGCGGACGACGTGCTGGCGCTGGTCCGGGACAGGCGGGCGAGCATGATGATCAGCTACGACCCGAACTGCCGCCCCTCCCTCAGTCCGGACGGGGTGCACGCCGGGCGGCGCGTCGAGGAACTCGTCGCGGTCTCGGACCTGGTCAAGGTAAGCCGGGAGGACCTGGACTGGCTGCACCCGGGGCAGCCGCCGGAACGGGTGGCGCGGCGCTGGCTGGAGCTGGGTGCGAATCTCGTCGTGGTCACCCTCGGGGCGGACGGGGCGCTGGCGGTCACCCGGCGCGGCGTTCGGCGGGTGGCCGCCCCACGGGTGGCGGTGGTGGACACCGTCGGCGCAGGTGACGCGTTCACCGCCGGACTGCTGGCTGCGCTGAGCGAGCGGGACCTGCTCGGTGCCGCCCGGCGTCCCGCGCTGCGGGCCGCCGGCCCGGAGGCGCTCGCCGCTCTGCTCACCGACGCCGTCCGGGTGGCCGCCTGGACCTGCGGGCGGCGGGGGGCCGACCCGCCCACCCGGGCCGCGCTGGCCTCGCTGCCCGCCCCGGCGTGACATCGCAGCGTCGCCGTTCCGCCACCCCCCGTGCGGCCGGCGCCGGAAGTGACCGTAGATAATGGACGGATGGTTGCCTGGGAGTACGCGTTGCTGGTCCGCCGCTATCAGGGGCAGGGCCGGAATTTCCACGTCACGTTCGTCTGGTACGCCCCGGACGGGTCGCGCTCCGACGTGACGGCGTACGGCGACACCGCCATCGCGCACCTCAACCGGGTCGGCCGGGAAGGCTGGGAGCTGGTCTCCGCCGCCGAGGACGTGAACAACGTCCAGGGCAGCACCGAGGTGCACCGCTACCACCTCAAGCGCCCCCTCCGCTGACCAGCTGCCCTGCCCACCTGCTCGGACAACCCGGTTGATCAAGGAGTTTGCGCCACCGCAAGCGCGGAACTTGACGCAAACTCCTTGATCAACGCCGGGTAGGGGCGGGGCAGCCCGCGCGGGTCAGGCGAGGTTGATGGCGGGGTAGAGGGGGAAGGGGGCGAGCAGTTCGCTGGCCTGCTTGCTCACCTTGTCCGCCAGGGCCGCGTCGAGCACGTACTTCGCCTTGGACGGGGTGCCGTCCGGGTTCGCACCCGGGGTGGTCTGGGTGAGCACGGTGTGGATCAGCTCGGCGGTGGCGTCCATCTCGGCGGTGCCGAGGCCCCGGGTGGTCAGCGCCGGGGTGCCGATCCGGATGCCCGAGGTGTACCAGGCGCCGTTCGGGTCCTGCGGCACGGCGTTGCGGTTGGTGACGATGCCCGAGTCCAGCAGCGCCTGCTCGGCCTGCCGGCCGGTGAGGCCGTACCCGGAGACGTCGATCAGCACCAGGTGGTTGTCGGTGCCGCCGGTGACCAGCTTCGCGCCCCGGCGCAGCAGCCCCTCGGCGAGCGCCTGGGCGTTGGCGACGATGCGCTGCGCGTAGTCGGCGAACTCGGGGCGGCGGGCCTCGGCCAGCGCGACCGCCTTGGCGGCCATCACGTGCGGCAGCGGGCCGCCGAGCACCATCGGGCAGCCGCGGTCGACCTGGTCGGCCAACTCCGGGCCGCAGAGCACCATCCCGCCGCGCGGGCCGCGCAGCGACTTGTGGGTGGTGGTGGTGACGATGTGCGCGTGCGGCACCGGGTCGAAGTCGCCGGTGAAGACCTTGCCCGCGACCAGGCCGGCGAAGTGCGCCATGTCGACCATGAAGGTGGCGCCGACCTCGTCGGCGATCTCCCGCATGATCCGGAAGTTGACCTTCCGGGGGTACGCCGAGTAGCCGGCGACCAGGATCAGCGGCTTGAACTCCCGCGCCGCCTCGGCGACCTTGTCGTAGTCGACCAGCCCGGTGGCCGGGTCGGTGCCGTAGCTGCGCTGGTCGAACATCTTGCCCGAGATGTTCGGCCGGAAGCCGTGGGTCAGGTGCCCGCCGGCGTCCAGCGACATGCCGAGCATCCGCTGGTTGCCCAGCTCCCGGCGCAGCGCGAACCAGTCCGCCTCGGTCAGCTCGTTGACCTGGCGTACCTGGGCCTTCTTCAGGGCCGGGGACTCCACCCGGTCGGCCAGGATCGCCCAGAAGGCGACCAGGTTGGCGTCGATGCCGGAGTGCGGCTGCACGTACGCGTGGGCCGCGCCGAACAGCTCCCGGGCGTGCTCGGCGGCGAGCGCCTCGACGGTGTCCACGTTCTGGCAGCCCGCGTAGAAGCGGCGGCCGACGGTGCCCTCGGCGTACTTGTCGCTGAACCAGTTGCCCATCGCCAGCAGGGTGGCGGGGGAGGCGTAGTTCTCGCTGGCGATGAGCTTGAGCGATTCGCGCTGGTCGGCCAGCTCCGCCCCGATGGCGTCCGCCACCCGCGGCTCGACGGCGCGGATCACCTCCAGCGCGCTGCGGAAGGCGGTGGATTCGGCGTTCAGCGACATGCGACCTCCTGATGACGTGCGGAAGGCCCAGGCGCTCGGCGTGCGTCCTCGTGACGGGACCGCTCCCCGATGGTGCTCCATCCCACGCGCCAGTCACGGCCCGCGCCGATCCTACCGGGTCCGCCCGGGCCGGCCCGGTCCACCTCCAGCCGCTCGGGCAGTTCGCGCCGGCCAGCACCGGCCGCCAGCCGAGACCGGCGTTCACGGTGGCGGGCCGGGGTGGGGCCGGACGATGCCCTTCGCCACGGGCGGGGCGATCATGACGCGGGACCCGGCTCTACCGGGGCGGGTCCCGCGCCGCGTCGGGGGCCGCTCAGGCTGTGACCGTGTCCAGTGACTTCTTGAGCGCCTTCGGGGCGGTGGGGGTCTTCGGCGCCTTCGGGCGCAGTTCGATCATGCGCGCGCCGATCTCCTGCAGCTGGTTCCGCCCGAGCGCCGCGCGCACCTTCGGGAACCACTTCTCCTCTTCCTCCTGGACGTGGTGCAGGACGTTCTCGATCAGCACCGTCGTCTTGGCGGTGTACCGCTCGTCCTCGGCATCCATGGAGAAGAGCTCGAAGCAGAGCACGTCCGCCACGTGGTGCTCCTCGTACGACTCGAGGATGTCGTCCTCGACATCGGGCACCAGCTTGCGGACCTCCGGGTACATCACCTCGTTCTCCAGGTAGGTGTGCACGGTCAGCGCCTCGATGATCTGCCGGACCAACTGCTGCCGCTCGCTCGCCGGTCCCTCCTCGGCATCCTGGAACGCCTTGAACAGGCGGCGCATCTCCTTGTGGTCCTCTTTCAGCAGGACGATGGCATCGGTGGACACCGGGTGACCTCCTCGAGTCGGCGGATGCCGCCCCCGGTACCCCCGCCCAGAACAGCGCAAACAGCAGGACGGGGCCCGACGTCGGAACGCCGGACCCCGTCGCTGGTGGTGCGGGTGTTACTTGACCACGTTGAACGCGTCGACCATGCCGGCGCCGTAGAACCCGTTCCGCGCACCGCCGGAGCAGTACGACGGGCCGATGTTGTGCGGCCACGTGGCCGGCGGAACCGGCACCGGCCAGTTCGGCACCGGGTCGTAGATGCCCGCCGGGCAGGACTGCGCCACCGCCGTACGCTCCAGGAACGCCGACAGCTGGCCCGGGGTCATGCCCGGGTGCGCCGACAACGCCAGCGCCGCGACACCGGTGGCGTGCGGGCCGGACATCGAGGTGCCCTGCTTGTAACCCCACCCGTTGACCATGTTGCCCTGGGCGTCCAGCCGTCCGATGGTCGACAGAATGGTATCGGTGGAGGTGGAGCGGGCACCCTGGGTACGGAACCGGCTGTCACCACCCGGGGCCGTCACATCGACCACGCCCTGGCCGTACGACGAGTAGTAGCTCTTCTGCCCGGTCGGGCCCACCGCCGAGACGGTGACCACGCCCGGCGCCTCGGCCGGCAGGTCGAGGCAGGCGCTGTTGAGATCCACGCGAGGCGTGGGATCCTGGCCCTCCGGCAGGTTGTTCGGGCTGTCGTAGTCGGTGTTCTTGTGGGCCAGGTCGTAGTTCGAGTTGCCCGCGGACGCCACGTTCAGCACGCCCTTGGACTGCGAGTAACGGATGGCCCGCTGCACCGCCTGCCACACCGGGCGCTGGCGGGCGTCGTTGCGGCAGTTCAGCTCCCACGGGTCAATGAAGTAGCTGTTGTTGGTCAGCTGCATCCCGTGGTCGGCGGCCCACAGGAACCCGCAGACCGCAGCCTCCGGGTAGATGTAGCCGTCGTTGTTGACGACCTTGACCGCCGCCACCTTCACCCCCGGCGCGATGCCGGTCACGCCGACGCCGTTGACGGCGGCGGCGATGGTGCCGGCCACGTGGGTGCCGTGGTCGGAGCTGGTCGGGTTCCAGGCCGCCTCGGTGGTGTCGGTGACGCCGCCGATGCAGGACACGCTCTTGTCCTTGGCGATCTGGGTGGCCAGGTCGGGGTGGCTGCTGGAGATGCCGCTGTCCAGCACACCGACCACGACGTTGGAGCTGCCGCTGTTGACGGCGTGGGCCTGCGGGACGTGGATCATGTTCATGTCCCACTGCTGGCCGTACATGGGCTCCTTGGTCGGGTCGCCGGTGGCGTTGGCGACCGCTTCCGCGGAGACCTCGACGGTCTCGCCCTCGTCGAGGGCGGTGCCCAGGCCGGCGGTGGACGCGACCGACTCGACGCCCGCGCCCGCCACCTGGGTGGCGAAGTCAGGGTTGGTCGAGCGGACGACGAGCACGCCGATCTGGTCGTAGCTGGCCACCACGGTGCCCTTGGCAGCCGCCACGCGGGCGGCGGCCTTGTCGGTCTTGCCGCCCTGCGGGGCGAGGACCAGGAACGTGGTGTCCGGTCCGACTGCGGCCGCCGGCGCCAGCCCGCCGGTGACGGCGAGGCCGACGCCGAGCGCCACGACGGACGCTGCGGCCAGTGTCTTGCGACGAAGGTTCTTCACACAGTCTCCCAGAGGGCCGATCCAGCCGAGCCCCACTGCCTGGCGGACAGGGGGTCGGCGGAAAACGAGCAGGCTGCTCGCTTTGAGGCACCAGCGTAGAGAGTTGCTGTGCTGTTACACACAGCCGAACGGACGAACAACGACCGTCAGACGGCGGCCCACGGGTGGGACTCGACCGCCGCGTCAACCCTGGTGAGCTGCGCCCTTGCCCACGCATCCAAGAACTCCTACAGTTACGGCCGCGAATTGTTGATGTTGCTAAGCGTGACGGGGGACGCCATGCTCGAGCTGCACGCGCACCTGCCAACTCACCTTCCTGCCCGATTCCGCCGCTCATGAGGTTCCGGCTCCTGGGACCGCTCACCGTAGGCTCGGAGGGCAGCCCGCTCGACATCCGCGGCAACCGGTTGCGCGCGGTGCTTGCGCTGCTGCTGATCAACAGCGGCACGGTGGTTCCGATGGACGACATCATCAAGGCGGTCTGGGGCGAGGCTCCGCCACGGACCGTGCGGACCCAGGTGCAGGCGCAAATCTCGGCGCTGCGTGCCCTGTTCCAGAGCATCGAGGGCGTCTGGATAAGCACCCATCCGGCCGGCTACTCGCTGCACGCGCCGCCAGGCGAGATCGACGTACTGGTCTTCGACCAGCTCGTGCAGCGCGGTCGGGCATTGAGCGCGGGCCGTCAGCTCGACTCAGCCGCGGCACTGTTCCGCGAAGCGCTCGAGCTGTACCACGGGCCGCCGTTGTGCAACGTCGATGCGCCGATCGCCCGGCTCGCCGGGGTTCGCCTGCAGGAGCGGCGGCTGGACGCGCTCGGTGAGTTGTTCGGACTGGAGCTGCGCCTCGGGCGGCACCAGGAAATCGTTCCGACGTTGACTGAGCTGGTCGCCGAGCATCCGTTGCGGGAGACGTTCTGGCGGCATCTGGTGGTGGCGCTGCACGGTGCGGGCCGCCGGGGCGAGGCGATCGCCGCCTACCACCAGGTTCGCCGGCTTCTTCGCGAGGAGCTTGGCTTGGACCCGGGCCGGGAACTGGTGGCGGCGTACCGCGACTTGCTGGAGGAAGAGCCGACCGCGCCGTCAACGGTCGACCGGGAGGTGCTGGGGGCGACATTGGACTACCTGCGGGTGACCGAACAGTTGCTGCGGGACGTACGCCGCCAGCTTGAGGCGTTGAGCCTCTCACTGGCCGGACCGGCTGATGGCTGGCGTGGACCCGGGAGCCAGGCCCACGCCACCATGACCGCAGTGACCGATGAAGGTCAGACGACGTCGCAGTCGACAGTGATCGAGTGGGTCGAGCCGTCCCGGAACAGGACCGAGAAGAGCTGCGGCCCGGAACAGTTCCGGTTGGCCAGGGTGCTGACCTCGATTCGCCCGGTGGTCGGGTTGTAGGTCGGCGCCGAAGTCACGGCGCCCCCGGGGTGGCCGTTCCATGAGGTGCCGGTGACGGCGCCGGAGTCGGTCACGGGGTTTCCGGCGGAGTCCTTGACGGCGAATCCGAAGGTGAAGCTCCTCGGCGGTGCGGCGTCGATGTAGTCGCCGATCTTGCTGCCGTTGAGGTAGAACCCGTCGAAGGTGTACGACGTGGTCGGGCGAAGGAAATTCGCGGTGACGTAGTTCGCCATCGCGGTGCCCGACGACATCCCCGCGTCGGCGTCCCACTGGTAGTGCACGCCGAGGTAGACCCGACTACGGGCATTTTCCGTGGCAGCGGAGCTGAAGGTGCCGAAGGTTCGGGTGACCCCGACCGCGTGTGGATCCTGGGTGGTGGCGGTGAACCTGAACGCGTCAGTGTTGAAGAAGCCCTTCATCGCGCTCGCCCACGCTGCGGCGAACGTGGCGTGCCCGGAGGTGTAGGCCGGGAACGGCGGGGAGAAATTCACCCCCTTGTCGTCGGCCGAGAGAGGCTTCCAGTTGGCGTCGGACTTGGTCGCGGGGTTGCCGTCGGTGTCCGCGAGCTGGACCGCGCTCTCCGGCCGCCACAGGGCGATCGGGGTCTGGTACTTCGCGTCCCACGCCACGATCCCCGCGTCGGCCAGCGCGATCGCCACCAGGGCGAAGAGCCGAGCGCTCCCGGCCTGGGTCAGCTTCGCTGACTTCGCCACGATCTGGGTGTGGGCGAAGAGCTGGCCTGGCGGCTTGTACGTGAGCTTGTCGAGGTCATTGGCCCAGAACCAGGCGGCCTGCGTCTGGTCGTCGGTCCGGGACGTGCTGTTGTACCGGCCGAGGTCCTTCACCTCGTTGACCTGCGCCGCGTACTCGGGGCTGGCGAGCAGTTTGGCCATGTCCGAGTAGCCCGCTGGCAAGCCCGGCCGGAACTGGGCGCCGGAGGTCATCGCGAACGGCTTGACCAGGCCCCAACTGGGCGTGGCGGCCGCGCCGGAGCCGGTCGGCCGCCACACTCCCGGCGTGTCGCTGAACGGGAACGTCGAGTTGTCCGGCGCCCCGTCGTTGGTCCGGAAACTGATCATCGCCTGTGCGCTCGCCGAGCCGATCCGCTGACCGTCGGTCCGGGCCGGCGAACTGGTCGTCCCCTCCTGCGCGGTGGACAGGTCGGCGTCGAAGTTGACGCCCGGGTACACGCTGCGCAGCGTGTCGTAAGCGGCGTAGTCGATGGCGGTGGCGAGGTCCGGCACGATGCCGGGCGTGGGCGAGACCTTGACCCGGTACGGCTGACCGATGCACTGGGCGTCGCCGGCCGCGCAGAGAGCCGAGTTGGCCGCGTCGTAGATGGCGCCGTGCAGCATGGCGCCGGCGCGGGCCAGCGGCCCCGGCGCTCCGCCGAGCTGGCGGTACGTGCGCACCAGGACATCGTTCCAGTAGAGGACGTGATCATTGGGTGCCGCGGCGTGCGCCGCAGTGGTCGGGAGCACGACGGCGCCGGTGCTGAGGGCTGCGGTGGTCAGCGCCACGGCACCCCACCGTCTCGTTGAGCTGAGCCTGCCCATGGAACTCCTTGGCGAGAGACCCGGAACGGGCGGCGGGATGTCCGCGCCCATCGCGAGCCTGGGCCAGCTCGCTATCGCCCGGCTACGGTCCCGCTACGGACCGGCCACGTAGGACGATCTCGGTACGGAGCCCGGCCGCGGCCGGCAGTTGCGGTCCACCGGACAGAGGGGAGCCGTCAACCCCGCCCGCTGTTAGGCCCGTCGCTGATCCTTGGGTCGGCAGACCCACGTTCCGGCTGTCTGGCCCGCCGGTGCAGGTGGGTGACGTCGTTGAACATCTCCGGTGCGAGCCGCCCCGCGGCGTCGACGGACCAGCCGGTGACCGAGCAGTTGGCGATCGAGTAGTCCCGGGTCAGCCCCCTCAGCTCGTCCTCGGTGAGCCCCTCCAGCAGGTAGCGGAGCACGAAGACCAGGGCGTCGTGGCCGAAGAGCAGCACCCGCCGGCCCTCGTGGTCGCGGCGCAGGTCACCGAGGAGAGCGCGCAGCCGCAGCGCCACGTCGGGCCAGGACTCGCCGCCGGGGGGCCGGTAGTAGAACGTGCCGAGGCGGGCCCGGCGTTCCGCCTCCGCCGGATACCGCTGCCGCACCCCGTGTTCGGTCAGGCCGTCGAGGATGCCCTGTTCCCGGTCGCGCAGCCGCTCGTCCCGGCTGACCGGGATGCCGGTGCCGGCCAGCGCCAGGTCGGCCGTCTGCACCGCCCGCAGGTATGGCGACACCACCGCCACGTCGGGCCGGTGCGTCCCCGGCAGCTTGGCGAGCCAGCGGCCGGTGGTCCGGGCCTGCTCCTGCCCGGTCGGCGACAGCGGTACGTCCGCGTCGCGGTGCTGGGTGAGGCCGGTCAGTTCGGCGCCGGTCGCCTCCGCCCGGCTCGCCGCGACGTTCGCCGTGCTCTCGCCGTGCCGGACGATCCACAGCGTCGCCAGTTCCGCCATGGGGCCACCGGTACCCGGGTCCGGCGGGCGTAACCGTGCGGGCCGTCGGGCGGTCCTCGGCCGGGCGGGGCGTGAACCGGCCGCAGGCGGGTAAGCGCTGGCGCCACCGGAAGCCGAGACATGGGGAGGTGTGTCGTGGCCACGACCATGACCAAGGAACAGATGAGCCCGGTACGGGACAAGAACTACGACCTGATCCACACGGTGCAGATGTCGTTGGAGAACATCTACCGGATGGACACGTACATCGCCGACGCGGACAAGCGCGGCGACACGGAGCTCGCCAACTGGTTCCGCAAGATCCAGGAGAACAACCGCAAGGCCGGTGACCAGGGCAAGCAGATGCTCATGACGCGTATGCAGCAGGAAGGGCGCTGAGCGCCGGCGTGGCCGGGGCCGGACGGACGCCGCCCGGTCCCGGCTGCCGCGACTCCGGCGCTTCCCGGATGATGCCGCTCGACTGACCGCTGTCGCGAACGGGGCAGCGGGCAGACCCATCGGTGGAGCAGAATGTCCCGTCCGACACGACGGGATGGAGCCATCGATGACGGTCCTCAAGGGTCTGCGGGAAGCCCTGGTGCTGCTGGTGATCGCGCTGGTGGTGGTCGCGGTCGCCGCCGGCGTCTGGGTGGCGGTGTCCGGTGGCGAGTTCGTCTCCCGGTTCGGTATCGCCCTGGTCGTCGTCGGGGCGCTGCTCGGTGTCACCGGCGACCTCACCCTCAGCCGGGTCGGGATGCTCGGCGCCCGGGCCGCCTTCGGGCTCGCACCGGAGCAGGAGACCGCGGGCGGTGGCCGGGTCCTCACCGGTGTCGGGATCTTCCTGTTCGTCGGGCTGCCGCTCGTCGTCGTGGGCATCACGCTGATCTCCTGACCGGCCCGCTGCGCGGCGGGGGGCCGCGGCGGCCCGTCGCCCGCTACCGTGTGAGGCGTGGCGACCACGGCGGCCGAGGAGATCCGGGTAGGCGAACGGGTGGTCCGCGTCTCCAGCCCCGACAAGCCGTACTTCCCGGAGCGCGGGCTGACCAAGCTCGACGTGGTCCGCTACTTCCTCGCCGTCGGCGACGGCATCCTGCGCGCCCTGCGCGACCGGCCCACCATGCTGGAGCGGTGGCCGCGCGGCGTGTTCGAGGGCGCGAAGATCGCCACCCGGCAGGACAATCGCGGCGACGCGTTCTACCAGAAGCGGCTGCCCGCCGGGGCGCCCGACTGGGTGCGCACCGCCCACATCACCTTCCCCAGCGGCCGGACCGCCGACGAGGTGGCCCCGAGCGAGCTGGCCGTGGTGATCTGGGCGGTCAACCTGGGCACCCTGCGCTTCCACCCGTGGCCGGTGTCCGCCGGCGACGTTGAGCACCCCGACCAGCTCCGCATCGACCTCGACCCGATGCCCGGGGTGGACTTCGCCCAGGTGGTCCCGGTCGCCCACGAGGTGCGGGCGTTCCTCGACGAGCTGGGGCTGGTCGGCTACCCGAAGACCACCGGCGGTCGGGGCATCCACGTCTACCTGTCCATCGAGCCGCGGTGGAGCTTCGGCGAATGCCGGCGGGCGGTGCTGGCGCTGGGCCGGGAGATGCAGCGCCGGCTGCCCGACCTGGTGACCACCACCTGGTGGCGGGAGCAGCGGGACCGGCCGGTTTTCGTGGACTACAACCAGATGGCCCGCGATCACACCGTCACGTCGGCGTACTCGATCCGGCCCACCCCGCGGGCGCTGGTCTCCGCCCCGCTGGACTGGTCGGAGCTGGACGATGCGCGGCCGGAGGACTTCGACGTGGTGAGCCTGCCGGCCCGGTTCGCCGAGCGCGGCGACCCGCACGCCGGCCTGGACGACCGCCGGTTCTCCCTGGAGCCGCTGCTGGAGCTGGCCGACCGGGAGGGCCTGGAGGCGCCGCCGGAACGCTGACGCCTACGGCCAGAGGCGCTGCGTCCCGTCGAACTCCTCGAAGACCAGCCAGCTGCGCGTCGACAGCACCCCGGCGATGCTCTGCACCCGCTCCAGCACCACGTCCCGCAGGGTGGCGTTGTCCGGCGCCCGGACCAGGGCCAGCACGTCGTGCTCGCCGCTGAGCAGCGCCACGTGCTCGACGTAGCGCACCCGGGCCAGTTCCTCGGACACCTCCCGCCAGGTGTTCTGCTCGATGGTCAGCGCGATGTACGCCGACGTGCCCAGCCCGGCGGGTTCCGGCGCCACCCGGGCCTGGAAACCGGTGATCACCCCGTCCCGGATCAGGCGCTCCACCCGGGCGTACGCGTTGGTGCGCGAGACGTGCACCCGGTCGGCCAGCGTGCGCATGGAGAGCCGGCCGTCGTCGACCAGTTCGCGCAGGATCCGCCGGTCCACCTCGTCGAGCGGCCCGGCCGAACGTCCCGTTCCGCCCGCCGCGCCCGGTGCCGGGCTGGTCTCCTGGCTCATGAACCACTCCCAGTCATGCCATTCGTCCCGCGTTCAGCGGGCAACTTGAGTCAATCATCCGACGGCGTGAGCATAGGTCCACCACACGTCCAGGAGGTCCCCGCCGTGACGACCACACCCCAGGCGGTCCGCAGGGCATCCCCCCGCACCCGCCGGAAGGCCACCCCCGCCGCCGACCCGTCGGCCGGGCTGCTGCCGCGTACCGAGCCGGTCCGGCTGCTGAACCCGGACGGCACCCCGCTGCCGGCCCGGGACGACTACCCCGAGCCGCCGCTCGACGCGCTCCGCGAGATGTACCGGCGGATGGTTGTCGGCCGCCGCTTCGACGTGCAGGCCACCGCGCTGACCAAGCAGGGTCGCCTCGCCGTCTACCCGTCCTCGCGCGGCCAGGAGGCCTGCCAGGTCGGCGGGGTCCTCGCGCTGCACGACACCGACTGGGTCTTTCCGACCTACCGCGAGTCGATGGCGCTGACCGCCCGGGGCATCGACCCGGTCGAGGTGCTCACCCTGCTGCGCGGTGACTGGCACTGCGGGTACGACCCGGCGGCCCGGCACACCGCGCCGCAGTGCACCCCGCTGGCCACCCAGTGCGTGCACGCCGCGGGCCTGGCCTACGGCGAGTCGTACCAGGGGCGGGACACCGTGGCGCTGGCCTTCATCGGCGACGGCGCGACCAGCGAGGGCGACTTCCACGAGGGCGTCAACTTCGCCGCCGTGTTCAAGGCCCCGGTCGTCTTCTTCGTGCAGAACAACAAGTACGCGATCAGCGTCCCGCTGTCCCGGCAGACCGCCGCGCCGAGCCTGGCGTACAAGGGCGTCGGCTACGGCGTACCCAGCGAGCAGGTCGACGGCAACGACCCGATGGCCGTGCTCGCGGTGCTCACCCGTGCGGCGGAGCACGCCCGGTCGGGCCAGGGGCCGTTCCTGGTCGAGGCGCACACCTACCGGATGGAACCGCACACCAACGCGGACGACCAGACCCGCTACCGGGACGCCGAGGAGGTCGAGGCGTGGCGGGACCGGGACCCGATCGCCCGGCTGGAGACCTACCTGCGGGCCCGGGACGTGCTGGACGACGCGGCGGTCGCCGCCATCGCCGACGAGGCCGAGGCGTACGCGGCCGCGCTGCGCGACCGGATGAACGCCCAGCCGGCGGTGGACCCGCTCAGCCTCTTCGACCACGTGTACGCGGAGCCGACCCCGCAGCTGGTCGAGCAGCGTGAGCAGGTCCGCGCCGAACTGGCCGCCGCCCGCGACGAGGAGGGGGACGCCTGATGGCCACCATGACCATGGCGAAGGCGCTCAACGCCGCGCTCGCCGACGCGATGCTGGACGACGAGCGGGTGGTCGTCTTCGGCGAGGACGTCGGGCAGTTGGGCGGCGTCTTCCGGATCACCGACGGCCTGCAGGCCCGGTTCGGCGACAAGCGCTGCTTCGACACCCCACTCGCCGAGGCCGGCATCGTCGGCTTCGCCGTCGGCCTGGCCATGTCCGGGCTGCGGCCGGTGGTCGAGATGCAGTTCGACGCGTTCGCGTACCCGGCGTTCGAGCAGATCGCCTCGCACGTGGCGAAGCTGCGCAACCGCACCCGGGGCGCGCTCAGCGTGCCGATCGTCATCCGGGTCCCGTACGCCGGCGGCATCGGCGGCGTGGAGCACCACTGCGACTCCTCCGAGGCGTACTACGCGCACACCCCGGGCCTGAAGGTGGTCACCCCGGCCACCGTCGAGGACGCGTACTCGCTGCTGCGCGAGGCGATCGACGACCCGGACCCGGTCGTGTTCATGGAGCCGAAGAAGCTCTACTTCTCCAGCGCCGAGGCCGAGCTGCCGGCGCGTACCGCGCCGTTCGGCAGGGCCGTCGTGCGCCGGGCGGGCGCCGACGCCACCCTGGTCGCGTACGGGCCGGCGGTGCCGGTCGCGCTGGAGGCGGCCGAGGCCGCCCGCGAGGAGGGCTGGGACCTGGAGGTCGTCGACGTACGCACGATCGTGCCGTTCGACGACGCCACGGTCACCGCGTCGGTGCGGAAGACCGGCCGGTGCGTGGTGATCCAGGAGGCGCAGGGCTTCGCCGGGGTCGGCGCGGAGATCGCCGCCCGGGTGCAGGAGCGCTGCTTCCACGCCCTGCACGCCCCGGTGCTGCGGGTGTCCGGCCTGGACATCCCGTACCCGGCGCCGATGCTGGAGCACACCCACCTGCCCTCGGTGGATCGGGTGCTGGACACGGTGGCCCGCCTCCAGTGGGACGACCAGCCCGACACCCGGTGGGTGGCGGCATGAGCGAGCGCAGCGAGCGAATCATTCGGCTCCGCCCCGCACGTCATGACGACGCCGACCGCAGGAAGGTGGCGGCATGACCACCATGACGGGGACCCGCGACTTCCTCCTGCCGGACCTTGGCGAGGGGCTCAGCGAGGCGGAGATCGTCGAGTGGCGGGTCGCCGTCGGCGACGTGGTCACCGTGGACCAGACCGTGGTCGAGGTGGAGACCGCCAAGGCGGTCGTCGACGTGCCCTGCCCGTACGCCGGCCGGGTCGTGGCCCTGCACGGCGCGGCGGGTGAGGTCCGCCCGGTCGGCCAGCCGCTGATCACCATCGCCCCGCTCGACGGTGCGGAAGGGGACGACCCGCACGCCACCTACCGCGAGGAGGAGCGCGCCGGCTCCGGCAACGTGCTGATCGGGTACGGCACCGGGCACGGCGGCTCCGGCCGCCGGCGCCGCCGCCCGCGGCTCGCGCTGGCCCCGGAGCCCCCGGCCGCCGCGCCGGTCGGTGCCGTCGCCGGCCCGACTCCGACCGCCACCGCCCCGGCCGCTGCTGAGGCCACGCGGACGAGCGCCCTGGTCATCTCGCCGATCGTGCGGCGGCTGGCGAAGGAGCGCGGGATCGACCTGGCGTCGGTACGCGGCACCGGCCCCGGCGGGGTGATCCGCCGCGCTGACGTGGAGGCCGCCTCGGCCGCCCGGGCCACCCGGCTGGCCGCGGTGCCGGACCCGCATGTCGGGCTCGCCCCCGACGGGGACGGTGACGTGGTCATCCCACTGACCGGCATCCGCAAGGCCATCGCCGACAAGCTCTCCCGCAGCCGGCGGGAGATCCCCGAGGTGACCATCTGGGTCGACGTGGACGCCACCGGGCTGCTGGCTACCCGGGCCGCGATCAACGCCGCCACCCCGGACGCGCCGGTCAGCATCCTGGCCCTGCTCGCCCGGATCTGCCTCAGCGGCCTGCGGAAGTACCCGCAGCTCAACGCGCACGTGGACACCGAGGGGCAGCGGATCATCCAGTCGGCCGGGGTGCACCTGGGCATCGCCGCGCAGACCGAGCGGGGCCTGGTCGTCCCGGTGCTCCGCGACGCCCAGCGGCTGACCACCCGCGAGCTGGCCGCCGCCCTCGCCGAGACCACCGCCGCGGCCCGGGCCGGCACCCTGCCCCCGGCGCGGCTGACCGGCGGCACCTTCACCCTGAACAACTACGGGGTGTTCGGTGTGGACGGCTCCACCCCGATCATCAACCACCCGGAGGCGGCGCTGCTCGGCGTCGGCCGCATCGTGGACAAGCCCTGGGTGGTCGACGGGCAGCTCGCGGTCCGCAAGGTGACGCAGCTCAGCCTCACCTTCGACCACCGGGTCTGCGACGGCGGCGTGGCCGGCGGTTTCCTGCGGCACGTGGCGGACTGCGTCGAGCAGCCCGCCCTGCTGGTGGCGAACGTCTGACCCACCGACCCGGCCCCGGCCCCGTCCACGCCCGGGGCCGGGGCCGTCCGCCGTTTCTCCGCTGCGGGACCGGGAATGCGAGCCCGGTCGCCGAGGGGAGGAACGGGGATGGAGCACTCGCACGTGCCCTCCGCCGGTGGCGTACGCCCGCACCCGGTCGCCGGCGCGCCGCTGATGTGCGACGCCCGGGAGCACGGGCTGACCGGGGACGGGACGACCAACGACCAGCCCGCGTTCGCCGCGCTGGTGGACCGGCTGGGGGACGCGTACGCCGCCGACCGGCGGGCCCGGGTGATCTACTGCCCGCCCGGGGTGTATTCGATCCGGGACGCCGGCACGGTCTGGCGCAGCGGGGTGTCGCTGCTCGGCGCCGGTCCGGGCGCGACCCGGTTCGTGCTGAGCAACTCGGGCAACCGGGCTGATCCCACCCCGCTGGCCTTCCACACGGCGAAGCTGCACGGCGCGGATCGGGAGCGTCACCTGGCGGACTGCACCTTCGCCGACTTCGAGATCGACGGCTCCGGGGTGGCGTCGGCCGAGTACAACCCGCTGGCCAAGGGGCTGGGCCTCCAGTACGTCGTGCGGGGCGTGTTCCGCAACCTCTACATCCACCACACCGCGGCCACCGGCCTGGGCTGCGACTTCCTCCAGGACTGCCTGATCGACGGCGTGCTGGTGGCCGGTTGCGGGAGGCTGGACAACGGCACCGAGATGGGCGGGGCCGGCATCGGCATCGGGGTCGGCGGGTGGGGGAGCATCGAGCGGGTCAACATCGTCAACTGCTCGGCGGTCGGCAACGCCACCAGCGGGATCTTCCTGGAGTTGCAGCAGCCCGGGGCGTTGCGGCCGCGGGGGATCCGGCTCGTCGGCTGCCACGCGCAGGGCAACCGCTTCGGCATCTCCGACTGGGGCGCCAACGGCCTGATCGTCTCCGCCTGCACGCTGACCGGGAACCTGGAGGCGGGCTTCCACGTCTCGGCCAAGGGCACCACGGGCACCGCCGGTCGCGGCGGCATCCTCAGCGACTGCGTGATCGACGGCAACGTGCGCGACGGGGTCAGCATCGGCAACACCCCCGGCCCGTACACGATCCGGGGCAACCGGATCACCGGAAACGGCCGGTACGGGTACCACCAGCGCAGCCTGGGCGGCGAGGAGCAGGAGTGCGCCCGGGAGGTCGTCATCGAGGGCAACGACTTCTACGGCAACAGCCTGGACGCGATCCGGATCGACCGGCCGATCGTCGACGCGATCATCACCGGCAACCGGATCCGGAGCAACGGGCGGCAGTGCGGCCCGGTCGTCCGGGGCGGTGGCGAGTCGGTGCGGTACAGCGAGAAGCTGGTGGTCGACCGGCGGGCCGAGTGGCAGGAGGACGAGCACCGGGGCAAGGTGGTCCGGGTCGACGGCCGGATGGCGCTGGTGGCCGCGAACAACGCCACCGAGCTCACCCTGGCGCCGGTCCGCCCCGACGCGGTCACCGCGTGGAGCGCCGACGTCCCGGTGCCCGGCACCGGGTACGAGTTGTCGGCGGCGCCCGAGACCCGGGCGGGCATCACCGTGCACGCCGCGCTCGACTCGGCCAGCATCCGGGGCAACCGGATCTGGGACAGTCTGCGCCCGGCCACCCAGACCCATGGCTTCTGGATCACAGAACGGGGCAGTTGCGTGGACTGCCGGGTCGAGGACAACGACCTGGCCGGGAACGCCGAGGGCCCCACCCGGCTGGACACCCCGCCCATCGGTGGCCGGTGGGAACGCAACCACGGCGACGACGAATGGGACTGACCGGGCGAAGAAATGCCATTCCGTGCGCGGCCGACAAAACTTAAGTCGCCCCGGTCAAGCAATTGTTCGGAACGGCCTACAGCTTCTCCGGTGACCGACAGAATGGGAACGAAGGGGACTGGAAATGGGGGTGGGGAAATGGACTTGAGGCGGCGAATGACGCTGTTTGTGGTGACCATCGCAGCCACGCCACTGGCGGTCGGTGCGTGCACCGCCGGACCGAAGTCGGTGGGCGGCAAGGGGGCCGCACCCCCGTCGATCACGGTCACGCCGGCGGACAAGACGAAGGACGTGCCGGTCAGCGCCGAGGTGGGGGCCACCGTCAAGGACGGGAAGATCACCGGTGTGCGGTTGACCGACGACAAGGGCGCGCAGGTGCCGGCCGAGCCGCGCGAGGACGGGTCGGGCTGGGTGCCGACCCGGCCGTTGCAGAATTCACGGACGTACACGGCGGAGGTGACCGCCACCGGCGACAAGGGGCGGACGACCACGCAGAAGACGACGTTCACGACGATGGGGAAATCGACCAAACAGGCGATCAAGAGCACTTTGTATTTCAGCGGGGAGCAGACCTACGGGACGGCGATGCCATTGGTGGTCGCTTTCGAGCCGGGCATTCCGCAGGAGGCCCGGGCGGACGTGCAGCGCCGGTTGTTCGTGAAGACGGACCCGCCGCAGCCGGGCACCTGGTCGTGGGTGGGGGACGGCACGCAGGTCTACTACCGGGCGCCCGACTTCTGGAAGCCGGGCACGAAGATCAGCGTGCGGGCCGGGCTGGAGGGGTTGCCGATCGGCAAGGACCGGATCGGGGACGCGGACCGGTCGGCGAGTTCGAAGATCGGCCGGCAGGTCTCGCTGGACATCGACAACGCCACCAAGCAGATGGCGGTCTACCAGGACGGCAAGCTGCTCAAGAAGATCCCGGTCAGCCTCGGCAAGCCGGACACGCCCAGTTCCAGCGGCAACATGGTGATCATGGAGAAGTTCGACCGGACCACCTTCGACACCCGGGGTGAGGCGAACGGCGGCTACGTGGTCGACGTGGACGACGCCCAGCGCCTCACCTGGGGCGGCGAGTTCATCCACGCCGCGCCGTGGTCGGAAGGGGACCAGGGCTACACCAACGTCTCGCACGGCTGCGCCAACGTCTCCAACGCGGCGGCGGACTGGCTGATGGGCATCACCCAGGTCGGTGACCTGGTGACGGTCAAGGGCACTGAGGTACAGCTGCAGGCCGGCAACGGGTGGACCGCCTGGAACGTCGGCTGGGACGAGTTCGCCAAGGGCAGCGCGCTGCCCGTACCGGCCGGGCTCAAGCCCACGGTCAGTGCCACGCCGCACCCGGGCGCGGTGGCCGGCGGGTCGGCGCCCGCTCCCGCGCCCTCCAGCAGCGGCGGCTGACCACCGGGGAGGAACGACCGAGGCCGGCCCGCCTAACGGCGGGCTGGCCCCTTCCGGCCGGCCCGGCGGTGCCCCTGCGGGAGCCACGGCGGGCCGGCTCTGTCCGTCAGCTCAGGTCCACCCGGGCCACGCCCGCGGCGGTCAGACTGCCCAGCCAGAGCCGCTGCCCGTGCTGCCGCACCCCGGTGATCATCGGGTACGCCCCGCTCGGCCCGTGCAGCGTCCGCAGCACCCGCCCGGCGCCGTCCACCAGCGCGACCAGCCCGTAGCGGCGGGGCTGCGGCTGCACCGCGCCGGGCAGCAGCGCGACGAGTTGGCGCACCCGGGGATGCGGCAGGAGCTTCTCCATGCTCGGTAGCCGGGGGCTGGGCAGCGCGATCCAGTAGGTGCCGTCGCCCACCGCCGACACGTTGTCCGGGTAGGCCGGCAGATCGGCCAGCACGGTGGCCCGCCCCTCCGGCAGGTCCACCCGGAGCAGCCGGTGCGTGGCCGTCTCCACCAGCATCAGCGCCGACTCGTCCGGGGTCAACGCCACCCCGTTGGGGAAGTACAGGCCGCTCGTCACCACCTCGGTGCGCCCGGTCCGCCGGTCGTACGCGAGCACCCGCCCGTTGGGACGGTGTTCCAGCAGGTCCCGCTTCCAGTGGGACAGCGGGAACCGGTCGGAGCTGTCGGTGAAGAAGACCGTGCCGTCCCGGGCCACCGTGGCGTTGTCGGCGAGATGCACCTCCCCGCTGCCGGTCAACTCGCGCACCGCCCCGGCCGGTGTGACCCGCAGCAGCCCTCGGTACGCGTCGCAGACCAGCAGCCCGCCGTCGACCGGGTCCACCTCGATGCCGAGCGGCCGGCCGCCGGTCTCGGCGAGCAGGGTGGGCCGGGTGCCGGCCGGGGCGTCCGCCGGCCACCACCAGAGCCGGCCCTGCTCGTCGCCGCTGACCGCCCTGCCCTCCGGGTCGATCAGCACGTCCTCCGGACCGTGCCCCCCGTCAGGCAGCGGCAGCAGGTCGGCCCGGTCGAGGCGGTCGTCGGTGGGGGCCCACGGCCCGTCCAACGGCGGGGGCACGGTGGCCGGCTCACGGACCGGCCGGATCAGCAGCGGCGGGCGCCGGCGGGGGACGGCCATCGGGTCATTGTTCCCCGCCGATGCCCGGTCGGGCAGCTGCCGGCGGCGTGTCGCGCGACATCGGGCAGCGCGCCGGAGACCAGCGCGGCACCGACCACCACCGCGTCCGCGGTGGCCGGCGTGCGGGTCCGGGGGGATCCCCTGATGCTCTCGGGGTTCGACCCGGGACGTACCCGGATCCCGGGTTCCGGCAGGCCGGAAGTGTCGGTCCCCCGGGATAGATTTCTCGGCATGGGGCAGCACAGCGACCGGTTCCACGTCGAGATCAGCGTGGGCGACCACGAGGTGGACATCCGGGCGATCGGCGAGATCGACATCGCCACCGTGGGATCGTTCCGGGCCGCGCTCTGGGCGGCCCCGGCGCGGCCCGTGCTGCGGGTGGACCTCTCCGGGGTGCGGCTGCTCTCTGCGGCCGGGGTGCGCACGCTGGTCGCCGCGCACCTGCGGGTCCGGGCCCGCGGCGGCGAGCTGGTCCTGGTCGATCCCGGCCCAGTGGTCGCCCGGGTGCTGCGGGCCACCGGTCTGCACCGGGTGATGCCGGTCCGGGAGTCGGCCGTCGCGGGGGAGCTGGTCGCGGCCTGACGCCCGCCGTCGGGGCGGCGCGACCGTCCCGGCGGGACGGACCAGGGCCGCCGGCGTGGGTGCCGACGGCCCTGGTCGGCCGGGTCAGCGGACGCCGAGCAGGTCCACCACGAAGACGAGCGTCTCGTTCGGCTTGATGGCGCCACCGGCGCCCCGGGCGCCGTAGCCCAGGTGCGGCGGGATGGTCAGCCGGCGCCGGCCGCCGACCTTCATGCCGACCACGCCCCGGTCCCAGCCGGCGATGACCTGGCCCCCGCCGAGCGGGAACTCGAACGGCTCACCCCGGTTCCACGAGGCGTCGAACTCGCGGCCGGTCGAGTGGGCCACGCCGACGTAGTGCACGGTGGCGAGCTGGCCGGGGCGGGCCTCCGGACCCTCGCCGACCGTGATGTCGTCGATGACGAGATCGGCGGGCGGCGCGCCCTCGATCGGGCCAACCTCGGGCTTCTGCATGAGCGGGTCTCCTCGGTGTTCCGGGTGTGGTCCCCGTCGATCCTGCCGGATCGCGACCGGCCGATACCCGCGGGTCCCGGGAAAGGGTCCGGTCGGGGTACGCCAGGGCGGGCGCCACCTTCGCTGACGCCCGCCGAGGCGCCGGGCTCAGACCGGGCGGGCGAGCTGGGCGGCGAGCAGCGCGGGCGCCTCGGCGAGGGAGGGCCCGTACCAGGTCAGGTGGCGGCCCGAGACCAGCGTGGCCGGTAAGCCGGGGAACGCCTCCGGCCCGTCGCCGGCCGTGAACCGGTACGGCTCGTCCGGCAGCACCACCAGGTCGGGCCGTCGTCCGCGCAGCTCGTCCAGGCTCGGGCGGGGATACCGCTCCGCGTGGCCGGCCCACTGGTTCGCCACGCCCAGCCGGTGCAGCACGTCACCGGCGAAGGTGTCCCGGCCGAGCACCACCCACGGCCGCCGCCACACCGGCACCACCGCGGCCCGGCGGCTGGTCGGCGTGGGCAGGTCGGCCCAGGCCCGCCGGGCGGCCCGCAACCAGTCCGGCTCGTCCGTCACGTCGAGCGCGGCGACCAGCTCGCCGAGCTGGGTCAGCGCCTCCGGCACCGTACGGGGAAAGGTGACCCGGACCGGTACGCCGGCCGCGCGCAGGGCGTCCGCGTCGGCAAGCCGGTTCTCCTCCTCGTTGAGCAGCACGAGGTCGGGCCGGAGCGCGAGCACCCGGTCCAGGTCCGGGTACTTGCTCCCGCCGACCCGGGCGACGTCCAGCCCGGCCGGATGGGTGCACCAGTCGGTCGCCCCGACCAGCACCTCGGGCCGGGTCAACGCCACCGCCTCGGTCAACGACGGCACCAGCGACACCACCCGCACGTCGGGCCTCCTTCGGTCCCGTACATGCTGCCCCAGCCGGTCGACCAGCCGGGGAGCGGCGGCGGTTCCAGGTCGCGTCGCGGGGCCGGACGCGTCGGGCTGGCGTTGCCGGCGGTGGCTCCAGCTCGCGCCGCGTCCGACGCCGGGCCGGCGTTGCCGATTCAGGGCCGGGGTTCGTCCACCAGGGCGGTCACGTCCAGGTGCGCCGGCTGGCAGCCGACCGTCGCCGCGAACCGGCGGATCGCGGCGTCGACGTGCGCGCGGGCCGCGCCGAGACCGGCGCACGGGTCGACGCGCAGCTCCACCCAGACGTCCGGCCCACTGACCGGCCCGGTGAGCACCACCCGGGCCCGGCGTACCCCGGGAGCCCGGCACAGGTCCCGCTCCAGCGCGGCGGTCAGCACCTCGCTCGCCACCCGGGTACGCCCGCCCCCGTCACCGGGATGCGCCAGCGTGCCGGCGAGCCGGCCCGGCACGCGCAGCCCGGCGACCAGCAACCGCTGCCCGAGCAGGGCCACCAGCACCCCGCCGACCGCCACCGCGAGACCGCTCCACGGCGTACCGGCCCGCCACCAGTTGGCCGGGCCGGCCCCCAGCAACGGGGCGCCACCGCCCGGCAGCCAGCCCAGCCCGACCGCCAGCGCGGTCCCGCCGGCGGCCACGAGCACCAGGGCGAGCACCGTCCACAGCAGCCGGTGCGCGGCGTTGCTCACGTGGCCCGCCGGGCCGGTAGGAGCCGGACCTCGATCCGGCCCCGGCGCGGCGCGGCCAGCTGGTCGAGTTCCCGGCGCAGGGCGAACTCGACGTCGGCGCGGGCCGCCGGGTCGGCGGTGGCGGTCACCCGGGGTCGCCAGGCGTCCCCTCGCCGGCGCAGGCGTACCCGGGCCCGCCGGACGCTGGGCACGGCGTAGACCGCCCGGGCCAGCCGTCGTTCCATCGACCGGCGGTGCAGGTGCCAGCGGTCGTCCTCGGCGAGCCGCAGCCGGGCCGGGCGCCACCGGCGCAGTTCGGCGACGAGCACCACCAGCCCGAGCAGGGTCACGCCGCCGGCGACCGCCCGGGCCGGGGCGTCCTGCCAGCGGGTGGTGGTCAGCGTCGCGTACCAGCGGTGGACCAGCGGACCGGGACCGCCCAACGCGGCGAGCAGCCCCTCGGCGACGGCGAGCGCCCCACCGGCGAGCAGGGCGACGGCGAGCAGCAGGGTGGCGACCCGGTTGACCGTCCGCATCTCAACCTCCGGCCGCCGGGATCCCGTCGCCCCGGGCGCGGTCGCCTCCGGCTGTCGACAGGTCGGCCGGCAGGGGCATGTCCACCACCGTGACGGTGACCGACTCCACGGTCAGGCCGGTGTGCGCCTCGATCCGGGCGGTGACCCGGCGGCGGACCGCGGCCGCGACGGTGGGCAGGTGCGCGCCGTAGCTGACGGCGAGGTCGAGGTCGATCCGGGCGGCCTGCCCGGCCACCCGGACGGCCGCCGTCGGGCCGGACACGGCCGGGATCAGCCGCGCCGCGTCCGCGGCGAGCCGGGCGAGCCACTCCTCGGCCCAGGGCCGGGCCGGCGCGACCGGGCGATCCTGGGTGGACGTGCCGCGCCGCGGCAGGGTGCCGGTCATCGGACGCCTCCGTTCAGCGGTGCCGGTCGGCGGGGGCTCGATCGGCGAGCCCGGGCAGGGTGACGTCCCCGTCGAGGACCCGGACCAGGAGCCAGCCCACCAGCCCGGCCAGCGTGGCGCCCGCCGCGGCGCCGGCCCCGCCGAGCGCCCAGACCGCGACCAGGAGGAACCCGGCGAGGAACCCGAACTGATGGCGCGTCATGCTCACCTCCGCTGCGCGGTGACCGACCGGACGGGCGGGGCGTACCCGTTTCCCCGCCGCGCACTCATGGCGGACGAGGACCGCGGCACCGGGGGTCCGGCGAAGGTGACGAACGGGTATGACCCGCTCGATCGCGCACCGGCGACACGACGAACATGATCGAACGCATACACTCGGGCGTCGATCGACCGACGGATGGATCTGGCGAAGATGACGAGCACCGGCAGCGTGGCGGCTTCCTGGCTGCGTCCGATCACCGGCGGGGCGGCGCCGCTGCTCAGCCGGGCCGGCCAGGTCGGGTACGCCGCGCGGCGGCTGAGCGAGCTGGTGCAGGGGCGCCCGCCGGGGATCACCGGGCACCAGTGGAGCACCGCCAGCAAGGAGGGCTTCGACCTGGTGGTGTGCGCGGCCGACACCGGCTGGCCGCTGTTCGCCCTGCAGATCGCCGCGCCCGCGCCCGCCGGTTCCGCCCAGCGCGCCGAGCGGATGACGAGTGCGGTCTGCGCGGCCGTCGGTCTGCCGGTGCTGCGGGTGGAGTCGCCGACGCTGCGCGGCTCCGAGCACGGCCGCCGCCTCGTCGAGTACGTCATCGATGCGCGCAGCTACGCGGCCGGCACGCAATCCGGCCCGGAGGGCGGGGACATGGTCGGGTTCCGGGACATTCTCGGCCGGCTTCCCGACGGCCGCCGCGGGCCGGTCAACGACCTCGGGGCGCTGACCCGGGCCGCCGCTGTCGAGGCGTTCGTCGAGCGGCGCTTGGCCGACCCGATCGTCCGCGGGCTGCATGTGCAATGGGCGGACGGCCCTGCCGAGGGGTGGAGCTGGGTCGAGGTGCGGCCCGGCCGGTGCCTGGTCGAGCGGGTGCAACTCTTCGCGCAGCGCTTCTCCTGTGGGGTGGACCCGGGCCGGCTCGCCGAGGACCTGGCCGTGGTGGCGGTCGGGGAGCGGTTGCGCGACCTCGAGGTCGGCGAGCCGCCGCTGGTGGACCGGGACGAGTTGCGGCAGCAGATCCGGCGGCTCGCCGCCCGGCGGGACGAGTTCGCCGGCGGCTTCGCCTTCGACCATCTCTGGGTCGACTGATCGACCACCTCGGCGGTTCCGCCGGTTGCGGCGGAACGGTGCCGTGAATTCTCCCGATCCACCGTTGCACCGTCACCGCGGTAGCTCGCTAGCCGAGCGGGAATGACGCGGATCTTCCGAGCCGTGCCGAGACGGTGCGGAAAGGGCATCGTCGGTCATCGACGTGCCCGGACCGTCGCAGTTGATGGAGTGGGCCAACCAGACGCCCGTCTTCGATGTGGTGCGGAGCCAGGTCGGGTGGGCCGACCGAACCGTGGAAAGCCCGCGGCACGAGCGTTCGCGGTCAGACCGGCGCGGGTTCCGGTCGGGCCGGCGCCGGGGCGGGTACGCGCAGCGCCGCGATCCGCCGGGTCCGGGCCGGCCCGGCGAGCAGGTTGCCCAGCGCCACCAGCAGCGCCAGGCCGGCCAGCCCCAGCCAGAGCGCGGTGTCGCCGAACCGGCCGGTGACCAGGCCGCCCACGGTTGGCCCGGCGAAGCTGGCGAAGGCGTAGCCGAGCGAGTAGACGCCCTGGTAGCGACCGCGCTGCGCGGTGGGGGAGAGATCGGCGGTGAGCGCCGAATTGGCGGGCGTCATGAGCATCTCGCCGAGTGTCCAGACCATGACGGTGCCGGCGTAGAACCAGACGGTGTCGGCCAGCGCGGTGAGGGCGAACCCGGCGCCGATCACCACCGCTGCCAGTGCGATGGTGCGGGAGCGGTCGAAGCGGGCGATCAGCCGCGGCACGAAGAGTTGCCCTACCACGATCATCAGTCCGTTCACCGCGATGACCGGCCCGTACGCCGACGCCGGCAGCCCGTCGGCCTGCAACGCCACCGGCAGCATCACGTCCGCCTCGATGCACAGCCAGATGAGCCCGGTCAGCGCCGTGAAGGTGAGGAAGACCCGGTCGCGCAGCACCGTGCCGAGGCCGCCCCGGTCAGCCGGGGCGCGCGGTCCGACGACCTCCGGGGCCGGGCGGGACTCGGGCACCTTGACCGCGATCAGGGCGGCGGTGCCCAGCAGCACGGCCGCGTTGACCACGAACAGCAGCACCGGGTCGGCCCGGATCAGCACGCCGGCCAGGGTGGCGGCCACCGAGAAGCCGATGTTGATGGCCCAGTAGTTGAGGGTGAGTGCGCGCAGCCGGTCGCGGTCGCCGACCACGTCGATGATGGTGGCGGTGAAGGCCGGCCGGGCCACGCCGAGGAAGAGCCCGAGCGACAGGGTGAGCGCCGCGATCGCGACCGGGTGGCCGGTGAGACCCAGGGCGGCCGCGGCGAATGCGGCGCTGAGGTTGCCGGCCAGCATCGCCGGTCGCCGCCCCCACCGGTCCGCGATGATGCCGCCGAGCAGCGTGCCGAGGGCGCTGCCGGCCCCGTGCAACCCGATCACCACGCCGGCGTACGAGGGGTCGAAGTGCCGTACGGAGACCAGGTAGACGCCGAGGTAGATGGCGACGAACCCGCCCAACCGGTTGATCAGGGTGGCGGTCCAGAGATACCAGAAGGTGCGGGGCAACCCGCCCCCGGTCTGCCTCCACCAGGTCGCCATGCGTCCACCCCCGCGCGTCGTACTCGTAATGACCTCAGGCGTCGTCGGTCATTACAGTCGAGGGGCGCGACAGGATGCCGGTCCGGTGCCGGCCATGGTGGTGTCGGTCACGACGTGGGGGTGGAGTTCGCTACCGGCTCTCCTCCCGGGGATGAAAATTGTTAACGCGGGGAAAAGTCGACCGGGGTCATGCCGATTTCTCAGCGTGACCCCGGTGTGCCCGACGGTGAACCGGGAGGTTCAGCGGTTCTTGTAGGCCTCCACCACCGAGACGGGGATGCGGCCCCGCTCGGAAATCTCGTAGCCGTTCTTCGCGGCCCATTCCCGGATGGCGCGGTTCTGCTCGCGGTCCATTCCCGAGGTGGCCGGACGGGCGGCCCGACGTGCCGCGCGACCCGCCTCGACCGGCCCGCGCCCGATCCGCCGGCCAGCGGTGATGAACGGGTCGAGGGCCTTACGCAGGACCCCCGCGTTCTCGTCGGAGACGTCGATCGTGTACGCCACGCCGTCCAGGCTGAACTCGACGGTCCGATCGGCCTTTCCGCCGTCAAGGTCGTCGGTCAGAACGGTGATTACTTTCCTTGCCATCGCCATTGCTCCCTGTGTCGGGCGGGGTGTGGCTAAGAGTTTGACCTATGGCGCGGCAATTTCGCAACAATAACCGACCTTCGCCATTCGGCGGGTCGGCTAATCCACCGGCGGAATGGCTCTGTCGGGCCCTGTGTACGGCAGTGGGCGGATGCGAATGAGTGGCGTGGGTCACATCCCGGAACAAGGGGCACGGTTTGTAACTTGAGTCAGACACGCTCAACTCAACGCGATAGCAGGTGTTCGATGGCAACTCTTCCGGTACTTCCCCTCACCGACGCCGTCCTGCTGCCGGGCATGGTCATCCCGGTGACCCTCGACCCGACCACCCAGGCCGCGGTCGACGCGGCCCGCGCCAGCGGCGACAAGAAGCTGCTCGCCGTGCCCCGCATCGACGGCGAGTACGGCTCCGTCGGCGTGATCGCCACCATCGAGAAGGTGGGCCGGCTGCCCAGCGGCGAGCCCGCCGCCGTGGTCCGTGGCCTCGCCCGGGCCCGGATCGGCTCCGGCGTGCCCGGACCGGGCGCCGCCCTCTGGGTCGAGGCGACCGAACTCGACGAACCCGCACCGGCCGGCCGCGCCCGGGAACTCGCCCGCGAGTACCGCGCGCTGATGACCTCGGTCCTCCAGCAGCGTGGCGCCTGGCAGGTCATCGACGCCATGGAGCGGATGACGGACCTCTCCGAGCTGGCCGACGCGGCCGGCTACGCGCCCTGGCTCAGCCTGGCGCAGAAGACCGAGCTGCTCGCCGCCCCGGACGTCACCGCCCGGCTCGAGCTGCTGGTCGGCTGGGTGCGGGACCACCTGGCCGAGCAGGAGGTCACCGAGCAGATCAACAGCGACGTCCGGGAGGGCCTGGAGAAGTCCCAGCGGGAGTTCCTGCTCCGCCAGCAGCTCGCCGCGATCCGCAAGGAACTCGGTGAGGACGAGCCGGACGGCTCCGCCGACTACCGCTCCCGGGTCGAGTCCGCCGACCTGCCCGACAAGGTACGCGAGGCGGCCCTGCGTGAGGTCGGCAAGCTGGAGCGGGCCAGCGACGCCTCGCCGGAGGCCGGCTGGATCCGTACCTGGCTCGACACGGTGCTGGAGATGCCGTGGAGCACGCGTACCGAGGACAACACCGACCTCGGCGCGGCCCGCGCGGTGCTCGACGCCGACCACGCCGGCCTGGCCGACGTGAAGGATCGCATCCTGGAATACCTGGCCGTGCGCAACCGGCGCGCCGAGCGCAACCTCGGCGTGGTCGGCGGGCGCGGCTCCGGCGCGGTGCTCGCCCTGGCCGGCCCGCCCGGCGTCGGCAAGACCAGCCTCGGCGAGTCGATCGCCCGGGCGCTCGGGCGCAACTTCGTCCGGGTCTCCCTCGGTGGCGTCCGGGACGAGGCGGAGATCCGCGGGCACCGGCGCACCTACGTCGGCGCGCTGCCCGGCCGGATCGTCCGTGCCCTGCGCGAGGCCGGCTCGATGAACCCGGTCGTGCTCCTCGACGAGGTCGACAAGCTGGCCGTCGGCTACGCCGGCGACCCGGCGGCGGCCCTGCTGGAGGTGCTCGACCCGGCGCAGAACCACACCTTCCGGGACCACTACCTCGAGGTCGACCTCGACCTGTCCGACGTGCTCTTCCTGGCCACCGCCAACGTGGTGGAGACCATCCCCGGCCCGCTGCTGGACCGGATGGAGCTGGTCACGCTGGACGGCTACACCGAGGACGAGAAGGTGGCCATCGCCCGGGACCACCTGCTGCCCCGGCAGCGGGAGCGGGCCGGGCTGACCGCCGACGAGGTGACCATCGCCGACCAGGCCCTGGCCCTCATCGCCGGCGAGCACACCCGGGAGGCCGGCGTCCGGCAGCTCGAACGCGCCCTGGCCAAGATCCTGCGCAAGGTGGCGGTCGCGCTGGCCGCCGACCCGACCCCGGTCCGGGTGGACACCGACAACCTGGCCCGCTACCTGGGCCGGCCGAAGTTCACCCCGGAGTCGGCGGAGCGGACGGCGGTGCCCGGCGTGGCAACCGGACTGGCGGTCACCGGTGCCGGCGGCGACGTGCTGTTCATCGAGGCGACCAGCATGGAGGGCGAGCCGGGGCTGACCCTGACCGGCCAGCTCGGCGACGTGATGAAGGAATCCGCGCACATCGCGTGGTCGTACCTGCGGTCGAACGGGCGGCGGTTCGGGCTGGACCCGAATGCCCTCGCCGGGCGGCGGATCCACCTGCACGTCCCGGCGGGCGCAGTGCCCAAGGACGGCCCGAGTGCCGGCATCACCATGGTGACGGCGCTGGCCTCCCTGGTCACGGGCCGGCCGGTTCGCCCCGAGTTCGGGATGACCGGTGAGGTGACCCTCTCCGGCCGGGTGCTGCCCATCGGCGGCGTGAAGCAGAAGCTGCTCGCCGCCCACCGGGCCGGCCTGACCGAGGTGATCATCCCGAAGCGCAACGAGCCGGACCTCGACGACCTCCCCACCGAGGTACGCGACGCGCTGACCATCCACACCCTCGCCGACGTCGCCGACGTGCTCGCCCTGGCGCTGCGCCCGGCCGACGTCGACGCGGAGACCCTGGGCAACCAGCCGCTCGCCGCGGCCTGACCCGTTCGCCCGGCACAACGAGGCCCCCGGTCGAACGACCGGGGGCCTCCACCGTGCTCACCAGCGGTCCCGGCGCTCCCGCCGCGCACCGCCGTCGAGATCCGGGCCGCGCCGCTCCCGCCGCTCGCCGTCGAAGTGGCGCTCACCGCCGTCGGTGTCCCGGTCCCGGCGTACGGTGGCCTTGCGGCCCTTGATGGTGCTGCCGCGCAGCCCCCGGATCACCTCGTCGGCGACCGCGTACGGGACCTCCACCAGGGAGAACCGGTCGGCGATCTCGATCGAGCCGATGTCCCGGCCACTGACCCGGGTCTCCCCGGTGATCGCCCCGACCAGGTCCTGCGGCCGGACCCCGGCACGCCGGCCGAGCCCGATGAAGACCTGCGTCGTACCACCGGCACTCGGCCGGCCGCCGCCGCGCCGCTCCCGGCCCTCGTACCCCGGTCGGCCCTCTCGGGACGGCCGGACCGCGACCTGCGGGATCTCCTCCTCCTCGTCGGTAGTGCCCGGCAGGGTGGCCTCGTGGGCCAGCTTCACCGCGGCGAGCGCCACCTCCATCAGGTCGAACTCGTCGGTCAGCGACTCGACGATCGCCCGGAACGGCTCCAGGTCGTCCTCCAGCAGCGACTCCCGCAGCGCCGCCTGGGTCAGCTCCAGCCGCCGGGTACGCAGGTCCGCCACCGTGGGGATCTTGTCGACGGCGATCCGCTGGCCGGTGACCCGCTCGATGGTCTTGAGCATCCGGTGCTCGCGCGGCTCGGCGAGGGTGATCGCCACGCCCTCCCGGCCGGCCCGGCCCACCCGGCCGATCCGGTGCACGTACGACTCGGGCGCCGACGGCACGTCGTAGTTCACCACGTGGGTGAGCTGCTCGACGTCCAGGCCGCGGGCCGCCACGTCGGTGGCCACCAGCAGGTCGGCGGTGCCCGCCCGCAGCCGGCCCATCACCCGGTCCCGCTGCTCCTGGCTCATCCCGCCGTGCAGCGCCTCGGCCCGGTAGCCTCGGCCGTTCATCGTCTCGGTGAGCCGGTCCACCTCCTCCCGGCTGCGGCAGAACACGATCGCCGCGGTGGGCGACTCCACGTCCAGCACCCGGCCCAGCGCCGCCGGCTTGTGCGCCCGCGCCACCAGGTACGCGCTCTGCCGCACCCGGGGCGCCTCGCCGGCCACCGGCCGCTCCCGCTCGATCTGGATGCGGACCGGGTCGGTCAGGTGCTGGCGGGCCAGCCCGTCGATGCGCGCGGGCATGGTCGCCGAGAACAGCACCGTCTGCCGGTCGGCCGGGGCGTGCTCCAGGATCGCCTCGATGTCCTCGGCGAAGCCCATGTCGAGCATCTCGTCCGCCTCGTCCAGCACCACCGTGGTCAGCGAATCCAGCCGCAGGGTGCCCCGGGCGATGTGGTCCAGCGCCCGGCCCGGCGTCGCCACCACCACGTCCACGCCCAGGTCGAGCGCCCGCAGCTGCCGGCCGATCGGCTGGCCGCCGTAGATCGGCAGGACCCGGGTGCCCAGGTCCTTGCCGTACCGGTGGAACGCCTCGGAGACCTGCACGGCCAGTTCCCGGGTGGGCACCAGCACCAGCGACACCGGCTCGCCGCCGGGCCGCTCGTCCGGCATCCGCTGCAACAGCGGCAGGGCGAACGCTGCCGTCTTGCCCGTACCGGTCGCCGCCTGGCCCAGCAGGTCCCGGCCGGCGAGCAACGGCGGGATCGCCTCCCGCTGGATCGGGGTCGGTTCCTCGTAGCCGAGCGCGGCCAGCGCGTTCAGCAGCTCGGTGCGCAGCCCGAGGTCTGCGAAGGTGGTCGCCGGGTCGTCGGCGTCGGCAGGGGTGGTGGGGTTGGTCGGCGTTGGTGCGGAACTCATGCGGCAAGCCTTTCATCACCGCCGACCGGGCCGCGCGGCGACCGGCACACCAAGTCGCGCTCATCCGCCCACCAGGGCCAGCGCCATGGTGATCCCCACCGCCGCGTCCAGCACCGCGCACCACTCGGCGTACGCCCGCGGGACCACCCGGCCGCTGCGATGGTGCGCCAGGTCCCAGGCGGCGTGCGCCAGCCAGCCGGCGGCCACCAGCGCACCGCCGACGCCGTCCGGCACGGCGAGGGCGACCGCGGCCAGCCCGGCCCAGCCGGCCAGCCCGGCGAGTTGGAGCGCGAGGGCCCGTCGGTCGCGCCACTGCCGGCGCCCGGTGCCGAGCAGCAGGTAGCCGGCCGGCAGCACGAGCAGCGTCCACGGGGCGAGCACGGCCGGCGCGATCCAGAGGTCCAGGGTCATCAGCAGGGCGAGCGCGGTGGGCCACCGGCGCGTCAGCGCCGCGGCGGCCGGATGCCGGCGGGGCGGTGCCGCGGGTGCGTGGCGGTGCCGCAGCGCCACCAGCACCATCGCCGGCAGCATCAGCAGGTGGCCGCCGAGGGTCAGCCCGTGGTCCCCGACCAGCCCGGCCCACCAGGGCGGGAGGAGCAGCAGGAACGGGACGTACATGGCGGCCACCATCTCGACGACGGCGACCCGTCGGTGACCGCGGTGCCACATCCAGGCGGCCATCCCGAGCGCCATGTCCGTCGCCATCACCAGCGCCGCCACGTCCGTCCGGGCGAGGACGTCCGCGCCGCCCAGCACCGCCGCACCCGCCCGCCACACCGGGTCGAGCAGCAGCATGCCCGCCAGCATCGCGGCGACCATCTCGGCGAGGTGCCGCGCCAGCCGGCGGCGGTCGTGGGCCGATTTCCGGGGTACGCGTGCCGTCGTCTCCGTCATGCCCCGACCCTGCCCCGACCGGCCGCCCGGCCGACCCGCGCACAACTCACCGGGATCCGTGCGGGACGCACGGTGCGGCGATGACATTCCGCAGGGGTGAACCGGACGGACAACTTACCTAGGATCGGCGGGCATGACGGTCGAGGCGGCGGACCGCCGGCTGCGCCGGGCCCGGCACCTGACCCTGGCGTCGCTGGCCACCAACCTCGGTGCCACCCTGCTGCTGCCGGGCGTCGGGTTGGCCCGCGAGCCGGACCCGGTCCGCGTGGGCCTCGGCGCGGTCGGGCTCCTCGCGTTCGTCGCCGCCCAGGCGGGTGTGGTCCACGCGGCGGTCACCCCCTGGCTCGCCGGCGACCGGCGGCGCCGACGGCACGCCGCGCTGGCCGTGGCCACCCTGCTGAGCGTGCCGCTCGTCGGGCCGGTCGCCGCCGGCACCTGGCCGACCTGGGCCTGGTTGGGCGCGTCGCTGGTCGGCATGCTGCCGCTGCTGTTCCGGCCGGCGACCGCCACCGTCGCGATGGCCGCGATGCTCGTGGTCTCCGTCGTGGTGGCCGGGTGGGCCGGCGTGCCGGTACGCCACGCGCTGCTCGTCACCGGCGGCGTCGGCCTCGGGGTCGCCGCGATCACCTGGGTGCAGGTGTGGTTCTGGGACCTGCTCGTCGAGGCGCGGCAGGGCCAGGCCGCCCGCGCCCGGCTGGCCGCCACCGAGGAGCGGCTGCGTTTCGCCCGGGACGTGCACGACCTGCTCGGCCACGACCTGACGGTGATCGCGCTGAAGGCCGAGCTGGCCGCCCGCCTCGCGCCCGTCGACGCCGGCCGCGCCGGCCGGGAGGCCGCCGAGGTGCAGCGCCTCGCCGGGTCCGCCCTGCACCGGGTCCGCGCGGCCGTGCACGGCTACCGGACCGTCGACCTCGCCGAGCAGGTGGCCGCGGTGGGTGAGGTGCTGCGTACCAGCGGGGTGCGCTGCACGGTCGTGCCGCCCGACGGTGACCTGCCGGCCGCGGTCGCCGCCGACCTGGCTGCGGTGCTGCGGGAGGCCGGGACGAACGTGCTGCGGCACAGCCGGGCCGACTGGTGCCGGATCGAGATCACCCGGGAGGACGGCCTGGTGACGATGACCGTACGCAACGACGGCGCCCGCGGCGACGGACCGGACGAGCGCAGCGGCGGCCTGCGCGGGCTGGCCGACCGGCTCGCCCCGGCCGGCGGCACCGTGCGCACCCGCACCGAGGACGGGGTGTTCAGCCTCGTGGCCACCCTGCCGGTGCCGTCGTGATCCGGGTGCTGCTCGCCGACGACGAGGAGCTGATCCGGCTCGCCCTCGCGGCCCTGCTGGACCTGGAGCCGGACATCGAGGTGGTGGCGCACGCCGCCGACGGCCGGGCCGCCGTGACGGCCGCGCTGGCGCACCGCCCGGACGTGGCCGTGCTGGACCTGGAGATGCCGCCGCCCGGCGGGATCCAGGCCGCCGCCGAACTGGCCCGCGTGCTGCCCGCCTGCGCCGTGGTGATCCTGACCGGCCACGGTCGCCCCGCTCATCTGCGCCCCGCGCTGGCCGCCGGTGCCCGGGGGTTCCTGCCCAAGGGCGCGCCCGGTGGAGCGCTCGCCGACGTGATCCGCCGGGTCCACTCCGGGGCCCGGTACGTCGACCCGGCGCTCGCCGCCGACGCGCTGACCCTGCCCGACTGCCCGTTGACCGCCCGGGAGCTGGAGACCCTGCGCCTGGCCGAATACGGCACACCGGTCGCCGTGATCGCCCGGCGTACCCACCTGGCGGCCGGGACGGTACGCAACCACCTCGCCGCCTGCGTGCAGAAGCTCGGCGCCGCCGACCGGGCCGAGGCGGTCCGGATCGCCCGCGAGGCCGGCTGGCTCTGACCGGCTCAGCCCGTCTCGAACGGCACCCGCGCCTCGGCGAGCAGCGCCGGGCCGGCGTACGCCGCCGGGGCGGGCGGCGGCGCCGGGAGCAGCTGGGCCAACTGCTCGGCGCTGAGCGCGTACACGACCCGGCCCAGGCCCGAGCGTTCGATGGCGGTGGCGCACATGCCGCAGGGCTGGCAACTCGTGTACATCGTCGCGACGGCCGCCGCGTCGGCGGCCAGGTGCCGGGCCGCCCAGCGGGCCAGCTTCAGCTCCGGATGCGCGGTGATGTCGTCGTCGGTGCGCTCGGTGTTCACCTCCTCGGCCAGCACCCGCCCGTCGGTGTCGACCAGCAACGAGCCGAACGGGCCGTCGCCGGCGTCCCGGGCGGCGGCGGCCAGCGCGATGGCCCGGCGCAGGTGGCGTTCGTCGGTTTCGGTCAGCACGCTCATCCGGTGAGCATTCCCCACGGGGCGTCCGGACACACCGTTGGCGACTAGCCTGACGGCGTGCGTACGGTCGAACTGCTCTGCTCGCCGGAGCTGGAGGAGGCGGTACGGGCGTCCTGGCGACGGCTGGCCGAGGCCGGTCTGCCCAGCCTGGCGCGCAACATCCACCCCACCAACCGCCCGCACCTGACCCTCGCCTCGGTCGACGAGTTCCCACCCGGGGCCGAGCAGCGCCTCGCCGACCTCTGCGACGCGGCGCTGCCGCTGCCCGCCCGCCTCGACCGGGTGGCGGTGCTCGACGGGAGCGCCCCGCTGGTCTGGCTGGTCCGGCCCGCGCCGCAGTTGCTCGCCCTGCACGGTGCCGTCTGGGACGTGCTCGCCGGGGCGCCCGGCCCGCGCCCGTGGCACCTGCCAGGACGCTGGATCCCGCACCTGAGCCTGGCGCTGCGGTTCCGGGACGCCGACCGCCGCCGGGCCCGAGCGTTGGCCGGCCTCGACCGCCCCGCCGGGGAGTTCGTCGCCGCGCGCAGCTACGACAGCGACACCCGTACCGTCAGCGAGCTGGTCTCCGTGCATCCGCGCCCGGCCTGCTGAGCCGTCCGGGGCCGCCCGGCTGCGGACGGCCCCGGACTCCCGGGCTCAGCGGTAGAACCGCAGGTAGTCAAACTCGGCGGTGACCGCCGGCTGGGCGCCGCCCTGCGCGACCAGTCCGATCCGGGGCGTGGTGTCGGCCGGGAAGGTCCACACCGCGCCCCAGGTCCAGTGCTGCCCGTCCCGGCTGGAGCCGGCCCGGAACTCGTGTTCGCCGGTGGCCGGGTCGACATGGTGGGTCAGCCGCAGCCAGGTGGTGGTGGCCGGGGTGCCGACGATGGAGCCGCCGTACACCGGCCGGCCGGCGAAGGGCAGCTCGTAGCCGTACTCGACCTGGCGGGTGTTCCAGATGGCCACCTGGGCCAGCCGGGCGAACCGGTCGTCGTCCACGTACGCGATCATGCCGGCCTGCTGGTAGTTGCGGACGGTGTCCGTACCGAGGTCGAGGGTCACCTTCGTCTCCGCCACGTAGTCCCCGGTCGGCGCGTCGCGGAGCAGCACGCCGGCCGTGTTGCCGGTGCCGACCAGGTCGGTCGACTCCACCGGCCAGCGCAGGGCACCGTCGGTGACGCTGGCCGTCGGGTTGCGCCGGATCCAGCGCCAGCCGGGATCGAGGCCGTCGGTGAACTCGTCCGAGTACCCCGGCAGCAGTGGGCCGACCGCCGGCGGGGCGACGGTGTGTCGCACCGGCCGGTACAGCCGGGCCAGGCTGACGTTGTCGAAACCGGCGGCCCCGGCGGCGAGCAGCGCGAGCGGGCCGGCCGCCGGTCGGGTCAGCTCCAGCGTCACCACAGCGAGCTGGTCACCCAGCCGGGCCGGGCTCAGCTGGGCGACGAGTTGCCGGCCGCGTACCTCGACGGCCAGGTTGTGCCGGTCGGCGAGGTCGAGCCCGGCGGGCAGGGGTGCCTCGGCCGCCGTCTCGCCGGCCTCCCGGGCCGTCAAGCGGCCGCCGCCGACCCGTACCTCCACCTCGCCGAGCCGCAGCCCGGCCGACTCCCCGCCGGTCAACCGCACGTCGGCCTCGGCCCGCACGTCGCCGCCCAGGGCGGTCCGGCTGGTCAGCGCGCCGGTGCCGGTGACCTGCCCGTCGGCCACCCGCCAGGCGCCGTCGGCCCGCCAACCCGTGAGGTCCGCCGAGTCGAACCGGGCGTCGAGGCGGCCGGTGGTGACCGGCGCGGGCCGGGGACCGTCGGAGGGGCCGGCGCCCGCGTTCACCGTCGGCCAGCCGGCCACCCAGTCGAGGCGGTCCAGCAGCATCGGCCGCTCGTTGATGCCGAACGGCTCGTCCAGGTACGGGTCGGCCCGGTCGATCGCGTGGTAGACGATCCAGTCCTGTCCGGACAGGTCGGTGAGGACGCCGTTGTGCCCGGTGCCGATCCAGCGGTTGCCGTTCTGGGTGAGCACCGGGGTGCCCCCGGCCCGGGAGGCGTCCAGCCGCTGCCCGTCCTGGTCCACGAACGGGCCGCGTGGGCTGCGGGCGCGCCCGACCTGGACGGAGTAGCCGGTGGCCGGCCCGGCGCAGCAGTTCGCCGTGGAGGCGAAGAGGTAGTACCAGCCGTCGCGGCGCAGCACGTAGCTGCCCTCGAACTTGTTGTCGATGGCGACCAGGGTCGGCGTGCCCACGGCGGTCAGCCCGTCCGGGGAGAGCTCGGTGACCGAGAGCCCGCCGTAGTAGCTGCCGTAGTACAGGTAGTTCCGGCCGTCGACGTCGGTGAACTGGCTGGGGTCGATGGTCCAGAGGTAGTCGCCCCCGCCGCCGGGGCGCGGCGCGACCACCGGTGCGTCGGCGAACGTCCATGGGCCGGCCGGGGTGGGCGCGGTGGCCGCTCCGATGGCGGTGTCGAAGGTGTCGCCGGAGACCGTGGTGTCGGTGACGGTCACGTACATGACCCAGCGGCCGGCGACCCGACGGACGTCGGGGGCCCAGAACATCGCGCCGGGGGCGGCCCAGGAGGGCCGCTGGTCGGGGGCGAGGGCGTCGCCGACGTACGTCCAGTCGACGAGGTCGGCGGAGCGGGCGATGGGCACCCGGTGTGCCCGCCGCTCGCCCTCGCGCAGCGGGTCGGAGGTGCCGAAGCCGTACCAGAGGCCGTCGTCACCGCGGACCACGACCGGGTCGGCGAAGGTGTCGGCGTAGCCGGCGGAGATCGGGTTGCGGTAGTGGTCGGGTGCGGCGGCGGCCGGCGCGGGGGCCGCCGTGGTCAGCACCAGTGCGAGTACGGCGGCGAGCGCGCCGCCCCGGTGGAGGTGTCCCATCAGGCCTGCCTCGAGAGTTGACGGAGGTCACTGCGGTGCACCCGTTTCTACAACGTTGGATACAACGTTGTAAAGAGCGGCCGGACGGGTCGGCCGGCGCCGAACCGTGCCCGTGTCAGCATGGTTGGATGACCACCACCAGCACCGACGGCCGCTCGCTGGCCGGGCTCGCCGCGCTGCTCGCCGACCGCACTCGGGCCAGCTTCTGCCTGGCCCTGCTCGACGGGCGTGCCTGGACGGCAGGGGAGTTGGCCCGCGCCGCCGGGGTGGCCCCCTCCACGGCGAGCGATCACCTCACCCGGTTGGTGCACGGCGGGCTCCTCGTGGAGGAGCGGCAGGGCAGGCACCGGTACGTCCGCCTCGCCGGGCCGTCGGTGGCTCAGCTCATCGAGGACCTCGCCGGGCACGTGCCCGCCCCGCCGGTCCCGGCCCGTACGCTGCGCGCCGCGTCGGCCGGCGCCGCCCTGGCGTACGCCCGGACCTGCTACGACCACCTGGCCGGCCGGCTCGGCGTGCTGGTGCACGACGCGCTGCTGGACCGTGGGGTGCTGGACCGGACGGGCGGGTTGGCGCTCACCCCGGCCGGCGTGGCCTGGCTGGCCGGGATCGGCGTGCCGGTCGAGCCGCTGCGGACCGGCCGCCGCCCCCTGGTCCGCGACTGCCTGGACTGGACCGAACGCCGCCCGCACCTGGCCGGCGCGCTCGGCGCGGCGCTGTGCGCCCGCTTCCTCGACCTCGGCTGGACGGTACGCGGCACCGGCCGCGCGATCCGCCTCACCCCGGCTGGCGGCCCCGCCCTGGCCGCCGCCCTCGGCCTCGCCCCGGCCGCCCTCGCCCCACCCCCCTCCCGCGACACCGGCCCCGCCCGCGCCTGACCACCCACCCCGCTTCCGATGATCATGAGGTTGGCGGCGATGTGGATCTCCGCGGCCGCCGCCAACCTCATGATCACCCCCGGGGGCGCCGCTGATGATTGAGGTGATTGTTGATGAGTGAGCGGGATGCCGCCTTTCGAGCGCTGCATCGGCCGGGGCGGCCGGTGCTGCTGCCCAACGCGTGGGACCATGCCTCCGCCGCCGCCCTGGCCGCCGCAGGGCATCCGGCGATCGGCACCACCAGCCTCGGGGTCGCCGCGGCGGGCGGCAAGCCGGACGGGGCCGGCGCCACCGGGGGCGAGAACCTCGACCTCGCCCGGCGGCTGCGCGACCTGCCGGTGCTGCTCACCGTCGACGTCGAGGGCGGCTTCAGCGACGACCCGGCGGCGGTGGCCGACTACGTCGCCGAGCTGGCGGCGCTCGGAGTGGTCGGGGTGAACCTGGAGGACGGCCGCCCCGACGGCACGCTCGCGCCGCCGGAGTTGACCGCTGCCAAGGTCGCCGCGGTGAAGACCGCCGTGCCGGGGCTCTTCGTCAACGCCCGCACCGACGCCTGGTGGCTCGGGGTGCCCGAGCCGCTGGACGAGGCCCTGCATCGGGCGCGGGCGTACCGGGAGGCGGGCGCCGACGGGTTCTTCGTCCCCGCCGCGCCGGACGACACCGTCGGGCTGCTGGCGGCGGAGGTCGGCCGGCCGTTGAACGTGCTGCACCGGCCCGGTGGGCCGGGCCTGGCCGCGCTGGGTCGGCTCGGGGTGGCCCGGGTCAGCACCGGCTCCCTGCTGTTCCGGGCCGCGCTGGGCGCGGCGCTGCACCTCGCCGACGCCGTCCGCGCCGGCCGGGACGCCGACCTGCCCGCCGCGCCCTCGTACGGGTGGGTGCAGGGGTTGACCGGCAGTTAGGGCCGGGTCGCCCCGAAATGAGGGCTATTAGGGGGAGATAGGAGGATTGTTCGGAAGCTTCCCGATCCTGGTGCTTACGGTGGATCCAGGTGCAATCACGCCGTGTCCGCCCGGAGAGGGGACCCGATCATGCGAGTGCCCAGCCGAAGCCCCGGCCAGCAGCCCGGGCAAGCCGTCGCGCACACCGCCCCCGCGGTCGCGCCCACCGCCCCCGCGCCCACCGCCTCCGCGCCCACCGCCCCTGCGCCCACCGCCTCCGCGCCCACCGCCGCCGCCCGTCGGGCGCCCACCGCCGTCGGCCGATGCCCCGTGCCCGGGCAGCCGGACCTCACCGCGTACCGGGCGGCGGTGGCGGAACTGCTGGTCGAGGTCGCCGCCCTGGCCGACGCCTCCTCGACCAACGCCCGCCAGGTGCTGCTGGATCAGCGGCTGCGGGAGCCGGCCATCGCCGCGGTCCTCAACGCCACCCCACAGGGATTCGTCGGCGCCCGCGAGACCCTGCTGCTGGAGATGACCCGCTACCAGCCGAACGTCCGCAGTTCGGCGCACGACCTCACCGCGCTGGTCCGGATCTACCTGCTCTCCCGCGTCGACGTCATGTGGTGGCGGGACACCCCGGCCTTCCTCACCGACAGCCAGGTCGACACGACCACCGACCTCGTCGACCTGGAGTGGCTGCGCCGGCGCGGACTGCTCGCCTTCCGCTACCAGGAACAGCCCGCCACCGTCCTCGGCCGCGGGCTGCGGGCGGTACGCCGCCGGCTGCTGCCCGACTCCACCCCGTACACCGCGGGGCTGATGTTCCGCCGGGCCCGCCGCGAGGTGATCGCCCTGCTCAACGACGTCGCCCGGGAGTTCGCCGCGGCCAGCCCGCCGGCCACCCCGCCGCTCTGGGTCACCAGCCTCGCCCGCAGCGCCGAGCACCAGTACCGGCTGCGCCGTCTCGGATACGCCGCCATGGTGCCCAGCGGGCACTGCCTCGGCTGGGCGGCCGACGTGGAGATGGCCTGGTTCGCCCGGTTCGGCGTCCGGGACGCGCTGGCCGACCTGCTGCTGGCCCGCCAGGAGGCCGGCGAGATCAATGTGGTCGACGAGGGCCAGGCCTGGCACCTCTGTCTCGCGCCCACCGCCCGGCTGCGGTTCCGCCGGGCGTACGAGGCCGAGATGGGCGGGTGAGCGGAGGATGTGCGGGATCGCGTTGAGCATCGGCCCGGAGGCCGATCCGGCGACCTTCCGGCGGATGCTCGCCGCCCTCGCCCCACGCGGCGAGGTCACCGAGACCCGGCAGGAGGCCGGCCTGCTGGCCGGCGTACGCCGGCTGCGGATCGTGGACCGCGAGCGGGCGGTGCAGCCCTGGGTCACGCTCGACAAGCGCCACCTGCTCTGCTACAACGGCGAGGTCTTCAACCACCATGAGCTGCGCGCCGAGTTGACCCGGCTCGGGTACGCCTTCGACGGCGTCAGCGACACCGAGGTGGTGCTCGCCGCGTTCCGGCAGTGGGGCGAGGAGGCGGTGCACCGGCTGCGCGGCGAGTACGCCTTCGTGGTGGTCGAGCGGGCCAGCGGCCGGGCCTACCTGGCCCGTGACCCCCTCGGCGTGAAATCCCTGTACTGGTCCCGCAGCCCGGGCTGCCTGCACCTCGCGTCCGAGGTGAAGGCGCTGGTCGGGCACGGCGCCCCGATCAGCGAGGTCCCGCCCGGGCACCACGGCTGGGCCGAGCCCGACGGGGCGGTCCGGCTGCGCCCGTACGTGGACCTGCGCAGCCTCGGCGCCGGGCGGCCGGTGATCGACGACCCGGACGAGGCCGCCCTGCTCGTCCGGGTCGCGCTCACCGACAGCATCCGGGTGCGGCTCGACACCGACCTCACCGTCGGGGTGGTCCTCTCCGGCGGTCTGGACAGCTCGCTCGCGCTGCTGCACACCCGGCAGCTGCACCCGGACTGCCTCGCGATCACCATCGGCGTGCCGGGCAGCCCGGACGTGGCGTACGCGCGGCGACTCGCCGCCGACCTCGGCGTGCCGCACGAGGTGATCGAGTTGCGCCCGCGCGACATCCGGCTGGCCGACATCCGGGAGGCGATCCGGATCTCCGAGCTGACCGAGTACGGCGACATCATCAACGCGGTCGTCTCGGTGCCGATCTTCCGCCGGCTGCACGAGCTGGGGATCAAGGTGGTGCTCACCGGCGACGGGTCGGACGAACTCTTCGGCGGCTACCCGATGTATCACCAGGTCGGCCCGGAACGGTCCCGCCGGCTCTTCCTCCACAAGATCCGCAACCTCGGCCGGACCGAGTTGCAGCGGGTGGACCGGGCCAGCATGGGCCACGGCGTGGAGGCCCGGGTGCCCTTCCTCGACCTGAAACTGGTGGATCTGGCGATGCGGCTGCCGCTCGAGCTCAAGCTGCGCGACGGTCAGGAGAAGTGGATCCTCCGGCGGGCCTTCGCCGACCTGCTGCCCGACTACGTCCGGCGGCGGCCGAAGCACCCGATGTCGTACTCGTCCGGACTGCACGAGCGGGCCCGGCTCTACAAGCCGTTCTTCGCCCGCCTGCACCGCTCCTACGGCTACCACCTGCTCGACCCGGTCCGTCGCGACTTCGACAGCGTGCTCAGCCGGTGCGGCAACGACCTGGACCGGGCGATCGCCGACGGGCTGGCCCGGCCCGACTACACGGTGTTCGAGCACGTCCGGGACCTGGTGGGCGCGGCGCGGTGGAACACCGCGCCGGTGGTCCGCCGGATGGTCAACCCGCGCCGCGCCCGGGGTGGGGACGAGGCGTCGCTGCCCGGGTGAGCCGCCGGCCGCCCGGGCGGGACCGGGCGGCTCGCGGCCCGGAAACGCGAGGTCCGATCGCCGCCAGCACCGACCGCCGGACCGCGCCAGGCTGGGCGCATGACGACGTCCACCGGGTACCTGATCCAGCCGATGCCGGGCGAGGTGCTGGCCGAGGTGCGGCGCACCGACCGGGACGCGTCCGGCCAGCCGCCGCAGCGCCGCACCGCCGAGGGCGGCGAACCGCTGCGTTGCTGCCTGCGCGACGCCGGCGCGGGCGAGCCGCTGCTGCTGTTCGGGTACGCCCCAGCGCTGCCGGCCGGCCCGTACCGCGAGGTCGGGCCGGTCTTCGCGCACGACGGCGACTGCCCCGGACCCGACCACGGGCCGGGTTACCCGCCCGGCTGGCGGGGCCGGCCCCAGGTGCTGCGGGCCTACGACCGCCGGGGCCGGATCGTGGGCGGCCGGCTCCACGACGGCGACGAGCCCGAGGCCGTCATCACCGACCTGCTCGCCGACCCGGCGGTGGACCGGCTGCACAGCCGCAATGTGGTGTACGGCTGCTTCATGTTCGCCGTCACGCGCCGGTAGCCCGGGGGCGTGACCGGCGGCGGCCGGGGTATCTCCGGGCATGGCCGGACTGGACGCGCTGGTGGTGGGGCAGGTGTGCCGGGACCTCGTCCTCGTGGTGGACGAGGTGCCCGGCCCGTCCCGGACGGCCCCGGTGCGCCGCCGCCGGGAACTGCTCGGCGGCAAGGGGGCCAACCAGGCCGTCGGGCTGGCCCAGCTCGGCGTCCGGCCCGGGCTGCTCGGCGTGGTCGGCGAGGACGAGGTCGGCGACCGGCTGCTGGGCCAGGCCCGCAGCGACGGCATCGACGTGGCCCCCGTGCTGCGCCGGGCGGGCACCCCCAGCGCGCTGATCGTCGACGTGGTGGACGCCGACGCCCACTGGCGCTACCTGGAGGACATCCCCGAGGCGACCCTGCTGACCGAGGCCGACGTGACCGGCGCGGCCGAGGTGCTCTCGGCGGCCCGCGCCGTGCTCGTGCAACTCCAGCAGCCGCTGCCGGCGGCGCTCGCGGCGGCCCGGTGCGCCCGCGCGGCCGACCGGCTGGTGGTGCTGGACGGCGCGCCGGCGGACCCGGCCGGCGCGACGGAGTTGCTCGCCCTGGCCGACGTGCTGCGGGCCGACGCGCGGGAGGTCGAGCTGATCGTGGGCGACCCGCCGAAGGACGCCGGGACGGGGCTGCGGGCGGGCCGGGAGCTGCTCGCCCGGGGGCCGTCGCTGGTTGCGGTCGAGGTGGCGGGGGAGGGGAACGCCTTCGTCTGGCCGGACGGGGAACGCTTCGTGCCGATCAGCGACACGCCCACGGTGGACACCACCGGCGCCGGGGACGCCTTCGTCGCGGCGCTCACCGTCAGCCTGCTCCGCGGCGAGCCGTACGAGCAGGTCGCCCGGCACGCGGTCGCCGCGGCCGGCGCGACGGTGGGCCACCCCGGCGGTCGCCCCGCCCTCACCCCCGAGGCGATCGACGAGCAACTGGCCCGGATCCCCGCCCCCTGACCGATGGACAACTGTCGCTGCCTTCTCTAGCGTCGCTGGCATGCGGAGGACGTTGCTCGCCACCGGTCTCGCCCTGCTGCTCGCCGGCACCGGCTGCGCCGCCAGCCAACGGACCCCGGCGGCGTCCCCGGCCGGCACCCCGACCGCCTCCCGGCAGGACGCCGGCCAGGTCGAGCGGACCCTGGCCAGTCTCCGCCGGGTGGACGACCTGCCGCTGTACGAGATGACCTACGTCGGGGACTACGACCCGACGGTCGGCATCTCCGGCACCCCCGAGGCGAGCCCGTTCGGCTGCTCGCTGTTCGCGGCGCTCGGCGACCGGACCCGGCCGCTGTTCGCCCGCAACTTCGACTGGGACCCGAACCCGGCCCTGGTGCTGCGGACCGACCCGCCGGACGGGTACGCCTCGATCTCCGTGGTGGACATCTCGTACCTCGGCGTCGGCGCCGACCCGGCGGGGGACCGGCGGCTGCTCAACGCGCCGCTGCTGCCCTTCGACGGGATGAACGAGCGCGGCCTGGCCGTGGGGCTGGCCGCCGACGACGGCGCGACCGCGCGCCCGGTGCCGGGCCGGCCGACCGTGGGCTCCGTACGCATCCTGCGGCTGGTGCTCGACGGGGCCGCCACGGTGGACGAGGCGATCGCCGTGTTCGGCCGCTACAACCTGGACTTCGACGGCGGCCCGCCGCTGCACTACCTGCTCGCCGACGCCAGCGGGGCGTCCGCCGTGGTCGAGTTCGTCGACGGTGAGCTGCGGGCTGAGAAGGGCCGGGGCGCGTGGCAGGCGCTGACCAACGTGCCGGCCGTCGGGGTGGCCGACCGGGACCTGCGGCGCGATCATCGGTACGGCGTGCTGGCCGAGGCGCTGGACCGGGCCGGCGGGACCGTGGACGCCCCGAGCGCGCTCCGGCTGCTCGGCTCGGTCCGGCAGGCACACACCCGCTGGTCCGTGGTGTACGGCCTGAAGTCGGGCGAGGTGCGGCTGGTCACCGCCGCGGGTGGCGGCGAGCGCAGCTACCGGCTGCCGATGAGCTGACGGCCGGGCCCGAACGGCGTGGGGCCGGGCGCGCGTTGAACCCGGGGCGGGCGCCACGTGGCGAGCGTCGCCGCGCAGTAGCGGTGAGCATCGATGGTCGAGCTACCCCGTACGCTGGGTGACCGTGGACCGCATCATCTTCGGGCGCCCGCTACGCAGCGTCGCCTTCGACGCCGCCGTCTCCGGGCTGGTGGCGCTCTTCGCCGTCGCCGGAGGCGTCGCCCAGCCGGGTGGCTGGAAGGCCACCTTCGTCGGGATCGTGATGGCGCTGGTCCTGCTGTTCCGGCGTACCCACCCGACGGCGGTGGCCGCGGTGGTGGCCGCGCTCGCGCTCACCCAGGTGATCGTCGGCTGGGGGCCGCTGGGCTACGACGTCGGCGTGTTGATCGCCCTCTACAGCGTGGTCAAGTACGCCGACCGGCTCCGTGACGGGGTGCTCGCCGGGGTGGTGGCCGCGGCCGGCGTGGTGCTGGCCGCGCTCCAGGTGCGCGGGCCGGCCGCCTGGTGGGCCAGCGCGATCTACTTCGGGCTGGTCACCGGTGCGGTGTGGCTGATGGGGCTGAATGTGCGGACCCGGCGGCTCTACGTGCTGAGCCTGGAGGAGCGGGCCACCACCCTGGAACGGGAGCGGGAGGCCGAGGCCCGGGCGGCGGTGGCCGAGGAGCGCACCCGGATCGCCCGGGAGCTGCACGACGTGGTGGCGCACAGCATGGCGGTGATGATCGTGCAGGCGGACGGGGTGCGGTTCACCATCGACCGGGATCCGGCGACGGCCCGGGAGGCGGCCAAGGTGGTGGCGGACACCGGTCGGCAGGCGCTGGAGGAGATGCGCCGGCTGGTGGGCGTACTGCGGGAGCCGAGCCGGCCGGAGCCGGCGGCCGTGCCGGACGCGGCGGCCGCGCCCGGCGGCGAGTTGTCCGCCGAGCCGGCGCACCGCCGGCCGGCGCTGATCGAACTGCCCCACCTGCTGGACCGCTTCCGCGCCGCCGGCCTGCGGGTGAGTTGCGCCGCCACCGGCGCGGCGGTGCCCCTGCCGCCAGGCCTGGAGTTGACCGTCTACCGGGTGGTGCAGGAGTCGCTGACCAACGCGCTCAAGCATGCCGGGGTGGGTGCGTCCGTCGAGCTGAGCATGGACTGGTCCGCGGACGCCGTGGTGGTCCGGGCGGTCGACGACGGGCGCGGCCGGCCGGTGGTCCGGCCGGCGCCGTCCGGCGGGCACGGCCTGGTCGGCATGCGCGAGCGGGTCGGGGTGTACGACGGCAGCCTCACCGCCGGTCCCGCGCTGGCCGGGGGATGGCGGATCGAGGCGCGGCTGCCGCTACCGTCGACACCCGGTGCGGAGGAAGGGAAGGCGGCATGACCGTCCGGGTGGTGATCGTCGACGACCAGGCGCTGGTGCGCGCGGGGTTCCGGATGGTGCTGGACTCCCAGCCCGACCTGGCGGTGGTCGGCGAGGCGATCGACGGCGCGGACGCGCTGCGCGTGCTGGACCGGGTCGAGGCCGACGTGGTCGTCATGGACCTGCGGATGCCGACCATGGACGGGGTGGAGGCGACCCGGCGGATCTGCGCCCGGCCGCCCGCCGGGCGGCCCCGGGTGCTGGTGCTCACCACCTTCGACACCGAGGCCGACGCGTTCGCCGCGCTCCAGGCGGGGGCCAGCGGGTTCCTGCTCAAGAACGTCCCGCCGGAGGACCTGCTCGCCGCGATCCGGGTGGTCGCCGAGGGTGACTCGGTGGTCGCCCCGTCGATCACCCGGCGGCTGCTCGACCGGTTCGCCGGCCAGCTCGGCCCGGCCCCCACCGAGGACCCGCGGCTCGCCCAGCTCACCGAACGGGAGCGGGAGATCCTGCTGCTGGTGGCGCAGGGGCTGTCCAACGCCGAGATCGCCGGCCGGGTGCACGTCGCGGAGGCGACGGTCAAGACCCACGTCGGCCGGATCCTGGCGAAGCTCCAGCTCCGCGACCGGGTGCAGGCGGTGGTGCTGGCGTACGAGAGTGGGCTGGTCACACCGGGCGGCTGACCCGGCGTACGACCTGGGTCGTACGGGTCCACCCGGTCCGGGGCGACCGCCGGCGTACCAGGATCGAGCGCGCTGGTGGAGATCGACAGGGCGGTGTCGCGCATAGCGTCGGAGGCGTCAGATGAACGTCTCCACCCGGGGAGCAACACGTGTCCGTCGCACCCACGACCACCGGCGTCGCCGTCACCGCCCGAGGCCTGCGCAAGGAGTACGGCTCCGCGCAGTCCCGCGTCGTCGCCCTCGACGGCGTCGACCTCGACCTCGCCGCCGGCCGCTTCACCGCCGTGATGGGCCCCTCCGGCTCCGGCAAGTCCACCCTCATGCACTGCCTCGCCGGCCTCGACCGGCCCTCCGCCGGCACGGTACGGATCGGCGATGCCGACCTGGCCCGGCTCGACGATCGCCGGCTGACCCTGCTGCGCCGGGAGCGGATCGGCTTCGTCTTCCAGAAGTTCAACCTGCTGCCGACCCTCACCGCCGAGGAGAACATCGTGCTGCCGCTGGCCATCGCCGGCCGCCGGCCCGATTCGGCCTGGCTGCGGCAGGTGGTGGCCGCGGTCGGCCTGACCGACCGTCTCGGGCACCGGCCGGCCGAGCTCTCCGGCGGCCAGCAGCAGCGGGTGGCGGTGGCCCGCGCGCTGATCACCCGCCCCTGGGTGCTGTTCGCCGACGAGCCCACCGGCAACCTCGACTCCTGCTCCGGTGCGGAGGTGCTGCGCCTGCTCCGCGAGGCGGTCGACACCCTCGGCCAGACCGTGGTCATGGTGACCCACGATCCGGTGGCCGCCGGCTACGCCGACCGGGTGGTCTTCCTCGCCGACGGCCGGATGGTGGACGAGCTGGTCCGGCCCACCGTCGGGCAGGTGCGCGAGGCGCTCACCCGCCTCGATCCGGCCGGCTCCCTCGCGCCGTCGGTGGGGCGGTGACCGGGATGCTGCGCCTGACCCTGCGCCAGGTCCGCGCCGACTGGCTGCGCCTGCTGCTCTCCTCGCTGGCGATCGTCCTCGGGGTCGCCTTCGTGGCCGGCACCCTGATCTTCACCGACGGCATCCGCGCCGGGGCGTACGCCCGCGCCGGCACCTTCGACCGGCACACCGATCTCGGCGTGTACGGCCAGGACGACAAGCCGCTGCCACCCGCCCTGGTGGACCGGGTGCGGGCCGTCGACGGGGTGGCCGCCGCCGATGGCGAACTGCTCGGCTCGGGCGGGGTCGTCGGCGCCGACGGCCGCCCGGTGCTCGGCTACGCCGTCCTCGCCGCCGTCCCCACCGACCCGGCCGTGCAGTCGTACGACGTGGTCGCCGGCCGGCTGCCGCAGCGCCCGGGCGAGCTGGTCCTCGACGCGCCGACCGTCGCCGAGCAGGGCTTCCGGCTCGGCTCGCCGGTCCGCGTGGGCGGCGCCACCGGGGCGGCCCGGCCGTACACCCTGGTCGGCACCGTCGACGTGGACGGCACCTCCCGGGACGTCGGCGGGCCGTACATCGGGCTGGCCGGCGTCGACGCTCTCGCCGTCAGTGGACAGCGCGGGTACGACCGGATCGTCGTCGCCGCCCGGCCCGGTGTGGACCGCGCCACACTCGTCGAGCGGGTCCGCGCGGCGGCCGGCCCCGGGGTGGTGGTCAAGGACCGGCAGCGGATCCTCGACGAGGCCGTGGAGGACGGCGTACGGAACCTGCGGCAGTTCAGCGCCTTCCTGCTCACCTTCGCCGCGGTGGCTGTGGTGGTGTCCGGCTTCGTCATCGCCAACACCTTCGCCATCGTGCTGGCCCAGCGCACCCGGCGTACCGCGCTGCTCCGGCTGGTCGGGGCCACCCGTGGCCAGGTGTTCCGGGCCACACTGCTGGAGGCGGCGGTGACCGGGCTGGTCGCTTCGGCCGCCGGGGTGCTGGCCGGGGTCGGTCTGGCCGTCGGGCTGGACGCGCTGATGTCCGCCCAGGGCGCGCTGGCAGGCGGCCCGCTCACGATGAGCCCCGCGACCGTGCTGCTCTGCCTCGTCCTCGGCACCCTGATCACCGTCGGTGCCGCCGCGGTGCCGAGCTGGCAGGGCACCCGGATCGCCCCGGTGGCGGCGCTGACCGACGCGGCCGTGCAGCCGGCCCGGCGGGCGGGCCGGATCCGGCTCGCGGCCGGTGCGCTGGTGCTCGCCGGCGGCGTGGCCGCCCTGCTCGGCGCCGGCGCTTCCGGCCAGGTGGCGCTGGTCGCGCTCGGCGGGGTGCTGGCCTTCTTCGGCATCGTGCTGTTCGGGCCGGTGCTGGTGCCGGCGTTGGTCCGCCTGCTCGGCCGGCCGGTGCGCCCGCTGCTCGGCGCGACCGCCGGGCTGGCCGTCGCCAACGCCGTCCGCAACCCACGCCGGATCGCCGCCACCGCGACCGCGCTGGTGATCGGGATCGGGCTGGTCACCGCCTTCGTGGTCGGCGCGGCCAGCGCCAAGCGGGGCATCGAGGACGGGGTCGACGCCGAGGTCGGGGTGGACTTCGTGGTGACCGGCATCGGCGGCGACCTGCCCGCCCCGCTGGCCGGCGCGCTGGCCGCCCGCCCCGAGCTGGGCGTGGTGCACGAGCAGCGCAGCCAGGTGGCCGACGGGGTGCAGCTGCGCGCGGCGCACCCGGCGCTGGTGCGCCGGACGCTGACCGGCGTCGACGCCGGCGACGTGGGCGGGCTCGGGCCCGGCGCGGTGCTGGTGCACCGGGAGTTGGCCACGGCACGCGGCTGGACGGTCGGGGAGAACGTCACCCTCGCCGGCCGGCAGTTCCGGATCGCCGCGGTGGTGCACGCCGACGACGCCCCGCTGGCCGGCAGCCCGGTCCCGGCCGGGTACGTGGTCGAGGTGGTGGACTCGGACTTCACCCGGCTCTTCCCAGCGCAGCGCGGCTACCTCGCCGAGGTGGACCCGGCGCCGGGGGTCGCCCCGGCGACCGCCAAGGCGGCGCTCACCCAGGTGCTGGCCGACTACCCGACGGTCAACCTGATGGACCAGGCGGCGTACAAGAAGATGCTCACCGGCACGGTGGACATGGTGCTGGGCTTCGTCACCGCGTTGCTCGGCCTGGCGGTGGTCATCGCCCTGGTCGGGGTGGCCAACACGCTCACCCTGTCCGTGGTGGAACGCACCCGGGAGAACGCGGTGCTGCGGGCGGTGGGGCTGACCCGGCGCGGCATGCGGGCCGCGCTGGCCGTCGAGGCGGTGCTCATCGCGCTGGTCGGCGCGGTGCTCGGCGTCGCCCTCGGCACCGCGGTCGCCGCCGGCGCGATGGCCGTGGTGGCCCGGGTGGGCGGCAGCTTCATCCTGGTGCTGCCGCCGGCGCGGATCGCCCTGATCCTCGGCGTGGCGGTGCTGGCCGCGCTGGCCGCCTCCGTCCTCCCGGCCCGGCGCGCGCTGTCCCGGCCGGTGGTGGAGGCGCTGGGCGCGGAGTGACCGGGAACGTACCCGGAACGCCGAGCCGGTCCCGCAGCGGATGCGGGGCCGGCCCGGCCGGGTTGCCCCGGTGCGCTCGTCTGCTCTCGGCGGATCAGCCGCCCGCGCGGGGCTGTTGATCCGCTTTCACGTTGGCCTGCGTGCTGGCGCTGTCGCCCGGCGACGGCTGGCCGCCCGACGGCGAGCCTTCCGGGCTGGGCTCCGTCGACGGCGGTGTCGAGGCGCTCGGCGGCGCTTCGGACGCCGACGGCTCCACCGACACGGTCAAGGACGGGGTGGGGGTCGGGCTCGCCGTGGCCGAGGGGCTGTTGTCCGGCCGGGCCGGCCGGCGCGGCCGGGTGCCCTCGTCGGGGCTGGTCTCGGTCGCCGCCGGCGACTCCGCGGCGTCGCTGGGCGCGACGGCCGGCGGGGTGCTCTCGATGGTGATCCCCGGCTCGCCCGTGTTCCGCGCCGCGCCGAGCGCCGCGCCCAGGGCGGCCAGCGCGACCAGCACCACGGCCAGCGCGCCGACCAGGGGCCCGCGCCGGGCCCGGCGGCCGGCGGGCGCCACCGTGGCCAGGGGCGCCGCGACGGTCAGGTCGTCGCGGCCGGCGGCCGACCCGACCGCCCCGCGCAGCGTCACCGGCACCGTCGCGGTCGGTGCCCCGGCCATGGCCGCCCGGGCCGCCGCGGCCATCGCCGCGCCGTCCGGGAAACGGCCGGCCGGGTCCTTGGCGAGAGCCCGGGCGACCAGGTCGCGGACCGGCTGCGGGATGTCCGCCGGCAGCTCCGGCGGCTCGTCGTCCAGGTGCCGGACCGCCACCTGCAGCGGGTTGTCGCCGGTGAACGGCGGGCTGCCGGTGAGGCAGCAGTGGGCGACGGCGCCGAGCGCGTAGATGTCGGTGGCGCCGGAGACCGGCCGGCCGGCCGCCTGCTCGGGTGCCATGTAGAGCGCGGTGCCGGGCACGGCGTTGGTGCTGGTGATGCTGGTGACGTTGGTCGACCGGGCCACGCCGAAATCGACCAGCACGACCGTGCCGTCCTGCTGCACCAGCAGGTTGCTCGGCTTCACGTCCCGGTGGACGATGCCCCGGGCGTGCGCCCCGTGCAGGGCCTGGGCCACCTGCGCCACGATGGACATCGTCTCGGCGACCTCGAGCTGGCCGGCCTCCTGGATCCGCCGGGAGAGCGGCTCGCCGTCGACGAACTCCATGACCAGGTAGTCGGCCCGGCCGCCGTCGGGCAGCTCGTCCTCGCCGCAGTCGAAGACCTGGACGACGCCCGGGTGACGCAGGGACGCCATGATCCGCGCCTCGGCGCGGAAGCGGGCGATGAAATCGGGGTCGGAAACCAGCGCGGGAAGCAGAACCTTCACCGCGACCCGACGGCCCAGCACCAGGTCGGTGGCACGCCAGACGTCACCCATGCCGCCGGTGGCGACACGGTCATCCAGGCGGTACCGACCGCTGAGCACGACCTCCGAGGACAACACCTCCATACCGTACCCAGTGGTGCCCGGAAGTATTTCCCGCGATCTCTCCCGTCGGGGCGCGTGGGCGCTCCGAGCGTTCTGCGCCGAACGGCCAGCGGCCCCGGGTGTCGATTGGCGGACCGTGACGGCTCGGGTACGATCGGCCAGGAATCGCCGCTCCACGCTTGGTTTGTCCGCGTTGACCGGCCTGACTCGCGCACCGGACGGCCTGCAGCGTTCTGGCGGCGCTCTTCGTTACATCGACCCGCCGTGGCCGCCCGTAGAGAATTCTCACTCTTTCCCGGTCGAGTGGCGGCTTGTCCACCGGTGCCCCCGCTCCTAGCGTTAGCCCGGCTCTGGGCCGCCCCATGACCCGGGTACGGTATGTCCGCCGACGGACCGTACTTCGCGGCACGTGTGTCCATGCGCGCGCCCGCACGTTTCCGCGCGGAGCGCCGATCAGGTCAGCGGGGGGCTGATGGCGCGGGTGGGGTCCGGTCACCGGGGCCGGAACGGGCATCGGGCACGCCGCACCGGCACGCGTCGGTCCCGAGAACGGAAATGGCGAATCCATGACCGGTGAGCTGAGCGAGGCGGTTGCCGCAGCGCAGGCGGGCGACGAGGAGGCCTTCCGCTTCCTCTACCACAGCCTGCAGCCCGGGCTGCTGCGCTACCTCACCGCCCTGGTCGGCACGGACGCCGAGGACGTCGCCTCCGAGGCCTGGCTGCAGATCTCCCGCGACCTGCCCGGCTTCGCCGGTGGGGAGTTCCGCGCCTGGACGGTCACCATCGCCCGCAACCGCGCCATGGACCACCTCCGCCGGCAGCGCCGGCGGCCGTCCCTGCCGGTGCCGGTGCAGGCGCTCAGCGAGCTGGCCGGGGACGCCGACACCGCCGAGCGCGCCGGGGAGACCATCGGCACCGAGAGCGCGCTCGCGCTGATCGCCACCCTGCCGCAGCGGGAGGCGGAGGCGGTGCTGCTGCGCGCCGTGATCGGGCTCGACGCGGAGACCGCCGGGCGGGTGCTGGGCCGGCGGGCGGGCGCCGTCCGTACCGCCGCGCACCGGGGGCTCCGGCGCCTCGCCGCGCTCCTGGAACGCTCCGACGTGCACCAGCCGTCCAACCGGACCGAGCAGCCCACCCCACCCCGCCCCCGTACCGGCCGGGGACGAGCGGCGCCGAACGCGCCCAAGGCCGAGCCGGCAGACGGATGACGTGAGGGGAATCTGGATGAGGTTTCACCGATCCGGCGGACCCGCCGACCGGGCGGAGTCCGACCGTCTTCTCGACGCGGCCCGTGCCGGCCGGGCCGCCGATCCGCTCGCCCACCTGCTCGTCGCGGCGGCAGCGCCCGCCGAGCCGGGCGAGCTGTCCGGCGAGGAACAGGCGCTCGCCGCGTTCCGGGCGGCCCGCGCGGCACCCGTACCGGCGCCGGCGCTCGCGCCCCGTCGGCCGGGACGCCTCCGCGTCGGCGCGGCGGCCTGGCTGGCCGGGCTCGCCACCACCGCCACCGCCGGGGTCGCGTTCGCCGCGGTGAGCCTCGACCGGCCCGACCAACCGGCGCCGCCACCGGCCCCGGGCACGTCGGGCAGCACCGGCGGGGAGAGCGCGGCGGCGCCGACGGGGTCCCAGGGCGGGAGCCCGACCGGCACCGGAATTCCCGGCCAAGCCCCGACCACCGGCGCCGCCCCGACCCCGTCCGACGGGCCCGGCCAGCCGGCCGGCGCCGGCAAGCTGGCCGGCCACTGCAAGGCCTACCTGGCCAAGTCGCCACCGCAGCGGGCCAAGGCGCTGGAGTCGCCGGGCTTCGCCGACCTGGTCGCCGCGGCGGGCGGCGCGGACCAGGTGGAGGACTTCTGCCTCCGGCTCGTCCCGGAACGGGCCTCGAAGCCGTCCCCAGCTGCCTCCGCCCCGTCCTCCGGCGCCCCCGCCAAGTCGTCCGGTGCGCCCGCCAAGTCGTCCGGTGCGCCTGCCAAGTTCGGGTCCGCCGGCGCGTCGTCCGGGGCCGACGGCGCGACCACGTCCGCCGGCGGCCCGGACGAGTCGAACAGCGGCAAGTCGAACAGCGGCAAGTCGAACAGCGGCAAGTCGAACAGCGCCAAATCGAACAGCGGCAAATCCGGTGTGGGCAACCCGGCCGCGGTGCAGGGGCCAGGCATCGGCGGCTGACCCCACCGGCATCGGCCGCAACCCGATTCCGGACAAAAATTCATCTCCCTCGGCGGGCGGGATCCGTCTGCTAGACAGAAGATGGGTGGGACCGCGGACGCCCGACCCGCGACGGTGGGGGCGCCCGTCGACACCGTGGTCGCCCACCCCGCACGGGGAGAGGAGCCTTCTCTTGGTGATGTCACCGGAGCTGGACCGGGCGACCGTCCTGCCGGACGAGGCCGCCGCCGCCCGGCACATCGCCAGGATCTGCTTCAAGACCGGTCCGCCCACGCTCACCGGCGTCGAGCTGGAATGGACGGTGCACGACGCCGCGGACCCGGCCCGCCCGGTCGACCGCGCGCGGTTGCACCGGGCGCTGGGGCGGCACAGCCCCGTCACCATCGATCCCACCAGCCCGGCCGAGCGGCTCCGGCACGGCGGCGCCGTGACCGTGGAGCCGGGCGGGCAGGTGGAAATCTCCTCCGCGCCGCGACCGTCGATCGCCGCGCTCATCCTGGCCACCGAGGCCGACGTCGCCGAGCTGACCGCCGCGCTGGACGCCGCCGGCCTCGCCCTCGGCCGCGCCGGCCTGGATCCCTGGCGGATGCCGCGCTCCGTCGTGGAAACGCCCCGCTACCAGGCGATGCGCTGCGTCTTCGACCGGCACGGCCCGGCCGGTCGGGTCATGATGTACAGCACGGCCAGCCTGCAGGTCTGCCTTGACGCGGGCGAGCCGGAGCAGGTGGCGCAGCGGTGGGCCACGGCCCACGCCGTCGGTCCGCCGCTGCTGGCCGCGTTCGCCACCGCGGACCGGTACGCCGGCCGGCGTACCGGCTGGGCCTCGGCCCGGATGGCCGCCTGGCTGGCCATCGACCCGGCCCGGACCCGACCGGTCTGGTCGCCCGTTTCGCCCGACCGTGACCCGCTCACCGCGTGGACCGAGTACGCGCTCGCCGCGCCGCTGCTGTGCATCCGCGGTGACGGGCCGGACTGGACCCCGCCGCCGGGGGTCACCTTCGCCGACTGGCTGGCCGGGGCGCTGCCCCGCCCGCCGACCACCGACGACCTGGAGTATCACGTCAGCACGCTCTTCCCGCCGGTACGCCCGCGCGGCTACCTGGAGGTGCGCTACCTGGACGCCCAGCCGCGGCGGGAGTGGACGGTGCCGCTGGCCGTGCTGGCCGCGCTGTTCGCCGAGCCGGCCACCACCCGGGACGCGCTGGCCGTCGCCACCCCGGTCGCCGACCGCTGGCAGGCCGCGGCCCGGCACGGGCTCGACGACGGCCCGCTGGCTGCCGCCGCGACGGCCCTGTTCGACCTGGCCCTGGCGGCCCTGCCCGAGCTGGGCCTGCCGGCCGGGATCCACGAGGAGACGAGCCGAGGAATCGTGCGGCGCCGCGCCGCCGCGGAGAGGGGACACCGGTGACCACGACCGAGCGGCCGGATACGGACAGCGAGCAGCTGCGCAGCCGGATCGCGGCGGAGCTGGACCGCACCCGGGGCCGCACCGCGCTGCTGACCGACGCGGTGGACGACGACGAGCTGATCCGGCAGCACTCCACCCTGATGTCCCCGCTGGTCTGGGACCTGGCCCACGTCGGCAACCAGGAGGAGCTCTGGCTGGTGCGCGACGTCGGCGGCCGCGATCCGGTACGCCGCGACATCGACGACCTGTACGACGCGTTCAAGCAGCCCCGCAAGGACCGCCCCGCGCTGCCCCTGCTGCCCCCGGCCGAGGCCCGCGCCTACGTGCGCACCGTCCGGGACAAGGTGTACGACCTGCTCGACGGGATCCGGTTCACCGATCGGAAGCTGGTGGCGGACGGCTTCGCGTTCGGGATGATCGTGCAGCACGAGCAGCAGCACGACGAGACCATGCTGGCCACCCACCAGCTGCGCGCCGGGGCGCCGGTGCTGGACGCGCCACCACCGCCCGAGCCGCGAAGCCGGGTCGGCGGCGAGGTGCTGGTGCCGGCCGGGCCGTTCACCATGGGCACCTCGACCGACCCGTGGGCGCTGGACAACGAGCGCCCCGCGCACACCGTGGACCTGCCCGCGTACGTCATCGACGCCGCGCCGGTCACCAACGGTCAGTACCGCGCCTTCATCGCCGACGGCGGGTACGACGAGCCGCGCTGGTGGAGTGTGGCGGGCTGGCGACACCGCGTCGAAGCGGAGCTGAGCGCGCCGATGCACTGGCGGCGGGACGGCGACGGCTGGGCGTACCGCCGGTTCGGCCGCTGGTCGCCGGTGCGCGACGACGAGCCGGTGGTGCACGTCTGCTGGTACGAGGCGGAGGCGTACGCGGCCTGGGCCGGCAAGCGCCTACCCACCGAGGCGGAGTGGGAGAAGGCGGCCCGCTGGGATCCCGCGGCCGGGCGCTCCCGTCGCTACCCGTGGGGTGATGAGGACCCGACGGTCGGGCACGCGAACCTGGGGCAGCGGCACCTGTGGCCGGCGCCGGTGGGCGCGTACCCGGCGGGCGCCTCGCCGCTCGGCGTGCACCAGCTCATCGGGGACGTCTGGGAGTGGACCTCGTCCACCTTCCGGGGGCATCCCGGCTTCGTCGCGTTCCCGTACCGCGAGTACTCCGAGGTCTTCTTCGGCGACGACTACCGGGTGCTGCGTGGCGGCTCGTTCGGCACCGACCGGGCGGCCTGCCGGGGCACCTTCCGCAACTGGGACTACCCGATCCGGCGGCAGATCTTCAGCGGTTTCCGCTGCGCCCGGGACGCCTGGCCGGAGGAGGCGGCGTGAGCGACCGGAGCGGGCCGGCGTGAGCGGCGGTTCCGCCTGATGTGCCGCCACCTGGCGTACCTCGGTCCGCCGGTCAGCCTGCGTAGCCTGCTGTACGACCCGCCGTACGGGCTGCTGCGGCAGTCCTGGGCGCCGCGCGACATGCGCGGCGGCGGCACGATCAACGCCGACGGCTTCGGCGTCGGGTGGTACCCGGGCACCGGTGACCCGGTCCGTTACCGGCGGGCGCAGCCGTTGTGGAGCGACACCACCCTGCCCGGGCTCGCGGCGGTCACGGTCGCCGGTGCGGTGCTGGCCGCCGTGCGGTCCGCGACGGTCGGCATGCCGGTGCAGGAGACGGCCGCCGCCCCGTTCGCCGAGGGGCGCTGGCTGTTCAGCCACAACGGCGTGGTCCGGGGCTGGCCGGACACGGTGGTGCCGCTCGCCGCCGAGCTGCCGGTCCGCGACCTGCTGACGCTGGACGCGCCGACCGACGCCGCGCTGCTGTGGGCGCTGGTCCGGCACCGGCTGCGGGCCGGGCAGGATCCGGCGCGGGCGGTGGCCGACACCGTCGCGGCCGTCGCGGCGGTCGCGCCCGGGTCGCGGGTGAACCTGCTGCTCACCGACGGTACGACGGCGGTGGCCAGCGTGGCCGGCCACGCGTTGTCGGTGCGCCGTACCCCCGACTCGGTGCTGTTGGCCTCGGAACCTCTCGACGACGACCCCGGCTGGCAGGCGGTGCCGGACGGGCGGCTGGTGGTGGCGACCGCGACCGGGGTGCGAACCCGGGACCTGGTGGCCGCCTGAACCAACGTTTCCACGGGTAGGGCAGGACGTTCGGGCAACGGAAGGGGCACCTCATGAGCGCGGAGCCACTGGAGATCTACCTGGCGGAGCAGGACCTCGACCGCAGCCTGCGGGAGGACGTACGGGTCGGGCTGACCGCGCAGCCGAAGTGGCTGCCACCGAAATGGTTCTACGACGCCCGGGGCAGTGAACTCTTCGGCGAGATCACCCGGCTGCCGGAGTACTACCCGACCCGGGCCGAACGGACGGTGTTGACCGAGCACGCCGACGAGATCGCCGAGGTGACCGGGGCGAAGACGCTGATCGAGCTGGGGTCCGGCTCGTCGGAGAAGACCCGGCTGCTGCTCGACGCGTTCACCCGCCACGGAGGCCTGGGCACCTTCGCCCCGCTGGACGTGTCGGTCAGCGCGCTGCGGGAGTCCACCGAGCGGATCGCCGCCGAATACCCCGGGCTGCGGGTACGCGGCATCGTCGGCGACTTCACCCGGCAGCTCGACCGGCTGCCCACCGGCGGCCGGCGGCTGGTGGTGTTCCTCGGCGGCACCGTCGGCAACCTGCTGCCGGTGGAGCGGGCCGAGTTCCTCACCGCCATGCGCGCCGCGCTGGAGGCCGGCGACTGGCTGCTGATCGGCACCGACCTGGTCAAGGACCCGAAGGCGATCGTGCCCGCCTACGACGACGCGGCCGGGGTGACCGCCGACTTCAACCGCAACGTGCTCCGCGTGATCAACCGGGAGCTGGGGGCGGACTTCGACCCGGAGGCGTTCACCCACGTGGCGGTCTGGGATCCCGAGCACGAGTGGATCGAGATGCGGCTGCGCGCCGAACGCCCGATGCGGGTGCACGTGCTGGACCTGGACGTCGGGTTCGCCGCCGGTGAGGAGCTGCGGACGGAGATCTCGGCGAAGTTCCACCCGGAGGGGATCACGGCCGAGCTGACCGACGCCGGCTTCGCCACGCAGGCGTTCTGGACCGACCCGGACGGACTGTTCGGCGTCACCCTCGCCCGGGCCGACTGAGCCTCCGGGGCCGCCGCGGTGAGCCTGTTCACCCGCGGCGTCCCCGCCGGCCGGGCTGGGCTAGGCTGGGCGGCGCGAAGGGGAGTAGCCCCCAATGTCGTGGTCGACATACTGGTGCGTTCCGCATCCGGCCACGCGGCCCCGGTCCCCGGGGCGGGCGAGACCTTCGACTCAGGCTGTCGCAGCCGGGTCGAGGGCGCCCCCGTACCTCCTCCCGGCTTGATCGGGAAGGTTCACATGGACGGTTTCCTCGTCGCGCTGGTGATCAGCTTCGGCGTCATCTTCGTCGCCGAGCTGGGCGACAAGTCCCAGCTCATGGCCCTCACGTTCGCCACGCGGTTCAAGCCCGTGCCGGTGCTCATCGGCATCACCGTCGCCACCGCCATCGTGCACCTGGCCTCGGTGGCGATCGGGTACGGGCTGCACGCGGCGCTGCCCACCACCTGGATCTCGCTCATCGCCGGTGTGGCGTTCCTGGGTTTCGGTGCGTGGACCCTGCGCGGCGACAAGCTCACCGAGGAGGAGAAGCGCAAGGCCGAGAAGAGCAGCAAGTCCGCGGTCATCACCGTCGGCGTCGCCTTCTTCCTGGCCGAGCTGGGTGACAAGACCATGCTGGCCACCATCACCCTGGCCACCAAGTACGGCTGGTTCGGCACCTGGCTCGGTTCCACCATCGGCATGGTGGCCGCCGACGCCCTGGCGATCATGGTCGGCCGGCTGCTCGGCAAGCACCTGCCGGAGAAGACCATCCGGTACGGCGCGGCGATCCTCTTCGCCATCTCCGGCCTGTGGCTGATCCTGGAGGCGGTCCACGAGCTGACCTGAGCCGCCCGCGGGGTGGGGGGGGCGCGGGGCCGGGGGGGGGGGGGCGCCCCCCCCCCCGGGGGGGGGGGGGGGGGCCGCGGGGGCCGCCCCCCCCGGCCCCCGGGGGGCGGGGCGCGGGCGTCCCCGCCGCGGCGGGCCCGGCGCAGCCGGCCGCCCGCGACCAGGCTGCCCAGCATCCGCTCCGCCCGACCGTCGGTCCAGCCGAGCAGCCGGTCCATC